>DKLF01000128.1:3099-3431 GCA_002455655.1 Oscillibacter sp. UBA6647 | reverse complement strand
GCAAGCCTTCTCCCCCAGTCCTTTTCTGTTGAAATATGTCGTATTCAAAAGTATCTTAACCACTTTGCGTTTATTATACCATAGTTCGTGCCAAATTTCCGCTAATATTTGTCCGCCAGCAATATTCCGAGAAGCAACGCTGGTTTTCCAATGCGCAAGGGCGCCCGCGGAAAGCTTCCGCAGGCGCCCTTGACCGTATCCTCAATAGCCCAAAATCAGGCCCTTTTCCATGGCATAAAAACTGGTCAGGCCCCGGCAGGCCATAATGTCCACGCCCTTCACCGGCAGGTCCCGCAGAATCTGCTCCTTCAGCTTGACGGCTCCCGGCAGGT
>DKLF01000128.1:0-2940 GCA_002455655.1 Oscillibacter sp. UBA6647 | reverse complement strand
GCTTGACGGCTCCCGGCAGGTTCTGGCAGTGGGAAATAATCACCTCGGCCCCGGTGCAGTCCTTACTGGCGGCCATCTGCTTTGTAATGGCCTGATAGGTCTTCGTTTCGCCGCGCGCCTTATCCGCCACATGGATAGAACCCTGCGGCGTGGTATCCGCAATTACGTGGATTCCCAGAGAATGGAGCAGGTTCCCCACCAGCGGGCGCATCCGTCCATTCTTAATCAGGTTGTCGAAATTCTCCAGAGTGAACACGGTGCGCAGGGCGGCCTGATAAATGCGAAGCTCCGCGCAGATCTTCTCAAAATCCGGGTTTACAGCTTCCTCAATCAAAGCTCTTGCCCGCCGCGCCAGCAGGACCATACACCCAGAGGTGCTTTTAGAGTCAATGACGCAGACCTTTTTCTCCGGATACTCCTCAAGCGCCAACTCCCGCCCCGTCGTGGCAGCAGCCAGCGTACCGGAAAGGTTTCCGGAAATGGTAAAGCAGATGGAGCAGTCCGCCGAGGAAAACGCTTGGGCAAAGGCGTAAGGCGATGGGCATGCCGTGGAGGACGCGGTCTTCTCCTCACGCATCGCCTCCAAAAGCTGGGGAACGCGAATGTGTTCGTCGTCCACAAACTCCCGCTCGCCCACCAAAAGGCGCAGCGGCACGGAAATAAAACGGACGAGGCTGTTTTCCCACTTCTGGTCTGCCATGTCGGCACTGCTGTCGCACACAATATTCCAGGCCATAAAAACTCCTTTGAAGGCTCCCGGCAAACGGTCATTTGTCCGGCGCTTTCGCATAATATGATTTTCAATACCACATTACATCATTTGTCTTGAATTGTCAATCAAAACCTTAAATTGGCTCTCCTCCTCGGCAATTTGCATGATCGCCCGCCCAATTTTTCGAAAAAGGCTCTCATTCTGAAGACCAAAGCGGCAAAGCAAGGCACTGTTAATCTGCGGGCCGGAGAGCATTTTCACCGGCCCGCAGGTTTTGTTATGCATCATCTTTGGGAAGCAGCAGGTTCAGCACCACCGCCATAATCGTGGCGATGACCACCGGGGACTTTCCAAAAATCATCGTCACCGCCTCGGGAAACTGGCTCAGGGCGGCGGACGCCTGAGAAATGCCCACACCCAGCGCGGCGGAGAGGCCGACAATGGTGGTGTTCCGGGCGGTGAGGTCCTGGGACGCAATCAACTTCATGCCGGTCATGGCGATGGTGGAAAACACCGTCACCGTGGCGCCGCCCAGCACGCACTGGGGAATCGTGGTTAAAACGGCGGCAAACTTGGGGCAAAGGCCCGCCAGCAGCAAAAACCCACCCGCGATGGCAAACACCGTCCGGTTCACCACCTTATTAGTGCTGACAATGCCCACGTTCTGGGAATACGTTGCAGTGGGAAGCCCTCCGAACAGGGCCGTTAAAATATTGGTGGCGCCATAGGCGATGACGCCGCCCTTCAGCTCCTTGTCCGTGGGCTCCCGGTCAAGTCCGCCGATGGTGGTGGCGGTAAAATCGCCAATGGCCTGAATGGAGTTGATGGCAAACAGCAGTCCGATGGCAATGCAGGACGCAGGGTCAAACTTTATCCCGAAGTGCAGCAGTCTGGGTAGGGAAAACCACGCCGCATCCGCCACGTCGGAAAAGTCCACCATATGAAAGGGAATGGAAATCACATAACCCGCCAGCATGCCCAAAAGAATGGAGGCCAGCTTGCCGATGCCCCTGCCGTGGTGATTCAGCAGCATCACAGCCACCAGCGTCAGCACCGCCACCAGCCAGTTTTCCCACGAGCCGTAAATCAACGTCTCGGGCAGACCTTTTGCGGCAATGGATTCCGCCGTATTGCCCGCGCCGCCGGCCATATAGTTGATGGCTGTGGGATAGAGGGACAAGCCGATGGTAAACACCACCGTACCGGTAATCACCGGAGGAAACAGGCGGCGGATATGCTTCATGCCAAAACCCACCAGCATGGCCACCACGCCACCCACCAGCATGGCCCCCGCGATGGCGGCCACACCGCCGCCGTCAGCAGCAATGGCCTGCATGCTTGGCACATAGGCAAAGCTGACGCCCAGTATCACCGGAAGCCCAGAGCCAAACCGTCCGCCGATGGGGTAGAGCTGGAAAAAGGTTGACACGGCCGACATCACCAGTGACGCCTGAATCAGGAGCACACCGTCCGCCTGATTCAGGCCCGCCACCCCCGCCACAATAATAGCGGGAGTTACGCAGCCCACAATCATGGCCACCAGATGTTGCAGCGCCAAAGACACCGCCGCCCCTGCCGGCACGGGGCCGCGAAGCTGAAACAGTGCCTCCCGGCTTGGGGTTCTTTTCTCCATCACAGCCGCTCCTTTCGAAAGTCGCCGAATCCTTTTTTTCGGCAACTTCTCTGCGTTTCTTTTCATTACGGCGTTCGCCGTTCGCACTGTGCATATCATACCATATTTTTTAAAGAATGCAAATATTTTTAGGCATCCTAAAAAATATTTTAACGGTAGTCGTGGGTTTTTGCCCTTTTTATCCAGAACCCGCTTTTCTTTTTTGTATTTCGAAGCGCAATTTGGGTCGATTTCATAAATAAGGTATTTTCGGACAGACTAGCAAAGTGGTTTTGGGTTCATTTTCCAGCAGTTTTGCCAAAAAAATGCTTGACGAATCAAGGAAAACGGGTTATGATGTCGTCGGTTACAATCTGTAACCCTCCTGTAACTTTTTTGTTTTGCTTTTTAATTTTGACTGTGAGGTCTTCATGAGTAAACATTCCCCAAAATCCCACAATCATGCCGCCCGGCGGGCTGCGTCGCCTCAGGCCGGTTCCCGCCGTCAGGCGGAGGAACCTCAGGCCGCGCCGGTACTGCGGCGGGTGAGCGCCCCGGCTGCGCAGGCAGAGCCCGTTCCCGTCGGTGCAGCGCCGGAAGACGCGCCGGTTCAGAC
>DKLF01000098.1:14881-17447 GCA_002455655.1 Oscillibacter sp. UBA6647 | reverse complement strand
TGCCCCCTCACGGGGGCATGACTTGAAACATAATATCCGATAGGCGATCTTACTTTTGCTTCGATGCCCCCTCACGGGGGCATGACTTGAAACACTTATGCGAAGCTGAAGGACGTGCCGGAGAAGTGATGCCCCCTCACGGGGGCATGACTTGAAACTATGATCTAATCTTCTAATGCTATGCGTAAAGCCAGGATGCCCCCTCACGGGGGCATGACTTGAAACAGTTCGCCCTTAATCTCAAAGATATCCAGTCCATGATGCCCCCTCACGGGGGCATGACTTGAAACAAGTACAGCATGAAGCGGATGGGCCACGCCACAAAGATGCCCCCTCACGGGGGCATGACTTGAAACAGCAAGCGCGATGCCCAGTTCCGAAAGATCATGAAGATGCCCCCTCACGGGGGCATGACTTGAAACTGCCGTCATTTGTAATGCACCTCCCATTCAAAAATGATGCCCCCTCACGGGGGCATGACTTGAAACACAGAGCATACATATCTTCCATTTTCTACGGACAAGATGCCCCCTCACGGGGGCATGACTTGAAACAACCCATTTACACAAAGGCGGCGCGTTAAACCGCGATGCCCCCTCACGGGGGCATGACTTGAAACCATTGGACCATAATTTGAAAGGAAAATGAACCATGGATGCCCCCTCACGGGGGCATGACTTGAAACACAAGGCCCAGAACGGAAATTACTTTTTCCATGGGATGCCCCCTCACGGGGGCATGACTTGAAACTCCGGGGCTGTCGGCCCTGTTCAACGAGCAGCAGGGATGCCCCCTCACGGGGGCATGACTTGAAACGCCTCGATCACTGCGAAGGAAATAGATGAATACATCGATGCCCCCTCACGGGGGCATGACTTGAAACTGCGGACATCCAGCAGGCTTTGGAGCCGGAGCGCCGATGCCCCCTCACGGGGGCATGACTTGAAACTGTTCTGTGGGCATAGGACTTCCACCTATGCATAGGAGATGCCCCCTCACGGGGGCATGACTTGAAACTACATATTCGCCGTCTTTCTGAATCCCTAAATGCAGGATGCCCCCTCACGGGGGCGTGACTTGAAACGTGGAAAAGGCCATCGGGCCGGACAGCCTGCGGCTGGTGATGCCCCCTCACGGGGGCATGACTTGAAACACTTATGAGGGCAACACCTCACTCTCGTCTCAGGGATGCCCCCTCACGGGGGCATGACTTGAAACCGCAGTATCCGTTGAACGGCGCTATGATAGCAGCGATGCCCCCTCACGGGGGCATGATGCGCTATGCCGAACTCGCGTGGCGATGTTTTTATTCCGTTAAAATTTTATAGCCCATTCCGCGTACCGGGCAGCGGGCCGAGGTTTGCGGGCTTACAGGCACGCAGGTCCCCTTAATCGTAAAAGGCTCCCGGAAACCACAGTGGTTTCCGGGGTTTTTTTAACGCGACCTTGTTCTGTGCACGTCCGGGCTTTATGAGATTGCCACAAAAAAGTTGGGCATACTCTCCAAAGCGGGAAAAGCGCATGGTCCGGGGTTCAGTATTGACAAATCCTATATAATCCGTAAACTAAGTGTATAGGGTCAGCCGCTCGCCGTTTCTTGGCGAACGGCTTTTGACAAATGATTTCGCTCTTTTGCCGCGGCGAGGCGCTCCGCCGACTGCACAGACAGGGTGCGGTGGTTTTTCGGTGCCGTCCGTATTGAGGGCATGGGCGAATTTATTTTAGGGCTTTCAGGAGTCCTTGAAATACATAGTAAGGAGGATATCATTGAAAGAAAATCTGAAAGCGAAAATTAAGGAATCCATGTCGTCTGTTCTGCCAATCACGGTGATTGTGTTCCTGCTGGGAATCACAATTGTTCCTGTTCCGGTGGGAACCATCACCCTGTTCCTCGCCGGAGCAGTGATGCTGATTGTGGGAATGGGATTTTTTGCACTGGGCGCAGACGTGGCTATGATGCCCATAGGACAGGGCATCGGCAGCCACTTTGGAAAACCCGGAAAACCCATTGCAGCCATACTTGCGGTGGGCTTTATCATGGGCGTGATTATCACTGTGGCGGAGCCGGATCTTCAGGTGCTGGCCCATCAGGTTCCCGCCATCCCCGACAGCGTCTTGATCTGGACAATTGCTCTGGGCGTGGGACTTTTCTTAACCGTTGCGGTCCTGCGGACCGTTTTCCATCTGAATCTGGCCCACCTTCTGCTCATTTTTTATGCGATTGTCTTCGCGCTGGCTTTTTATGTCTCAAAGGATTTTATCCCCATGGCCTTTGACAGCGGCGGCGTGACCACCGGACCCATTACCGTGCCGTTTATCATGGCCTTTGGCGCGGGTCTGGCCGCCATGCGGGAGGACGACTCTCAGGACAACAGCTTCGGTCTTGTCGCCCTTTGCAGCATCGGCCCCATTCTCTCGGTACTGGTACTGGGGCTTTTGTATAAGCCCTCCTCCGCCGATTACACCACGATTACCATTACAGAGGTAATTACTACCAAGGACGTGGCGGCGCAGTTCGTACACAGCCTCCCTATTTATGTGGAAGAGGTGGGCAAGGCCTTTGGTC
>DKLF01000098.1:0-14778 GCA_002455655.1 Oscillibacter sp. UBA6647 | reverse complement strand
CAAGGCCTTTGGTCCCATTCTGCTGTTTTTCCTGGCTTTTCAGGCCATTTCCCGCAGATACAACAAGCGCCAGATGGTGAAGATTCTTGTGGGTCTTCTCTATACGTTTATCGGCCTTGTCTTGTTTTTGACAGGGGCAAACGTGGGTTTTATGCCCGTGGGATACTATATCGGTTCAGAAATGGCCAAGACGTCCTTCAATTGGGCGCTGATTCCTCTGGGCATGATTATCGGCTATTTCATTGTGGCGGCGGAGCCCGCCATTCACGTGCTGAACAAGCAGGTAGAGGAGGTCACTCAGGGCTCGATTTCCCAGAGCGCCATGCAGCTAAGCCTTTCCATCGGCGTGGCCATGTCTCTGGCGTTTGGCATGATCCGCGTGCTGACGGGCATCTCGATTATGTGGTTCCTGATTCCGGGCTACGTCATTTCCATTGTCCTGTCGTTTTTTGTGCCAAAGATTTTTACCGGCATTGCCTTCGACAGCGGCGGCGTGGCCAGCGGACCCATGACGGCTACCTTTGTGCTTCCTTTTGCCATCGGAGCGGCGGAAGCCTTTGGCGGAAACATTATGACCGACGCGTTCGGTATCGTGGCAATGGTTGCCATGACCCCGCTGATTACGATTCAGGTTTTGGGATTTGTGTATCAGATGCGGATGCGCTCGTCTGCGCTGCGCGCAGAAGCCGACGCTGTGTTCTCTCAGGAGGATACGATTATAGAATACGAGCCCGGAGAATACGGAGAGGAGGGCGAGACAATTGAACAATGACTGCAACCGGATTATCAAGCTGATGGTCACCATCGTGGATCGGGGCAAGGGTGAAAAGGTCGCCGAAATCTGCCGCGGGCATCATCTGTATTACCATATCCTCTGCTTTGGCATGGGAACCGCAAATTCCGAGATGCTGGATTATCTGGGGCTTGGAAAAACAGAAAAAGACTTCGTGATTACTATGGGCCCGAGGGAACGGCTTCCCTCCACCGTCAAAGAAATCGCACAGCAAATGCAGCTTCACAAGCCGGGACGCGGAATTGTGTTTACGATTCCACTGTCTGGAATCAGCAGCCTGTTTTCTCAGATGCTGCTGCGGGAGGAGGATAACGAATTGGATCAGAACACCGGAAAGCAGGAGGGCTGCGGCGGCTCGAAATACGAGCTGGTGGTTGCCATTGTAAACCGTGGCTACACCGATAAGATCATGAGTGCCGCCCGCTCCGTGGGCGCCATGGGCGGGACCATCATCGATGGGCGCGGCGTGGGCTATGAAGAAGCGGAAAAGCTTCTGGGCGTGTCCATCAAGGCCGAAAAGAGCATTGTGTGCATTCTTTGCAGCCGCAAGGACAAACACACCATTATGCAGGCTATCAACACCGAGGCCGGCATTAAATCCGAGGCGCGGGGGATTCTTCTCTCCGTCCCTGTAGACGATATGATGGGCCTGAATGTGGATCACGAGGACCAAGCGCAGTAACTTCCAAGCGCCCCGCCTTTTGGCGGGGCGCTTTTCTCTCTTTTGAACAAGCCGGGAATGCCTTTTCTTGCTTTTTTTTTAAAAAGCTTTATAATGGAAAAGAATTTTAAATTGCGAGGAAAGGATTATCATACTATCTATGAGAAAACATACAAAGCCCCTTCCCGCCCGTGGCATGGGTCTGCCGCTGACATTTTTGCTGGCGGTACTGCTGACGGGGTTTTACACACTGCTCTGCCTGTGGATTCAGCCGAACAGCCTGCGCTCCGCCCTTTCTCTTTTTTTGACGGAGCCGCTGCTCATCGTGCTGAACGCCCTGCCCATCGGGCTTTTGATTGTGGCCTTCGCCATGCTGTTTGCAAACGTATTTTTTTCCGCGGCGCTGGTGGGGACCCTTTGCGGCATTCTCTCCATTGCCAACCGCATTAAAATTGAAGTCCGCAATGAGCCGCTGTTTCCCCGGGATCTGGGCCTTTTAAAGGAGGCAACCAGCGCCGCCGGTTCCTACGCCATCCGCTTTCCATGGCCCGCGATTGCCGCTGTGGTTATAAGCTGCGCTTTGCTGGTGGCTCTGGGCGTTTTTTTCCGAGGCAGGCCGCTGTCTCCGGGGCGACCCATCTGGACGCGTTTTCTTCTGCGTCTTTCGGGTGCGGTGGTCACTATAAGCCTTCTGGTGTACCTGATTTTTACGGTCTATGCTTCCACCTCCCTTTACAACGCTTTTCCCGCCTCCAATCCCTATTACGTTCCCTCCGTGTTTAATGATCTGGGATTCCCCTATTGCTTCACCCACCATTTCACCACCTACACCGTGGATAAGCCGGCGGGCTTCAGCCGGGCGGCTGCGGAGGAGTGGGACAGCGGCGGACAGGCTCCCGGACAGGGCGCGCCGGTAAACGTCATCATGGTGATGAACGAGGCGTTTTCCGACGTGACGGACCAACCCATGTTTACCTATACGGAAAAGGAAAACCCCCTGAAAAATCTCCACGCAATTCGGGAAAGTGCTCACGCTATCTCCGGTCATGTGGTGGTCCCCGGCTTCGCAGGCGGCACGGCCAACACCGAATTTGACGTGCTGACAGGCATGCAGACCAACGCCCTTTCTGCCACCACCACCTCCGCCTTCCGGGCAGTGAACCGCAAGCTGGACAGCCTGTACCGCGTCTTTGACGCGGACGGCTACGCCACCTCCTTCCTCCACCCCGGGGATGCGTGGTTCTATAACCGGGAAAATGTCTACGATTTTTTCGGTGCGGAGGAAATTGAGTTTGCGGAGGATATGCCGGAGATTCAGTACAAGGGCCGCTGGGTCACGGATGACTATACGGCTGGTTTGATCGAAAAAAAATTCGAAACCGCCATATCTGCCGGAAAGCCCCTGTTTAACTACACCACCACCATCCAAAACCACATGTCCTACACCGCTGACAAATACGGCCCGGGGCACGCCTTTCCGCAGGTGCAGACCACGGCCGACCTCTCTGCCGAGGCCCGGATGCTTCTTTCTGTCTATATTGAGGGCGCCCGGGACGCAGATGCCATGCTAGGCCGCCTGACGGAGTATTTTACCGCCAGTGAAGAGCCGGTGGTGCTGGTCTTCTGGGGCGACCACCTGCCCTATCTGGGAGACAACCAACTTGCCTATAAGGAGCTTGGCATGAATCTGACCCCGGAGGAGAACGGGTCGGCGGGCTTTTTGAAATCCTATGAAACGCCCTATGTCATCTGGGCCAACGACGTGGCCGCTCAGGCTTTGGATTGGGACGCAACCGTCGCCGCGCTGGACCTTCCGACGGACGGGACCATCAGCGCCTCCTTTCTGGGCACGACGGTGCTGGAGCTGACGGGGCATGCCGCAAAAACCCCCTGGTTCCGGTTTATGAGCGAGCTGCGCCGGGAATATCCCGTGATTCAGAAGGGGACCGCAGTTCTGCCCGACGGAAGCGTGACCACGCTGGATGCGCTGGATCAAAGCGGGCAGGAGTTGCTCTCTAAGTGGCGATGCTGGAGCTATTACAAGCTCAAGTACAAGGACATACGCTGATGGGGCGGCAAAGTCATGAAATCGCCCTGTGCGGTGTAGCCGCGGCCCTTGGGATCGTGCTGCTGCTTCTGGGATGCATGATTCCCGGGGCCACATACTGCGCTCCGCTTTTGGCAATGCTGGCCTTGCTGCCGGTGCTTTCCGAGCGCGGACCCCGGCCCGCTCTGAGCGTCTACGGTGTGACAGCGATACTAGCCCTGCTGCTGGCGCCGGACAAGGAATCCGCGCTGGTCTATCTTCTTTTGGGGCACTATCCGGTTTTGCGTCCCACGCTGAACCGGCTGCGGCTTCGCTTTGTGCGTTTACTCTGCAAGCTGGCGGTATTCAACTCCGCCGTGGCCGTTTTGTATTTTCTGCTGCGGGCGGTGGGGCTGGATGTGCTGAACGAAGAGCTTGCGGGCTACGCATGGCCCCTGTGGGTGGCGTTTCTTCTGGGCGCAAATCTGACGTTTTTTCTGTTGGACCGGGCTTTGGGGCAAATGACGCTGCTGTGGCAATATCGGCTGCGCAAGCTGTTTTTCAGGCATTGAGCCTTCTGCGTTTTTTATCGTGCTTAAAAAGGACCTCCAAGCGCTCTCCGGGCGCTTGGAGGTCCTTTTTGTGTGCCGCTTTATCGGAGCGGCTCCATTTTTTAATACCTCACGTCAGCCGTCCTGCTTTGCCGATTCGCCGGCGATAGCGGGAGCATCTTTTTCATGGAGATGGCGGTACGCCCCTTTCGCCGCAGCAGGCCCTACCACCGCCGCAAGCTCTTCTTCCGTGGCGGCGCGAATGGCCTTGACAGTTCCGAAATGCTTTCGCAGGGTTTCCCGCCGCTTGGGACCCACGCCGGGAATCTCGTCCAGCGCAGAGCGCAGTGCATTTTTCCGGTGGCTCTCCCGGTTATAGGTGATGGCAAAGCGGTGCGTCTCCTCCTGAATCTGCCCGATCAGGGCAAACACCGCCTGATTCGCCTGAATGCCGATTTCCAACCCCTCCGGGGTCACCAGCGCCCGGGTGCGGTGGCGGTCGTCCTTCACCATGCCGAAAATGGGGATGTCCAGACCAAAGGTCCGGGTCACCTCCAGCGCCGTTTTGGCGTGGACCTCGCCGCCGTCAATTAAAAACACATCCGGCAGGGGCAAAAACTTTTCGTCACCGTCCGCAGCCCGCTGAAGTCTGCGGCGCAGCACCTCCCGCATGGAAGCATAATCGTCCGGGTGTCCGGACACATCCTTGATCTGAAACCGGCGGTAAGCGCTTTTCAGGGGCCTGTCCCCACCGTAAACCACCATGGAGGCGACAATTTCGCTGGAGCCGGTGTTGGAGATATCATAGGATTCCATCCGCTCCGGCGGGCGGGGCAGGCCCGTCATTTTCGTCAAAAGGGCCAGCACCTGACTGCTGCGCTCCTCTCGCGTGGTGGCTCGCTTCGCCTCCTCGGCGGCGTTCTGCCGGGCCATTTCCAAAAGACCCGCCTTCTCCCCTCGCTGAGGAACATGAACCCAGACCTTGCGGCCCGCCCGGCGGGACAGCGCTTCAGACAGCTCCTCGCAGTTTCCCGCGTCCGCAGGGAGCAGAATTTCGTGGGGCAGCAGCGACCGGGGCAGGTAATACTGGGCGGCAAGGGCGGCGAGCATTTCCCCCTCGTCCTCGTCCACTGGGGCGATAAACAGCTCTGTCTCCCGGCCCGCAAGGTTTCCGTCCTCCATGTGGAGGATGGCATAGCAGCACTTGGCCCCCTTGTAGATGCCCCATATATCCGTGTCGGCGCAAAGACCCGCGATAACCGTCTGCTTTTTCGCCAGCGCGCCGATGGCGTTAATCCGATCCCGGAGGACTGCGGCCCGCTCAAAGCGAAGGTCTTCCGCTTCCGCTTCCATCTCCTCCGTCATCTCCCGCAAAAGCTGTTTGGATTTCCCCTCCAGCAGCGCCGCCGCCTGGGCCATGCGGCTTTGATAATCCTTTTCCGACAGACCGGGACGGCACCATCCGTCGCACCGGCCCATGTGATAGTTCAAACACGGCCTCCCCACGCCGATGTCCTGCGGAAATTTCCGGCGGCAGGTGGGCAGCTTCAGCGCGGCGCACACCGCGTCCAGCGCCTGCCGCGTTTCAAATCTGCCCCCGAAGGGGCCGAAATACCGCGCCGCGTCGGCGGCTACGCGGTGGACCATGGAAAACCGGGGATACGTCTCCTTGGACAGCCGCACAAAGGGATAGCCCTTGTCGTCCTTCAGCAAAATGTTGTACTGCGGCATGTGCCGCTTGATGAGGGAGTTTTCCAGCACCAGCGCTTCCCACTCGCTGGAAACAAAGATGGTGTCAAACCGGTCCACCTCGGACACCATTTTGCGGGTCTTCACCGTATGGGACGCGCTGTCCTGAAAATACTGGCTAACGCGGTTTTTCAGCTTTTTCGCCTTACCCACGTAGATCACCTTACCGGTTTTGTCCATCATCAGATAGACGCCGGGCTTCAGGGGCAGATTCCCGGCCTTTTCTCTCAGCTCGTCTTTTGTCACGTACTCCCTCCTCTCGTTTCCACATAAAAAAGAAAACCCCGCGTTACCGCGGGGTGAAAGAGGCGCGGCCGCCTCTTTTTCTCTTTTCTCTCCGGGGAGATTTTAAGCGCGGGTGAAAGAGTTATTCGCCAAAGTTGTTTTCGATCAGCTCCGCCAATGCGGCGACGGCTTCCTTCTCGTCGCTTCCGTCGGCAATCAGCGTGATTTTGGTCCCCATAACAATGCCCAGGGACAGCACACCCAGAAGGCTCTTCGCGTTTACCCGGCGGTCTTCCTTCTCCACCCAGATTCCACTTTTGAACTCATTTGCCTTTTGGATAAAGAACGTCGCGGGCCGCGCGTGAAGACCCACCTCGTTATTGACCGTGATCTCCTGTGTATACATATGCAGCACTCCTTTTCCCTATCGCCGTATTAAAACTCCGCATACCATGTCATTATGTCCTTATATCATATCCGTTTTTTACAAAAACGTCAACAGGCTTTTATACAAACATTTCAAAAATACACAGGGAGAATTGACGTGGTTTTTGTCTGTTTCCACAAACTTATCAGGATCGTCCCCCACTTCACTTGTGCGCAATTTGCTTTTCCCAAAAAACGGCGGATTTTTATGGCTTTTTCTGTCCGTCAGACAGGGAAAGCCGGGGCCGCCGCAAAAGCGGTGGCCCCGGCGGCAAATGTAACCTTAATAATTAAGAGCCTTCACCTGAAAATAGCTCCGAGGGTGGTTGCACACAGGGCACACCTGAGGCGCGTTCTCGGCGATCTCCACATGGCCGCAGTTGCGGCAGAACCACATGACCTTCTCGCCCTTTTTAAAAACCTCGCCATTTTTCAGGTTTTCCAGCAGCTTCAGATAGCGCTCCTCATGGGTCTTCTCAATTTTCGCCACGCCTTCAAACTGGGCAGCCAGCGCCAAAAAGCCCTCTTCCTCGGCGGTGCGGGCCATTTCGGCGTACATGTTTGTCCACTCGTAGTTCTCGCCCGCGGCGGCGGCCACCAGATTTTCATCGGTGGAGCCGATGCCATCCAGTGCCTTGAACCACAGCTTGGCGTGCTCCTTCTCGTTCAGGGCCGTCTCCTCGAAAATGGCCGCGATCTGCTCGAAGCCCTCCTTGCGCGCTTTGCCCGCATAGTAGTCGTACTTATTGCGGGCCTGGCTTTCCCCCGCAAACGCAGTCCACAGATTTGCTTCCGTCTTGCTTCCCTTCAGTTCCATGATAATATTCCCCTTTCAAACATTCTATCTCAGGCGGCGGCGCACTCTGCGCCGCCGCCGTGGCTGACTTGTGACTTTTCCGTTTTCTGCAAGCATTCCGCCGGGCAAATGGGTGTCCGGGGGAATGAACACAACGATCATGCCGAAGATCTCCGGCAGCACTCAGCAATCCTCTTTTCGTGCGCTCTGCCCGCATCGGGGGCAGGTCCCGTAAAACATGAGTGCGTGGCGTATGGCCCGAAAACCTTTTTTGCACGCCGCTGCATCCAGACCGGGATCATAGGAGCCTGCGGCATCGCTTACAGCGCCGCAGGTAAGACAGGTAAAATGCGCGTGGGGCGTCGTATCCCCGTCAAACCGGACGATGGGACCGGGCAACTCCTGCAGCCGCCCCTCCTCCGCCATCCGGTGAAGATTGCGATAGACAGTGCCCAGGCTCAGCCTGGGAATTTCCGGCTTCAGCCAGGCAAACACCATCTCTGCCGTGGGATGATCCATGCTCTCCCGCACGACCGCGTAAATTTTCTCTCTTTGAAGCGAATATCGCTGCGGCTGCATGGGGCCTCCTTTCAGAACCTATCCAGTAATGATTTCTACTTATATGATAATATGCGTCTTAAAAGAATGCAAGCAGTTTTTTTAAATTGTTACTTTTTTTACCTTGTTTTGCAAAAAACTACCACGGTTGTTTCGCGATAAACTTACCATACTAACTCAGGGTATCGCAATGTAATAAAGTCCACACAAAGGAGGAAACGACTTGAAAAGGACATTTGCGTTTTTGCTCACCGCTTTGATGGCCCTGAGTTTAACGGCCTGCGGCACTGACAAAAACAACACGCCCAACAATAGCACTCCCAATCAATCCACCACTGACAACAATACAGGCTCCGGCACGGGTTCCGGCGCGGGTTCTGCCACCGGAACCGCCGTGGTAAAAAATAAAGACCAGCGGCGCATTGAAAACGGCGCCAGCGGCACGGCTGCCGGAGCCGCGGACAACGCGATGCTGGGCCTTGAAAACGACGGCGTAGGCGCGCCCGAATCCGCAATTGTAAACAACGGAACCAGAACTGGCAGCGGCGCGATTCGCAGCACCACCTATGAACAGATGCTTCGCAACGCCCGCGTAAATGACCGGGACGGCTTTCTGCTGGACGGCGAAAATGCCGTAACCCCCGGCGCAGCGTTCCGCTAACACTTCCGGCGCATTGCTCCGCGGCAAATTCTTTGCCCCCGGTGGGACAGAGGGCGCGGCAGCGCGGGAACACACAGAATTGAAAGTGCGCCGGGAAATTTTTTCTAAATTTCCCGGCGCGCCCTCACGTCATCAAAACTGCAAGATACGCGGCGTACACCCCCAGCAGCAAAAACCCCTGCCAACGATAAAACCGGCCCACAGCAAGAGGCGGCAGCATGGCAAGCGCGCACACTCCCAAGCACATGGGCAGATCCAGCGCGGTGGTCTGAGAACCGATGTCCAGCCGCCCGCCGGATACGACGGCGCACACCGGCAGCACCAACGTCAGATCAATTACGTTGGCGCCCACGATGTTTCCGATGGACATCGCCGTCTCTTTTTTTGCAATGGCGGTAAGTGTAGTTACAAGCTCCGGAAGCGACGTTCCCACCGCCACCAGCGTCACTCCGATCACTCCGGCGGGCACGCCCAGCCGAAGGGCCAACTCGCTGCCATAATCAATCAGCAGGCGGGAGCCGCCGATAATTCCTGCAAGGCCCAAGAAAAACATTCCAAGCTTTGAAAGCATTTTTTGCCGTGAGATGCGGCCCCGATGGGCCCGGCTTTTCCGCTCCGCCGCCATACCCCGTCCTGCGTCGCGGAGATTGCTCCAAAGGTACAGGGCAAAAATCAGAAACAGCAGCAGCGCGGAAAGCAGTGTCAGGCTCCCGTTTCGGCACAAAATGGTCAGCAGTGCCGCCCCGCAGATCATCAAAATCGCCTTGGGGGCAAACTGCCGGTCCACGACGGAAGGAATGCACAGCACGGAGATGCCCAAAATCAGCCCCAGATTTGCGGTGACGGAGCCTACCGCGTTGCCCATTGCCAAATCAATTTCTCCTCGCAGCACGCCGGTGACGGACACCGTCAGCTCCGGCAGCGTGGTGGCAACGGATACCACGGTGGCTCCCACAATAAAATGCGGGATGCCCGAGGTTTCCGCAATCCACACCGCCCCGTCCAAAAACCAGTCTCCGCCCTTGACGATCAGCAAAAGTCCCACTGAGAACAGCAATACAATGACAGCCAAATTCACGGCGCGCCCGTCCCTTCCCGCCCCGCGTCGGTGCGGGGTCTTGTCTATCAGGATATGCGGTTTCCGCCCGAAATACCATTCAGAATTTTTAGAAGACCACGCCGCTGTGTCAAACCGGCTCCGGCGTCCACTCCCGGGATTGGATGTCCTTTTCCAGCACCAACGGCTCCGCCGCCGGGTCCACGGGAGAAAATCCATACTGAGAGAAGAAGCGCAAAGCAGCCTCGTTTCCCCGGCGCAGAGAGAGCCGCAGCTTTTCCCGCCCCATAGCCCGGTAGCGCAAAACGGCCTGCCCCAAAAGCTGAATGCCAAGCCCTCTGGACCGGCAGCCTTCCGCCATGCAGTAAAGGGAAATCCAGCCAGCCTTCTCCTCCGCCTCCTTTTCAGGATTCAATTGCAGAATCCCGGCGGGTGCGCCTTCCATATAGGCGGCGATGGTGGGTCGCTCCGCCGCTTCCCGCAAAAGCACCTCCGGGCTGAATTCCCGTATCTCTCCCGCTACCGTCCAGCCCCTTTCCACGCAGTCCGTCAGCAGCGCGGCCTGTCCGGGTAACTCCAAGGGACGGAAATACAGCCCCGGCTCCACGCCGTTGGGGTGCTTCCACCAGTGCTGCTTTGCAAAGGTGGACAGGGCCTTTACGTGGCTGTTGTCATCCCGGTAAAGCAGGCGGAATTTCCCGTTTTCATATTCAATTTTGGAAACTGCGGTATTGTCGCCGTGGGGCGTCTTTCCAATCTCATGCAGTCCGCAGCCCTCAATCTCCCCTATGGTCAGCCGAATGGCGCAGCCATGGGAAAACACCGCCACGGTTTTGCCGGGATTCTTCTCGCCGATATCCCGGAGCGCCGCCAGCATCCGATCCCGGACGGCGGCCATGCTCTCGCCGCCCTCCACCTGCCACAGGTCTGGCCGGGAAGTAAACAGCGCCAGTTGCTCTGCCGCCTCAATGCCGATTTCGCCCCAGGTCTTTTCCTCCCATTTACCCACGCAGATTTCCCGCAGGTCCCGTCGGGTTTGAATGGGCAGGCTCTTCGTGTTGGCAATGGCCCCGGCGGTGATGCGGGTGCGAGTCAGGTCACTGGAATACACCGCGTCAATTTTCTCATCACGAAACCGCTCCGCCAAGGCGGCTATCTGCTGATAACCCCGGTCGGTGATGATGCTGTCACACTGGCCCTGCGCGATTCGATAGAGGTTTCCCTCCGCTTCGGCATGGCGGATCAGATACAAAACGGTCATGTCAAGTCCTCTCTTCTTTCAATTATTATTTCTTTTTTATTATATCGAAGCAGGTGGTATTTGGCAAATCAATTTCTGGCATAAGACGCGCTTTACGCGCCATACTAGCTTCAGACCGCAAAAGGAGTGACGAAATATGAGGAACAATGCCGGGTTTTGGTTCGGCATGGGCGCCGGAATGGCTGCGGGCGCTCTGGTTGGAATGATGATGCCCCACGGAAAGCGGACCATGAAAACTCAGGTGGGTAAATGTATTCAAAAGCTGGGCGTCGCCGTGGATCACACCGTGGATCATCTGGTTTCCACCATGCGCTGAAAAAAGGGCGGGAGTCAAGGCTCCCGCCCTTTCCCCGCATCCGGATTGGGAGAGAAGGGGTTCCCAATTTCACGGCGCTAAATGTGCAAAACTTTTTTCTTGACATTCCGACATGTTTTGGTATAATGATAAAGCTGTCCCACGGCAGTAATTGTATATCGCTCAGTTTTTCCGAGCAGCTATGGAGAAGTCGCCTAGTTGGTCGAGGGCGCATGATTGGAAATCATGTAAACCTTAACGGGTTTCGAGGGTTCGAATCCCTCCTTCTCCGCCACAAAAAACCCCCTGAAAGCCAATACTTTCAGGGGGTTTGCTGTATTCTGCGCAAACCGCTTGGATAACGCCAAACCCCGCTTGCACATGCGCATTCCCAAAACGCAGAAAAATTTTAACAGAAGGTTGTCAAATCCCAGTCAGTTAGGAACTGTACAACAAACAAGGCCCGGCCAAATTTTCTCCCCCCAACCGATAATACAGAGGAGGCTCTCGCATGACCGGCTGGAAGCGCAATGTAACGCTTTATATGGCAGGACAGTTCGTGTCCATGTTCGGCTCGATGCTGGTGCAGCACGCCATCACCTGGCAGATCACGCTGGAGACGAAATCCGGCGTAATCATGACGCTGTTCACCTGCGCGGCACTGCTGCCCATGACGCTGATTTCCCCTTTTGCCGGCGTTTGGGCCGACAGATACAACCGCAAATATCTGATTGTCATTTCCGATGGGTGCATCGCTTTGATTACGCTGGGCCTGGCGCTGGCATACCTTTCCGGCCACAGAAGCATATGGCTGATGCTCATCGTGGTGGCGGCCCGGTCCCTTGGGCAAGGAATTCAGCAGCCCGCCGTGTCCGCCATGATCCCCCAAATGGTACCCTTGGAAAGCTTGCAGCGGTTTAACGGCATCCAAAGCTCCATTCAGTCTCTGAATATGTTTGTCTCACCCATGGCTGCCGGGGCGCTGTTGTCACTGATGCCCATTGGGTATATTTTCTTCATTGATGTAATCACCGCGGCTATCGGCATTGCCATCGTGTTTCTTTTCGTCAAGGTGTCCGGCATTCCCCGCGTGGGAGAGGTTCAGCGCGGCATCAGGGCTTATGTCCACGAATTGCGGGAGGGCCTGCGGTATATCAATTCTCAGGCTTGGCTGAAGCTGATCATTGTCTACGGCGCGTTTTTTTCCTTTTTTGTGTCTCCCTCCGCGCTGCTCACGCCCCTTCAGGCGGCACGCACTTTTGGGGACGACGTATGGCGGCTCACCGCCATCGAGCTTGTGTTTTCGGCGGGCGCGATTTTGGGAGGCGTGGTGATTTCCGCATGGGGCGGCTTTAAAAACAAGGCCCACACGATGATTCTCGCCTGCGTGCTGTTCGGGCTTACCAGCGTCCTTTTGGGTGTGATCCCGAATTTCTGGATATACCTCGGCGTTATGCTGTTGTGCGGTGCGACAGTCCCTCTGTACAACTCGCCCAGCATGACACTGCTGCAAAGCAATATCGACCCGGACAAAATGGGCCGGGTGTTCAGCGTGATGATGATGTTCAGCGGGCTTGCGATGCCGCTGGGCATGGCCGTATTCGGCCCCTTGGGCGACATGGTGAAAATCGAATGGCTGCTGATGATCTCTGGCGCGGCAATTTTTATCAGCGGGCTTGCGCTGCTGGGGGCGCGGTCCTTGATTGAAGTGGGGAAATAAGCGCGGCTTTTTTCAAAAGGCTGCTGATTTTGCGCAGCCGGCAAGGCGCGGATGCGGAATTACTCCGCCTCCGCGCTTCTCGCTTTTCCCTGTGTCGGGGACTCTATCGCCCCTTCCCGTTCGTCTTGGCTGAGGTACAGCTCCTCACATTCCTGCTGCACGGCAATCAGACGATTGACAGCCTCCTCCGAAGCCCGGAACAGCTTAAAATACAGTTCCTTATAATCCGGCATAAACACACCTCCCAGCTTTATATAGTTTAGAACAAAATATTCAAAAAATCAATAGAACAAATTGTTCTTAGCTATACTGGACAAGGTGATAAACTTGGAGCGATACGAAAGAATACGAAGTCTGCGCGAGGACGCGGACCTGACGCAGGAACGCGTGGGCAAGGCCGTTAATATCCCCCAGCGTACTTATGCTTATTATGAGAGCGGACAGCGGATGGTTCCCCCACAGGTCTTGTGCGCTCTGGCAGATTTTTATGATGTAAGTGTCGATTACATTCTGGGACGGACCTCCAACAAAAAAGACACGCGATAACGCAGGGCGGCAAGAGGATGGCGGCGGCGGAATTGTGACGGTTCCGCCGCTGTTTTCCTTTACAAACGGGGAAAACTCCTATATAATGTTTTGGCTGATGAAATACGCGAAATGGAGAATCAATCATGGCTTTGATCGAATATGACGAATATAAGCAGCGGCTGAGCGCTCTTGGGCCGGAGCTTGAAAAGCTGGGCGCGGCGCTGGATATCGATTCCGCCAGACGGGAGGCCGACAGCCTGGAGGCCCAGACCGGCGAGCCGGAGTTTTGGAACGATTTGGAGCGCTCGCAGAAGGTGCAGCAGCAGCTCAAGCGCTTGCAGAGCAAGCTGGGCCGGTATGAGAAAATGGTCGGCGAGCTGGAGGACTTAAAAACCCTGTGCGAAATGGGGCAGGAGGAGGACGACGCATCCCTTCTGGATGAGCTGAAGACAGGCTTTGCCCGGCTGGAGGAGGAAATTTCCGAGCAGCGGCTCTCCACTCTCCTCTCCGGCGAGTATGACAGTTGCAGCGCCATTTTGTCCTTCCACGCCGGAGCGGGCGGCACCGAGGCGCAGGACTGGACCGGGATGCTCTATCGGATGTACACCCGCTGGGCCGAGCGCCACGACTTCAAATATCAGATTCTGGATTTTGAAGACGGCGAGGAGGCGGGTATCAAATCCGCCACCATTTCCATCGAGGGTGAAAATGCCTACGGCTTTTTGAAAAGCGAGCATGGGGTGCACCGTCTGGTGCGGGTTTCTCCCTTCGACGCAAACGCCCGCCGACAGACCTCTTTCGCCGCGCTGGAGGTCATGCCCGACCTCCCGGACGACGCGGAGGTGGAGATTCGCCCCGAGGACATCGAGATGCAGGTCTACCGCGCCTCCGGCGCCGGCGGGCAGCACATTAACAAAACCTCTTCCGCCGTGCGCCTGATTCACTTGCCCACGGGGGTGATCGTCTCCTGCCAAACGGAGCGCAGCCAGTTTCAAAACAAGGATAACTGTATGAAGATGCTGCGGGCAAAGCTTTTGGAGCTGAAGGCCCAGCAGCACGCGGAGAAGATTTCGGACATTAAGGGCGTGCAGATGAAGATTGAGTGGGGCAGCCAGATCCGCTCCTATGTCTTTATGCCCTACACCATGGCCAAGGACACCCGCACAGGTTTTGAGACAAGCAATATCAATGGCGTGATGGACGGCGACATTGACGGGTTTATCAACGCCTATCTCACTGCGTCCGCCACCGGCGAATTGAAAAAGTAAGCGCCGCCCATGTACACGCTGGATTCCCCCGACCCTTAAACTGAATGCATTTGCGCAGATTGCGGCGCGGCTGATGGCCGCGCCGTTTTTCGTAGGGCGGCGGTCTGCCGTTCCGGCGCGCTGCCATCCCTCGGCCCCGATGGGCCGCCCGCCCCTGCGGGGCGGTTTTTTCAATATGGAGAAAGAGAGTACTCAATGGAAGA
>DKLF01000041.1 GCA_002455655.1 Oscillibacter sp. UBA6647 | reverse complement strand
GGCAGCTTTATGATGGATTTGATTGCGTCCACGCCCAGAGCGCCGTCTGCGGGAGAGACGGTCATTGGGACCGATTTTCGTACTGCGCCCGGGGGAAAGGGCTCGAATCAGGCGGTTCAATGCGCCCGCTTAGGCGCGGAAGTCACTATGGTGGGACAGGTGGGAGACGACGCTTTCGGTGGTGAACTGCTTGGCGCGGCAGAGCGCTCGGGTGTGGATGTGAGCCGGGTGCTGACCGACCCAGCCAAAGCCACCGGCATTGCTCACATTCTTCTGGAGGTCACGGAAAACGGCGTGCAAAATCGTATTACGGTGGTTCCCGGGGCAAACTATTCAACAACCTGCCAGCAGGTTGCATGGCTGAAAGACGAAATCGGGTACTTTGATCTGGTGCTGCTTCAGCTTGAGATTCCCATAGAGATCAATGTGGCTGTGGCGCAGTACGCCAAGGCGTCGGGAGTACCCGTGATGCTGAATCCCGCCCCGGCGGCGGTGCTTCCGGAGGAACTATTGCGCTGCGTCACCTACCTTTCGCCCAATGAGCACGAGGCAGCGCTCCTCACGGGCCTACCCCTGCGGGTGGACGAACGCGGCGTTGACCGGGGAGACGTGGAGGCGGTTTCGGCGGCGCTGCTCCGCCGTGGAGTGGAAAACGTGATGATTACGCTGGGTGAAAACGGCTCCGTCGTGGCAGGCTCCGGCGAAATTGCCTATACCCCCTGCGTGAAAATGTCCGAGGTGAAGGATCCCACCGCCGCCGGAGACTCTTTTGTGGCGGCTTTTTGCACCGGGCAGGCCGCAGGGCTGCCCCGAGAGCAGGCGCTGGCCTTTGCCGCCCACGCCGCCGCCATCACCGTATCCCGGATAGGAGCCATGCCGTCCCTCCCCACATTGGAGGAAGTGCAGGCCCTGCTGTGGGAACGGGAGTACAGAGGGTTTGACATCTCGGAGTTGGACGCACTGCGGTAAAGACAGGACTTCGGACTTACGAAGGTGGGGCGGCGCGGCCCTGATTTAACCGGTGGGAAGCCCCGCGAAGCTGTATTAAAGGCGATCCCCGGAGAAAACTTGGAATGACCATCTAAATGATGTGTGCATAACAATTTGTGCCCGATGGGCCAACATGAGAAAGAGCCGCAAGGGCGGCATGAATGAATGGAGGTTTCAGTATGAGCGAATACATGGAAAAACAGCCGTTGACAGAGGAATACCTGAAAAAGATGGACGCCTATTGGCGGGCGGCAAACTACCTGTCCGCGGCGCAGCTTTATCTGTTGAAGAATCCCCTGCTGCGGGAGCCTTTGCGCGCGGATCAGATAAAAAAGAAGATTGTGGGCCACTGGGGCACTGTCCCCGGGCAAAACTTCGTGTACGTCCACCTGAACCGCATCATTAAGCAGTACGATCAGGACATGATTTTTCTCTCCGGGCCGGGTCACGGGGGCAACTTCTTCGTGTCCAACACCTATTTGGAGGGGACTTACAGCGAGGTGTACCCCAACGTGAGCCGGGATATGGAGGGTCTGCAAAAGCTGTGCAAGCAGTTTTCCTTCCCCGGCGGCATCGCAAGCCATGTGGCCCCGGAGACCCCGGGCTCCATCAACGAGGGCGGCGAGCTGGGCTATTGCCTGTCCCACGCCTATGGCGCGGTGTTTGACAACCCTGGCCTGATCGCCGCCGTCACCGTGGGCGACGGCGAGGCGGAGACAGGCCCGCTGGCGACCTCGTGGCTTGGCAACCAGTTTTTGAACCCCGCCGCCGACGGCGCAGTGCTGCCTATCCTTCATCTGAACGGCTATAAAATCAGCAACCCCACTCTCTTTGCCCGGATGAGCCATGAGCAGATTGACAGCTATTTCAAGGGCTGCGGCTGGAAGGCCCACTTTGTGGAGGGAGACGACCCCATGACCATGCACCGCCTGATGGCGGACACGCTGGATACGGTGATGGCCGAGATTCAGGCCATTCAGGCAGCCGCCAAGGCCGGGGAGACGACTTCCAGAGCGTGGCCTATGATCGTGCTGCGGACCCCCAAGGGCTGGACAGGGCCCAAGGAAGTGGATGGAAAAAAGGTCGAGGGAACCTTCCGTGCTCATCAGGTGCCCATCTCCATGGAGAAACCGGAGCACCTCAAGATGCTGGAAGAATGGCTTTTGAGCTACCGTCCGGAGGAGTTGTTCGACGAGAGTGGGCGGCTGATTTCCGCGCTTGAGGCGCTTGCCCCGGAGGGTGGGCGCCGCATGGGTGCAAATCCTCACGCCAACGGCGGAAAGCTCCGCCGGGACCTGCGACTGCCGGATTTCCGGGACTACGCGGTGGAGGTCCCCGCCCCCGGCGCGGTGGAAGCGCAGGACATGATCGAGCTGGGTGGCTATGTGCGGGATACCTTCCGGCTGAACGCCGACGCGAAGAACTTCCGTATTTTTGGGCCGGACGAAACCATGAGCAATCGCCTTGGCAAGGTGTTCGAGGTCACGGGCCGAAGCTGGAACAGCGTTACGGTGGAAGGAGACGAATTCCTTGCCGCCGACGGGCGGGTGATGGATTCCATGCTCTCCGAGCATATGTGCGAGGGAATGCTGGAGGGGTATCTCCTTACCGGGCGGCATGGCTTCTTCGCCAGCTATGAGGCGTTTATCCGTATCGTGGACTCTATGTGCGCCCAGCACGCCAAGTGGCTGAAAACCTGCAACGAACTGCCTTGGAGAGAGTCGATTTCCTCTTTGAATCTGATTCTTTCCTCTAATGTCTGGCAGCAGGATCACAACGGCTTTACCCATCAGGACCCGGGGTTTTTGGACCACATCGCCAACAAAAAGGCTGACGTGGTGCGGCTTTACCTGCCGCCGGACGCCAACTGCCTGCTTAGCTGCTTCGACCACTGTATCAAGAGCCGGGACTATGTGAACGTGCTGGTGACCAGCAAGCATCCCCGGCCCCAGTGGCTGACCATGGAGCAGGCTGTGAAGCACTGTACGCAGGGTGTTGGCATCTGGAACTGGGCCAGCAGCGATCAGGGAAGCGAGCCGGACGTGGTGATGGCCTGCTGCGGCGATACGCCGACGCTGGAGACGCTGGCGGCGGTGACCATTCTGCGGGATAGGATGCCGTCCATTAAAATTCGGGTGGTCAACGTGGTGGACTTGATGAAGCTCCAGCCCGCCGCAGAGCATCCCCACGGGCTCAGTGACCCGGAGTATGACGCGCTGTTTACGGTGGATAAGCCCATCATTTTTGCATTCCACGGCTATCACACCCTGATTCACGAGCTGACCTACCGCCGCCACAACCGCAACATCCATGTGTATGGCTATAAGGAGGAGGGGACGATCACCACTCCCTTTGATATGCGGGTACAGAACGAGGTGGACCGGTTCCATCTGGTGAAAAACGTCCTGCGCTATCTGCCGGAGCTGACGGGACGCAGCGCCCATCTCATTCAGGAGATGAACGACAAGCTGGTGGAGCACGGCCAGTATATCCGGGAATACGGCGAGGACCTTCCGGAAATCCGCGACTGGAAGTGGCGCGGGTAAGAAGCCGCTGAAGAAATAATTACCGGGCCGCCGGCTCTGCCAAGCGCAGAACCGGCGGCTCATTGTCGAAAGAAAGGCAAATGTTTTTTCTTTGCGATGTTACGTTTTGGACATCCGGCACGTCTATGTGACAAAGAGAAAACGCGGAAAGGGGGAGAAGCTTGCTGCCGATTTGTTTTATGGTGATGGACGAGGATTGCGACAGGGAACTGTTTGCCATGGTCTATCAGCAGTTTTACAACAGGATGATGCGTGTGGCGCGGCAGATTCTGCCCTCGCAAGCGCAGGCGGAGGACGCGGTTCACGACGCGTTTTTGAAGATCATCCAGCATTTTGACGATTTAAAGGCAGTACCGGAGGAACGGCGGATTTACTGGGTCGTGACGGTGACGAAAAACGCCGCGGTGGACCTTTTACGAAAGGAGAGGCGGGATTTGCCAATGGATGAAGAAGTGCAGAGGCAGGTGCCCGCCGTGCCTGCGGAAGAGGGCGGCTTCCGTGCACTGGTGGAGATTATCCGCAAAATGCCCGACACCTATCGCAGGGTACTGGAGCTGCGGTTTTTGACGGAGTGGAGCCATGCGGAGATCGCCCGGGAGCTGCACATCAGCGAGGGCGCGGTAAAAACCCGCGTGGCGCGGGGGCGGCAGATGCTGATTGAGTCCATGAAAGAGGAGGGGTACGTCTGTGAGTAAGCTAAATCTGGATGAGAACCTGACAACAGCTTTGATGGAGGCCCTGCGGGAGGACTGGGAGCAGGCTTTGGAGAGCGAGGAAACTCCCCGGATGTCCTGGCGGCAGCGCCGTCGCCTCAAGCGGATGCTGGCGGACCCGAAGGGTTACTGCCGCCGGTATTTGCGGGACAGAGAAGAACCCTCTCAAAATGGTGCGTTTGCAAGCCCCGGCGAGGTGCGTGTCAGAAGAAGGCATATGACGCGGGCGGTGATGGCGGCCGCCGCTGCGGCCCTGCTGGGCGGCTCCGCGTTGGCGTATTCCCTGACAGGCGGGGTGTTTTTCACCCATATGTTTGACTTTTTCGGGCAGGAGCTGGGGCTGGACGCCGGTGTCGCCGACATGTCCCAGCTTGCCAAAACGGACGGCGCGGCTCTGGGTATCATTCTGGAGACGGACGAGCTGCGCGTTGAACTGCTGGACGCGGTATCCGGCGGTTACATGTCCATGACCGCCCTGCGGGTAACCTGCAAGCAGTTGGACACCGTTCTGAAGAAGGACGAAAATGGGGATGTTTTGTGGCAGGCTATGTTTGGCGACATGGATGGAAGCATCACGGACAACGCCACGGTTTACGGCAGCAGCTACCAGTATACGGGGGAGGAACTGGGGCTGGAGCTGGCAAGCAATCAGTTCTGCCTGATTTTCAACACCAACAGCACCGAAACCATCGAGGCGGGAATCTATACGCTGGAGCTGCACAATCTGGTTAAAACCAGTTGGGACACGGAGGATACGATGCTGCACACGGGGGACTGGACATTGAATATCCCCTTGGAGGACGGCGGAAAATACGCCCGCACGGCGCCGGTTGGAGAAAACTATATCATCAGCGGGACGGAGTATCTTCTGGAGCGCGTTCAATATTCGCCTCTTTCCATGAACCTGTATTTTTCCTCGGAAACGCCTGCGGCCGATAGGTTTGGCTTTACCGACTATTCCGTGACGCTGAAGGACGGAAGGGTACTGGACGGCCCGTGGCTGTTCTGCGGCGTGGGCAGCGGGAGTGACGCATCCGGGAGCAGCGCGCAGGTGACGCTGGAATTCAACGCACCGCTGAATGTGGAACAGATTGCCTCTGTCCAGTTCTGCGGCTATTCGCTGGACCTGACGGAAGCAAAATAAAAACAGGAAAAAACCAAAACCGACGCGAAGCGCCGGGAATTTTTCATTGTTTGCCTAGCTCGAGGAAGCCTGATTTCCGTAAATATGCGGGCAATGGGAAGCGACATCCCGCCGAAGTGGGGTTGAATCGCCTTGACGGTTTGCGGCTTTATATGTTATTCCTGCAATCGGGGTAAATATGAAATGAAAGAGGCTGAGGAATTTACTTCCTCAGCCTCTTGCCTTGCCCACAGAAAATGGGCGTATCATGCAAAAAACCGGCATAAGCCGGTTTTTTGACACATTGCCCGAAGACAATGGCACTTATTCAATCAATCCCGGCCACGGAAAGCACTTGAGGTCTTAGTCCGTGACGTAGGGCAGCAGAGCGATCTGCCGGGCACGCTTGATGGCCTCGGTCAGCTCGCGCTGATGCATGGCACAGGTGCCGGTGGTGCGGCGGGGCAGAATCTTGGCCCGCTCGGAGATGAAGCGGTGAAGCTTCGAGGCGTCTTTATAGTCGATGAACTCCGTCTTGTCCGCGCAGAACTGGCAAACCTTGCGGCGCTTGTTCCGGTTCATGGGACGAGAGGGTCTGGAATCACGATCATAAGCCATGATAAATTCCTCCTTTTACAAAAATGGCGCTGACAGACGGTCAGAACGGCAGCTCGCCGTCTTCTTCCCCGATCTCAGCAAAATCGGAGTGGGCGTCCACGGGGGCCGGAGCATGTCCTCCGGCGGGCGCACCGTAGGCCGGAGCGTGATAACCGCCGCCGGACTCTCCGTCGCGCTTGGAATCCCCAAAATACACGTTATCGGCCACGACTTCGGCGGAGCGGCGCTTGCCGCCCTCCTTGTCGGTCCAGTCGCGAAGCTGCAAGCGGCCCTCCACAACGGCCATACGGCCTTTGGTGAAGTATTTGCTCACAAATTCTGCGGTGGTGCGCCAGGCGACAATGTCGATGAAATCCGTCTCCTTTTCGCCGCTCTGGGACTTGAAGTCCCGATCCACGGCCAGAGAGAAGGAAGTCACGGCGGTGCCGCTGCCTGTGCGGCGCAGCTCGGGGTCTCGGGTGAGACGGCCCATGAGGATAATCTTATTGAGCATATCCTGCCCCCTTATTCGCCCTTGCAGACGATCAGGGAACGCATGATGCCGTCCGTAATGCCGAGAATACGGTCCAGCTCCCGGGGGAAAGCCGCGGGGCTGTTGAACGTCATCAGCACGTAGTAGCCCTCGTTTTTGAAGCTGATGGGATAGGCCAGCTTGCGGCTGCCCCACTCCTCGACTTCCACGTTGGAGCCATTCTGCTCGGCGAGGGTTTTGAACTTCGCCACCAGAGCGGCGGTGTCTTCCTCACTGCGTGCAGGGTCGATAATGTAGACGACCTCGTAATTGGCGGTAATTTTTGCCATTTTTGCACCTCCTTTTGGACATATGGCCCCCATTCAAGGATGGGGGCAAGGATATGCTTGCAGACTGCAAGCCCTATTATTATACAGGAAAGGGGTCAAATGTCAAGAAATATTTAAAAACAGCCCGATTGGGCAAGTTTTAATATGTACTTGGACAAGCGGTTTCCAGCTTATGGAATGTCCGCTTGTCCATATTTTATAACCGGATACCAACCGGTCAATTATGTATGGAGGTACATTCCATGGAAGAAAAGACGTTTGTAGGTTTTAGCTACGGCAGGTTCCAGACTGACAGTGGGGAAACAAAAGATTACTGTAACGTGTTCATGCTGGAGGACTTCAACGGCACGGAGAACAACGATTATCACTTTGGCGGTCAAAAGGCCGTCAAGTATGGTTGCGGTTCTCCCACCATTTGGAAGGACATTAAGCCCGGTACGCGCGTTCAGTGCTATTTCGATTCCCGCAAGAAGATTTCCTACATGGTACCTGTCAACAAGGCGTAAGCGCGCTTTGCGGCCCAAATAAAGCGGTGCGGGGTAGCTCCCCGCACCGTGCCCCCCCCCCCCGCTAACAGGGGGGCACTACCTACAATAGAAGCTTAGGGGGCGTTCTAGGGTGGATAGCATGACAGCGGAAAACATTGTCCTGTATGACTGGCTTTCATTCACCAGCAAAGTCCATAGCCCTGACACGTTAATATCGGCGCTGGGTCTTTCCCATGTTCCATGGACAGAGACAAAAGGCGCACGGGGTTACAAGGATAGAAAATACTTTTCCTGCATCAGCATTCATTACAATGGCCGTGCTGATATGGGTGTGTGGGTGGAACTATCCGGGCAAGGATGCCGTACTTTTGAATCGCTTTCAAACGTCGGCTGGGACAGTCTTTTCAAGTTCATTCGTGATAACACTTTGAAAATAACCCGCCTTGACGTGGCCTTTGATGATCACACCGGCCTTTTAAATATTCGGCAGATTGTCAACGACACGCAATGCGGTATGTATATCAGCAAGTCGGACTATTGGGAAACGGTGCTTTCCAGCAAAGGCTCCACCGTGCAGATTGGCAGTCCCCAAAGCAAAGTCCTGATACGCATTTATGACAAAGCCGCAGAGCGTGGCTATTCCTCCGACGTGCATTGGGTTCGTGTTGAAATTCAGCTTCGGGATGATAGGGCGGTACAGTTTACAAAAATCCCGCTCCCCATTGGACAAGCTTTTGCCGGGGTGCTTCTGAACTATCTCCGCTACATAGAACCGGCAGAGGACGCGAACAAGTGGCGCTGGCCCATGACAAATTACTGGGCCGCTCTAGTAGGTGCTGCGGAACGCATTAGCATTTATCAAGCTCCGGGCATGGAGTACAACGAGGAGCGTTGCAAGCGGAATGTGGTCAATCAGGCAGGAAACGCCATTGATGCCTGTATCAAAATGTACGGCATTGAAGAATTTGAAAGCATGATTGAAAAGCGGGAAACCATGAAAAACCCAAAATACGATTTGGTGATTCAGCGGCATAAATTCGATGCACTTGCAAACAGAGTGGATTTCTATTTTAACGGCAAGAGCAATGCACAGCAGGAAGATGAAACGTTCTATTTTATTCCTCCTGCAATTTCCCTTTAATGTAACACAGTTCTCCGTCCCAGGCCTGCTGGCTGCGGTGGTGGATTGTGTTACAGATATGGCGGGATAGAGTAGTGGACTAGCTCGCCGGGCTTTCAACCCGGAAACACAGGTTCGAATCCTGTTCCCGCAACCATAACTTCAAAAAGAAAGGGGGTAATTTTGAAAGTACAACCAGTCTGTCTGCTGTCCTGTCCGCGACTTCCACGCTCACCACTCTGATGGGTAACGTGTGGGAACTCATGACGGGCAATCCTCTGCTGACCCTGTTCCTTGCAGTTTCTTTGATTGGTGTTGGCGTGTCCGTGTTCAAGAGTATTAAAGGCGCGTCCAAGGGCCACTAATTCCCCGGCGTGGGGGTTCGGGGATTTCCTGAACCCCCATTTTCTTTTTGGAGGTAATTTTCATGACCGATTATTTGACCGGCGTTTTAAGTCTGTTTGACGCTGTGCTTCGGGCCATGCTGGGTGTGCCGGTATTTGCGTTCTTTTTGGCCTGTTTTTTGATGGCGGCGGTGCTGGGGCTTTTTATGCTGGTAAAACGTGCGGCGCAGGGCCGCAAAGACCGGAGGTATTAAAATGAGCGGTGAAACGTTTCTCTATTATGCAATGAATTTTGTTCTTTGGCTCGTCGGCTGTCTCCATGTGATAGGCTGTGTCGGCGGTCTGGCCTTTTTCGTATGGGTGGTGCTTTGGGATATGAAACGGCCCAAAAATTCTGATGATCTGCTTGATAACGAAAAAGAGGACAGACCCTAGGCCTGTCCTCTACGGTTAGAATTTTCCGGTTTTCAGCCATTTTTCTTCTGGGCTGATTTTCTTTTTTCGGAAAAACAGTAATTTGAGCACAGTAATAAGCCCAACTACTGCAAGAATGCACATAGTCCCAAAAATCAGATATGTTAGAACCCCTCCCAAGGTGCTGTCATAAAACAGGCCGATTGCTCCACGGTATGTGATTCTTTCCAGCCACGACCAGCCGTTTTCACCGATAATAAATTTCATTTTCGCTATCCCTCTCTCTGTTTAAGGTGTGTTCAACTTCGGCTGCGGTTTTATAAATTTCGATTTCCTTTTCGTTTTTTTGTGTTCTCTCGCGTGATTTTTTCCACTGCATTATTCCTATTATTATGCTGATTAGTCCTAGGGGCCATATCCCTATAAGAAATATTAGGATTGTAAATAAAATCCATACGACTTTTGCAGCGTTATTCATTTTTTCATTATCCTCACTTTCTTTCGGGAGGTGCCTTTCTGGTGAATACTTTCTCAAAACGTATTGTAGCATTGTTTACAGTATTTGTCATCTGCTTTTCTATTATGGTTGTTCCTGCGTCTGCCGTAGATGGTTCTACATTTTGGGACTATTTTTCTTTGAATTTTGCGAAAGAAAACATTTCTAATTGGTGGAAAACTCTTTTTGGCTCCGACGACCCCGACACCGCCTATACAGACTATGTAACCACCGTAAAGGACGTTTTAGGGACTTCAACAGTAGGCGACAACTGTGTTTATCTGGGCAACTGGTCGGATCATGCGTCCTATAATTCTACCGCTGGCGAAAATGTTTCTTATACTTTTGCATCAGGCAGCACATTTACTTATTCTGGTACAGTTTCTCGTTTAAATGATGAAGCCGCTATTATGTGTTCATCTTCTTTTGTTGCTCCTGTTTCTGGTACATATAAATTTACCGGTTTTTGGTCAACCAGTAATAAATCTGTTTTTCTTTTAAGTGGTTTTCGCTTACAACTTAATGGTTCAAATATAACTTTTTCAAATGTTGCTGTCGCTGATTCTGGTGAAAGTTTTCTTTCTTATGATTTAACTGCTGGCACAACCTATGGTTTTGCATTTTTGTGGGTTGCTCCGTCTTCTACATCTGGCCCGTTTACCGTTTCCGGCGCTTGCCGCATGGAGTACCCTACCGGTGGTTTTGAAGCCGCTGCCGGTTCCACCGATGTTTCCCCCGAAACCCGTACCGGCTCTCTCTGCGGAGATTATTTCTACTCCGGTGATAACGGCTCCATGACGCAGGCAGAAAACATTTACTTATTCGATGAAACCAATAATATCATCAACAATCCTGCCACGGGAACCACGGCAACCGCTTCCAGTTGGAAATATGATTATGAAACCCGTACCTATACCATTACTGCTACGGACGGCAGTACCTATACCATCGTTCATGGAGACGAATCCGCAGAAGTAACGTATACGGATTCTTCCAATACCACGAATATTTATAATTATTATTATGGCACGAATGGCGGCGGTGGTGAGAATCCCGGAGAGCAGCCCGACAAGGAAAGCATTTGGGACAAGCTGGGAAAGCTGCTTGGCTCCATTACAGACGGGTTCCTTGAAGTCGTGAAAGCATTCTTAGGGAAGCTGCTGGATAGCTTAACTTCCCTTGTCGATATGATTAACAGCAAAATCGGCAATATTGTGGAATCCATTCTT
>DKLF01000092.1:8398-9149 GCA_002455655.1 Oscillibacter sp. UBA6647 | reverse complement strand
GAATCTCCCCGGCGGCGATTTTGCAGAATAAGCAATCCGACATGATGGTTCCTCCCTTTTTAATACTCGGCAAATTTATCCCATTAAATTTATCTCAGATAAATCGGCGGTGCTGGGCGTGATAGCGATATCCCAGCTTTTCCAGAGTTTTGACCAATTCCGCCCGGTCCACATCCTCGGCGGCGCAGAGGTCCTCCAAATCCGCGTAATCATCCCGCAGCTTGGTGTTCACCACGCTCAGCAAAATAAAAGGGTCCTTCGGCAGCATCTTACTTCAGCTTTCCCGCCACAAAGTCGTCCACCGCGGCCAGTGCGTCGTCCAACTTCAACATATCCTTGCCGCCGCCCATGGCGGAATCGGGCTTGCCGCCGCCGGAGCCGCCCGCGATGCCGGACACCAGCTTCACCAGCTCTCCCGCCTTGATGCCCCTTGCCACGGCCTCCTTGCCGCACACGGCAAGGAACGTGATTTTCTCCTCCGCGGCGCTTGCCAGCACGGCCACCACGCCCGGCTCCTTGTCCCGCAGGAAGTCGCCCATCTGGCGCAGGGCGTTGGCATCTGTACCGGGGCGGCTGTGGGTCACGATTTTCAGGCCACCCACGGCCTTGGCGGACATCAAAAACTGCTGCGCGTCGCCAAGGGAAGCCTGCGCCTGATACCGCTCCACCTCGCGGCGCAGCTCCCGCATTTCCAGCATTACCTGCTCCGCCCGGTCCGCAAGGTCCGCGGGGTTGCTCTTCAACAGCTCCG
>DKLF01000092.1:8020-8252 GCA_002455655.1 Oscillibacter sp. UBA6647 | reverse complement strand
TGCCCGGAACAGCATCTCCTGATTGCGGTTCATAATCTCCAGCGAGGCCTTGCCCACCGTGGCCTCAATCCGGCGCACGCCGGAGGCGATGCCCGCCTCGGAGCGAATGCGGAAGGGGCCAACCTTCGCGGTGTTGTCCAGATGGGTGCCGCCGCAGAACTCCATGGAGGCCAGCTCCTCGCCCTCTCCCATGGAAACCACGCGGACGGTCTTGCCGTATTTTTCGCCGAAC
>DKLF01000092.1:0-7846 GCA_002455655.1 Oscillibacter sp. UBA6647 | reverse complement strand
GCCGTATTTTTCGCCGAACAGGGCCACAGCTCCCAGCTTTTTTGCCTCTTCCACAGGAAGCTCCTGCGTTCCAACATTCAGGCCCGCCAGAATTTCGTCATTCACCAGCCGCTGGATTTTAGACAGTTCCTCCGCCGTGATGGCGGAGAAGTGGGTAAAGTCGAACCGCAGCCGGTCCGGCTCCACCAGAGAACCGGCCTGATGCACATGGTCCCCCAGCACCTTTTTCAGTGCCGCATCCAGCAGATGCGTGGCGCTGTGGGCGCGGCGGACGGCCTGACGGCGCTCCACGTCGATGGAGGAGGTGACGGCGTCTCCCTTTTTCAGCTCGCCGGACTCCATCACGCCATGGTGCAGGAACTTCCCCGCCTTGTCCTTTTGGACGTTTTGGACGGCGAATACCGCCCCGTTCAGGGAAATGGTGCCGTGGTCTGTCACCTGTCCGCCCATCTCCGCGTAAAACGGCGTTTTGTCCAGCACAAGCACACCCTCGGCGCCCTTGACGATGGCGTCCCGCAGTTCATCCTCCGCCACGATGGCCAGCACCGTGCCGGAATCCGTGTTGTGGTCATAGCCGGTAAACAGTGTGGGCGTTGTGTCAAGGCCCAGATCAATGCCCGCCCATGCCACATCGCCCAGCGCCTCCCGGGCTTTTCTGGCCCGGACGCGCTGCTGCTCCATCAGCTCGCGGAATCCGGCCTCGTCCACCTGCATATCCTCTTCCTCCAGCATCTCCGCCGTCAGGTCCAGAGGGAAACCATAGGTGTCGTAAAGCTTGAAAGCGTCCGCGCCGGAGAACAGGGATTTGTTCTCTGCCTTGTGGGCCGCCAGCATTTCCGTGTAAATTTTCATGCCCGCATCCAGCGTCTTGAGGAAATTCTCTTCCTCCGTCCGCACCACCTTGGTGATATAAGCTTCCTTTTCCGCCACGTCGGGATAGGCGGCCTTGTTGACCTCGGCCACCGTGGCCACCACCTTGTACAGGAACGGCCCGTCCACTCCCAGCAGCTTTCCGTGACGCGCGGCGCGGCGCAGCAGGCGGCGCAGCACATAGCCCCGGCCCTCGTTGCTGGGCAGCACGCCGTCGCAGATCATCATGACGGAGGAACGGATATGGTCCGTGATAACCCGGAGGGACACGTCGGTCTTGTCGCTCTCTTCATAGTGGGCGCCGGTGATCTCGCTGACCTTATTCGTAATGTGCATCACGGTGTCCACATCAAAGAGGGACGCAACACCCTGACTGGCCACCGCCAGCCGCTCAAGACCCATGCCGGTGTCGATGTTCTTATTCGTCATCTCCTCGTAGTGGCCCTCGCCGTCATTGACAAACTGGGAGAAGACGTTGTTCCAGATTTCGATATACCGGTCGCAGTCGCAGCCCACGGTGCACTCCGGCCGACCGCAGCCGTATTTCTCGCCCCGGTCATAGTAAATCTCGGAGCAGGGACCGCAGGGGCCGGGGCCGTGCTCCCAGAAGTTGTCCGCCTTGCCGAAGCGGAAGATACGCTCAGCAGGGATATTCATGTCCTTGTTCCAAATTTCAAAAGCCTCTTCGTCCTCTTCGTAAATGGAGGGATACAGCCGATCCGCCTCCAGCCCCGCCACCTCGGTCAAAAACTCCCAGCTCATGGGAATGGCCTCCTTCTTGAAGTAATCACCGAAGGAGAAATTGCCCAGCATCTCGAAATAGGTGCCGTGGCGGGCGGTTTTGCCGATATTTTCAATGTCGCCCGTGCGGATGCACTTCTGGCAGGTGCAAACCCGGTTGCGGGGAGGCTCTTCCTCCCGGGTAAACCAGGTTTTCATGGGGGCCATGCCGCTGTTAATCAGCAAAAGGCTTGCGTCGTTGTGGGGAATCAGGGAAAAGCTGGGCAGGCGCAGATGGCCCTTGCTTTCAAAATAGCTCAGGAACATCTCCCGCAGCTCGTTCAGTCCATATACCGGATGTGCCATATATGTTTCCTCCGTATTTCTCAAAATTTTTCATCTTTGCGTTAAAAAAGAAAACGCCCCGCCCCGGCATAGGGGCGAAGCGAAGCTTCACGGTACCACCCTAATTATCCCCTTGCGGGGCTTCTTAGCCATCTTTGTATCGGGGATGAACCGCCCCGCTCATCGCGGGATGCTCAGAAGTGGCTGCTGCGCGGCCTTGGGTGGGGGACTTTCACCGTCTCCCCCTCGCTAAAACCTGTCCGCGTGGCTGGCTCCGTCATGGCATTTTCAGATTATGTTGCTATTTTAGCACACTTTTTTACATTGTCAATGGAATTTACGGCGATAAAACCGCCTTCGGGAGGAGTTTTCCAGTGCTCCCCGCCGGGGGCGGTTCTCTCGGGACCAGCCCGGACCTCACGCCATAAACGGCACCACCAGCGACGCCAAAAGCGAAAACACCAGCAGTCCCACAATCACAATCGCCGCAATGCGGGTTCCCTTGTTCATTTGTTTTTTTCCTCCTCCGTCAAAATTTTTCGGATGCTCTTTTCCGCCCGGCTCCGGGGAAGCATCAGCTCGTGCCCGCAGCCAAGGCATTTCAGCTTAATATCCATGCCCACCCTCAGAATTTCCCAGTGCTTGCTGCCGCAGGGATGCTGCTTTTTCAGTTCCACATGGTCATGAAGATGCAAGTCCATTCCATTCCTCCTGTCAATCCCCCGCCAAAAGGCGCATATAGTGATTCAGATGCTGAATTTGCGCCGCGCTGCGCGGCGGATGGAGAGAGTTGCCATGCCGGAAAATAAAATGTATCTGCCGGAGGGCCTGCGCCCCCGCGCCCCCCTTACCCCCGCCTTGCTGCGGGACGCTCAGGAGCACAGCACAATTTTGGAGGCCCCCGTGGTCCGGTGCGACGGGAACCGGACGCTTCACGTCTCCCTCGGCCCCATGGAGGGCCTGATTCCCCGGAGCGAGGCCGTTTCCCCATGGATCGGGGGCGCGGACCGGGACATCGCGCTTTTATCCCTTGTCGGGAAGCCCGTCTGCTTTGCGGTCAGCAGCCTTACTGCCGACGGAAAGGGCGCGCCCCGTGCCCTTCTGTCCCGCCGGGCCGTACAGGAACAGGCCATCTCGCATTTTATGGAGACGTTGGAGCCGGGCGGGATCCTCACCTGCCGTGTGACCCATATGGAGTCCTTCGGCGCGTTTTTGGACATCGGCTGCGGAGTGGTGGCCATGCTGCCCATCGAGCGCATCTCCGTTTCCCGCATTCCCCACCCTGCGGCCCGCTTTCGCACAGGCCAAAAAATTCTGGCGGCGGTGCTGTCCGTGGACCGGGAAAACCGCCGGTTCACCATGACCCACCGGGAGCTACTGGGCACATGGATGGAAAACGCCAGCTATTTTTCTCCCGGCGAAACCGTTCAGGGCATTGTCCGCTCCGTCCGGGACTACGGGGCCTTTGTGGAGCTGGCGCCCAATCTCTCGGGGCTTGCGGATTTAAAGGACGACGTGGCGGAGGGGGACCGGGTTTCCGTCTACATACGCTCCATCCGCCCGGAGCACATGAAAATCAAGCTGCAAATCATCCAGCGGCTCACGCCCTCCGTTTACCCCGTACCCCTGCGCTATCAGATCACCGACGGAACGCTGGATCACTGGGTTTACTCCCCGGCCTGCTATGAAAAGCCACCGGTGGCCACGGATTTCACCGCTCTGCGCCTTTGATTTCCTCCCAGTACCGCCGGGCGGCCTGCTCGGTCTTGTTTTCGCCGTATTCGTAATACCGTGCGTTTTTCAGTGCGTCGGGCAGGTATTGCTGCTCCACCCAATGCCCCGGATAGGCGTGGGGATACTTATAATTCTGGCGGCTGTCAAAGCCGGTGGTGTCCGCGTGAACGTTTTGAAGCCTGCGGGGAATATCTCCCGTCCGTCCCGCCTTCAAATCCCCTATGGCCGCCGACACGGCGTTCACCGCGGAGTTGGACTTGGGCGCGGTAGCCAGCAGAATGGCAGCCTCAGCCAAAGGAATCTGCGCCTCCGGCAGGCCCAACTGCACCGCCGCGTCCACACAGGCCTTTGTCACGGCTATCGCCATAGGATAGGCTAGGCCGATGTCCTCCGCCGCGATGACCAGCAGCCGCCGGCAGGGAGACAGCAGATCCCCCGCCTCCAGCAGCCGCCCCAGATAGTGCACCGCCGCGTCGGGGTCGCTGCCCCGAATGGACTTCTGAAGGGCAGATAAAATGTCGTAATGTGCGTCTCCCTCCCGGTCGTAGCGCATGGCGCTGCGCTGCGTGAGCTGCCGCGCATCCTCCCGTGTGAGCTTCAGCTCTCCGTTTTTGTCGGGCCGCGCAGAGCGGCAGAGAAGCTCCACGGCGTTAATGGCCTTGCGCACGTCTCCGCCGCAAGCGGTGGCAACGTCCAGCGGCAATCCCGCTTCCCAGACAAGAGGCAGTTCCTGCCGCCCCTTCTCTATTTCAAGCGCCCGCTCTACGGCGGGCAGCACCTCCTCCGGCGGCACGGACTTGAATTCAAATACCGTGCTGCGGGAGAGCAGCGCGCCGTACACGTAAAAATATGGGTTCTCCGTGGTGGAGGCAATCAGGGTGATCTGCCCGTTTTCCATAAACTCCAGCAGGCTCTGCTGCTGCTTCTTATTGAAATACTGTATCTCGTCCAGATACAGCAGAATACCGCCGGGAGCCAGCAGCGTCCCCACGTTTGCAATGACCTCCTTCACGTCCTGAAGGCTGGCGGTGGTGGCGTTGAGTCGATAGAGCGTTTTCTGGGTTTTCTCCGCGATAATGTTTGCCACAGTTGTCTTGCCGGTCCCGGAGGGCCCGTAAAACACCATGTTGGCGGAGGTCCCGCTTTCAATCAGGCGGCGAAGCACCGCACCAGGTCCCAAAAGGTGCTTTTGCCCCACCACCTCGTCTATGGTCCCGGGCCGTATTTCATCCGCCAATGGGCGCTGCTGCAAGGCGCTCCCTCCTTCCAAAGCCACCTTTCGGCGACACTGTCTTTTGCTTTCCCACCATACCACACGCCACGTGAAATTGCAAGATTTCCTAAAGATGGCACAAGCGCCAAATAACAAAAACCCGTTTCCAACCGGAAACGGGTTTTTGATATATTCCTGTGCCAAAGGCGAACTTGAAACGCTTCGCAGGAGAACCGGGCGCTTATACAGTCAGACCCGGAAGTCCGCACCCACGGTCATCCGTTTTCTTTGCGTCAATATTTTCCCGCGGGCAGATTGGCAGGCGCCGCCTTGCTCTCCATGTCCGCATCAGAGTTTGCCGCATCGGCAGCATCGGAGACCGCGGCTCCGTTCGTATCGGACAAGCCGCCTTCTTCAGACACATCGGGTGCTGAGGCGCTTTCCGCCGCGCGGGTGAAGTTGGCGCCCTCCTCTCTGAACCGGAAACGGCCCACCTCCTGACGCAGGGAGACTGCCTGCGCGGACATCTCCTCACTGGTGGCAGAGTTCTCCTCCGCTGTGGCGGCGTTGGTCTGCACCACGGCGGAAATCTGGTTCAGTCCGTCCCGAATCTGCTCGATGGAGTCAGTCTGCTGAATGGACGCCCCTTCAATCAGGACAAAGCTCTCAGCCACCTTTTTCGCGCTTACCTCGGTATTGCGCAACTCCTGCGCCGTCTTCTCAGTGATTTCCGTTCCCCGCGACACCGTGGACACCGCGGCGCCAATCAGTTCCGCCGTCCGGCGGGCGGCCTCGGCGGACTTCCCGGCAAGGTTGCGCACCTCGTCCGCCACCACCGCGAAGCCCTTGCCCGCATTGCCTGCCCGGGCGGCCTCAATGGCCGCATTCAGCGCCAGAATGTTGGTCTGGAAAGCGATGTCCTCAATGACCTTGGTAATACTCATAATCTGGTTGGAGGACGTGCTGATTTCCCCAATTGCGGTGGAGAGCTGGTGCATATATTCGTTGCTGCTGTTCACCCCGCCGACGGCCTGCTCAATATGTTGGGCGGCAGCCTTGATGGTAGTGAGGTTATTCTCAGCCTGTTCGGCAACCTGCGCAATGGAGGCGTTTAGCTCCTCCACGGTGGCAGCCTGTTCAGTGGAGCCGCTGGCCATCGCCTGCGCCCCGCCGGATACCTGCTCCGCCCCGACGGCCACCTGCTCCGCCGCCGTGTTGACGCTGCGCAGCACGTCGCTGAGCTTGTCCCGCATTTTCCGGGTGTTTTCAAGCAGGGCGTGGTAGTCTCCCAAGTAAATTTCTTCAGACGAGGAGTCAATTGAAAAATCACCGTTGGCAAACGCCTTCAGTCCCTGGGAAAGATCTTCTATAATGGCCTTCAGCGTCTCGGACATATTGGCGAAGCTTCGACCCAGCATTCCAGTCTCATCCTTGGAATTGACCGCCACGTCGATATTGAAGTCTCCCTTTGCAAGCCTGTCGGCAGCATCCACCACCTTATTCAGCGGCTTGCTGATGCCGCGGGCAATCAGCACCCCCAGCACAATGGCCACAGCCAGCGCGGCCAGCATCACGGCCAGCATGATCAAATTGGAGATTTTCGCAAGCTGGTCATTCTCTGCCGCCCTTTCCGCTGCCTGCGTGGAGTTGTAGTCATAGATTTTCACAAAAGAGTCCATCAGACTGCCGCTTACCGCGTTCGCTTCCACCAGCAGAACGCGCCGCACATGGTCATACTGTCCCACTTTCGCATAAGAAAGACCCTGCTGCATGTAGGTCTTAAAATCCACCCAGTTTGATTTCAGAGCAAAAAACAGCTCCTGATCGGCATCCTCGGTAATGCCCGCCTCATAATTGTTCATGTCCTCTTCAATGGTCGTGAGAAGCGCTTCGCATTCTTTCACGTAATTGTCTCGCAGGGAGTCAGCTCGCATCAGCAACATTTCGGCCACGTTGTACCGAATTCTCTGATAAGAAGTATTGGCATCCCCCGAATACAAAATGGCCATGGTGTTTTTTTCGTAGAGCAGCCTGCCCGATTTAGCCAACGCATTGATATTCATAAGTCCAACCATGCCAACAGCGCCTGCAATCAGCGCTATGACCAAGAATCCCGCCACCAGTTTCGTGGAAATTTTCAAGTTTGCAATCCGCCTCATAAATAATATCCCCTTCCATGCAGTTGAAATGCGCCTTTTTCTCTCTAAATTTGCGTGTCTATTTTTCTATATTTTATAATGCCGGAAAATGCGAAACCTTTTGCAGCCAGCCTCGTCCTACGACTGCCCTGTTTCCAATTTCCCTGCATACACGCCATATATTTTGAACACCTTAAAGACGTGGATTTTTTGTTAATAAACTTATAGGTTGTATTTGTCAGTATTCTTGCCATTGTTTTGATATGATTTTCGACAGAGGTGCAATGCATGAGGACAACACTAGAAATTCTTCGCGGACTGCGTGAAGAGAGAGATTTAAAGCAATCCGACATTGCCAGCTTAATCGGTACCACACAGCAGCAATATTCCAAATATAAGATGGGGGGAGCGATCTTCCAATCCGGGCGCTGATCATTTTGGCCAACTTCTACAACGTGTCGACAGATTATCTTTTGGGCAGAACCGACTGCAAAGACGGCCTTTCAGCCCTAAAGGAGCAGGTAATCGACGGCACCACGACGGGCGGATTCTCTCTTCTGTGCTGTCCCTGCGGGCAGGCGGGAGACGGGCGGTGCTGGAATACGTCTACTTGCAGCGTCTAAAGGAAAAATACGACGAAAGAAAATAGATTTGCTGTTTTCCGCCGACCCCTTAAATTAAAAACCACGCGGACCGCGTGGTTTTGCGGGCTCAAAAAACGGCATAGCGCCAAGCGGACGCTATGCCGTTTAAATCCAAAAGGTTTCTGCTCCTCAGCTTTCCGAAGGAGTGAGGAACATAAGTGCAGCATGAATTGTACCGGCGC
>DKLF01000046.1 GCA_002455655.1 Oscillibacter sp. UBA6647 | reverse complement strand
CCTCATCGGCCCCAACGGCGCGGGGAAAACCACCGTGTTTAACCTGTTGACCAAGGTTTATCAGCCCACCAAGGGCACGATTCTGCTGGACGGCAAAGACACTCACGGAATGAATACCATTCAGGTGAACCGGGCGGGCATCGCCCGTACCTTCCAGAATATCCGTCTGTTCTCCAACCTCACGGTGGAGGAAAACGTGAAGGTGGGCATGGACAACGCCATGAGCTACAACATGTGGAGCGGTATTTTCCGTCTTCCCGGCTTCTGGAAGGAAGAGAAAGTGGCCCACGACCGGGCCATGGAGCTTTTAAGCATTTTTGACATGCAGGACATGGCCCGCGCCAAAGCCGGGTCCCTGCCCTACGGGGCCCAGCGCCGATTGGAAATTGTCCGGGCGTTGGCTACAAATCCGGGCCTTTTGCTGCTGGACGAGCCTGCGGCGGGTATGAATCCCTCGGAGACGGCGGAGCTGATGGAGAATATCCGGAAAATCCGGGATACCTTCCAGATTGCCATTCTTTTGATCGAGCACGATATGAGCCTCGTGATGAATATCTGCGAAGGCATCTGCGTGCTGAACTTCGGGCACGTCATTGCCAAGGGCAGCCCCGAGGATATCCAGTCCAACCCCGCCGTGATCGAGGCGTATCTTGGCAAACAGAAGGAGGCGTGAGGGCATGAGCGTTATTTTATCCGCAGAGGACCTGAACGTCTTTTACGGCAGCATTCACGCCGTCAAGGGCGTTTCCTTCGACGTGAACGAGGGAGAGATTGTCACCCTCATCGGGGCAAACGGGGCGGGAAAATCCACCACGTTGAACACCATTGCCGGACTGCTGCACAGCAAAACAGGCTCCGTGACCTTCATGGGAGAGAATTTAGGAAAAATTCCGCCCCACAAAATTGTCTCCCGTGGCATGGCATTGGTCCCGGAGGGGCGGCGGGTATTTTTGCAGATGAGCGTTCAGGATAATCTGGAAATGGGCGCTTATACGCAAAAGAGCGCGGGAATTGCCGGAGACATGGAGAAGGTTTACGAGCAGTTTCCCCGCCTGAAAGAGCGGCGGCGGCAGGTGGCCGGAACCCTTTCCGGCGGCGAACAGCAAATGCTGGCCATGGGCCGGGCCCTGATGAGCCATCCAAGGCTTTTGATGCTGGACGAACCGTCCATGGGCCTTGCGCCGCTGCTGGTGGAGCAGATTTTTGAGATTATCCAGCGGCTGAACAAGGCCGGATCCACCATTTTGCTGGTGGAGCAGAACGCGCAGATGGCCCTCTCCGTCGCCCACCGTGGCTACGTGCTGGAGACGGGAAAAATTGTAACCACTGGCCCAAGCCGCGAGCTTTTGGCGTCTCCCGCCATCAAAAAGGCATATTTGGGAGGCTGACGCGTGCGGCAGTCGCCTCCGCGGTTTTGGGAGAGCCGGGAGACAGTCTGCACCAATCACCGCCCCTGATGAAAGACTTCATCAGGGGTGGTTTTTTTAATTTTAACGGCGCAAGGATGTCCTTATATAAAAATTACGGATTTTGGAATTTTCTGCACAAAAAAGTGGAAAATATTACGTAAACTAAGCAGTGCAAACTATTGCGAAGAGCGCCATTTTGAAGTAAAATAACATGCAAGAGTGAATATTTTTGCAGTTCTCCGCCAAAGACCGGCCGACCGCTCCGGACGGTGGGGAAACGAAAGACTGAGATAGAACGGAGATCACCCATGACGACACAGCGGAGGAAACAGAGCCGACAGGACCGGAGGGGCGGCAGTGTCCGCACCCTGTATCCGGCATGGAGGGACTGACGATGACACAGACCTGCAACACATTGCTGCTGGTGGATGATATGCAAATTAACCGGGCGATTCTCTCCGCCATGTTCGAGGGAGAATACGAGATTTTAGAGGCGGAGGACGGTGCGCAGGCGCTGACGCTGATGCGCCGGAACCGGCAAAAAATTGCAGCCGTGCTGCTGGATTTGCTGATGCCGGTGAAGGACGGATACGCGGTGCTGCAAGAGGCTGCGGGAGATGAGGACCTCTCCCACATCCCCATCATCGTCATCACCGCCGACCACACCCCTGAAAGTGAGGTACGGGTATTTGACCTGGGGGCGACGGATATTATTATAAAGCCCTTCGAGGCCCGGCCAGTCAAGCGGCGGATACAAAACGCCGTGGAGCTTTACCGTCACAAACTCCATTTGGAGGAGCTGGTGGAGGAGCAGGCCGCCCGCATCCGGGAATCCAATACCGCGCTGATCGACGGGCTTTCCTCCGTCATCGAGCACCGGAGTCTGGAGTCTGGCCAGCACATCCGCCGCATTCGGGGCTTTACCCGGATTTTGCTGCGGGAGCTGGCGCAGGAGCATCCTGAATACGGAATGAATGAACATACCATTGATGTGATTGCCAGCGCCTCCACTTTGCACGACATTGGAAAAATTGCCATTCCCGACGCGGTTTTGAATAAGCCTGGCCGCTTGACGCCGGAGGAGTTTGAGGTGATGAAAACCCATACCGTCAAGGGGTGCGAGATTTTGGCGGGGCTGGACCGGATGAGCGACCCGGAGTATCTAAGCTATGCCTACAATATCTGCCGGTATCACCACGAGCGGTGGGACGGCAGGGGCTATCCCGAGGGACTGCGGGAGAACAACATCCCCATCTGCGCACAGGTGGTGGCGGTGGCGGACTGTTTTGACGCGCTGACCACAGACCGGGTATATAAGCAGGCGATTCCGGAGGAGGAAGCCAGCGAAATGATTCTGCGGGGAGAGTGCGGGGCGTTTTCCGAGGAGCTTTTGGAGTGTTTTAAAAGTGCCCAGCCGGAGTTTTTTGTGCTGGCCCGAAAGTATGCCGACGGGCTGCGTCCGGCGGACGCGGGCGCGGAGGAAATGCCCCGCCCCGTCCGCGCTTTTGCAGGAGCCAGAACGGCCCGGAGTCAGGACAAGCTTTCCGCCATCTTCCGCCACCTGAACGCCACGGTGCTGGAGCTGGACTGGAACGCCGGGAGCTATCGCCTGCTCTATCAGGCGGACCACAACTTTTCTGTATTTCTCCAGAAGCGAACCATGGATGACGCAGGGGTTATGTTTGTGCAGTCCTGCGTCCATCCGGAGGATCGGGAGAAGGCTCTGGCTCAGGTGGATGGGGTGTACCACCGCTTTTTTACGGAAGGGTCCTTGGAGGATTCCGGGCGGTACCGTGTTTTGGACCGGGACACAGGGGAATACGTCTGGTACCGCAGTACCGTGCTGCGCTTAGGCTCGGACGACCCCCGGCGCTGTCAGGGTCTGGCGGTGTGGCGTAGGGAGACAGACCGATCCGAGACACGGGCGGAGCTGATGCTTCCGTCCGAGCAAGCCGAGAAGCCAAGTGCGCTTTATAATAGGCTTCCTGCCGCGCTGGTGTGGCGCAGGAACGACCAGGAGCTTACCGTCATCCATATGAATCGGGGCTTTTTACATCTGACAGGCTATACCGAGGAAGCGCTTGCCACCCGGTTTCAAAACCGCATGGTCTGCCTGCTGGACTCGGTGGACCGGGACCGGATGATGGCCCATTGCCGCAGGCAGCTGACGGTTGGGCGCGAGCTGCACTTGGAATATCGTCTGAGGAGCGGCGACGGGCGCACGGTATGGGTTTTGGAGGACAGTATTCTGCGCCGGGAGGCCGACGGGCGGGAATATTTTCAATGTGTGCTGACCGACGTCACCGCCCAGAAGCGGGTGCAGGAGGATCTGCGCCAGTGTCTGGAGCGGTATCAGGTGGCGGCCCAGCGAGAGGGAAGCATTGTCTTTGAGTGGAATGTTGCCACGGATCGCTTTTTGACCTCTGGGAACTGGGAGCTGAAGCTGGGCTATCAGCCCCGGAGCTATCTTCAAAGGGCGTTGGAAAGCAGCACCCGCATTTATCCTCTGGATATGAAAAATATTCAGCGGGCCATTCAGTCCATCCGGGACGGCGCCCTGCGGGAGGAGGCGGAGTTTCGCCTGATTACCGCCGATGGGCAGTATCGCTGGCAGCGGGCCAAGGCGGCGGTGCAGCTTGGAGGCGACGGAAGACCCTGCCGGGTGATCGGTGTTATTTCGGACGTGGAGGAAGAAAAACAGGCGGCGCAGGAGCTGGCGGACCAGTCCAAGCGGGATGGGCTGACCGGGCTGTTCCACAAGGAGGTGGCCTGGGAGCGAATTGATATCCGCCTCGCCGCTATGGAGGAATCTGAAACCGCGGCCATGCTGGTGCTGGACGTGGACGGCTTCCGCCGGGTGAATGACCGGTACGGCCACATTTTCGGTGACGCAGTGCTCTCAGAGCTGGCAGGCGTGGTGAAGCGGACGTATCGGGACGGTGAGATCGCTGCCCGGATTGGCGGGGATGTGTTTTTGGTTTTCCTGCCGTCGGTTTTTTCCCAGAGCGCCGTTCTGGATGGGGCGCGCCGACTTTTGGACGCATGCGAAAACGTGATGAGATACTCCGGTCGGCCGATTTCGTGCAGCGTGGGCGTTGCGATGGCTTCGGCCCACGGACAGGACTGCGAGACGCTGCTTCAGCGCTGCGGCCATGCCCTCTGTCAGGCAAAGGAATCCGGCGGAGGAATTGCCGTGCTGGGCGAAGCGGATTTTTCTGCCAAAGCAGGAGAGCCTGAAGAACTGCCCTACGCGGAAATTGACCCGGAGACGGACGTTCAAATGGGGTTATCCCGCATTCTGGGTGAGATTTTGCGGGACTGCCGTCTGCCCGGCGGCACGGAAGAAGCCGTGGCCGGTGCGCTGGAGAAGCTGGGACGGCTGTTCCATGTGAGCCGGGTGTATCTCTACGAAAGCTCGGCGGACGGAGAATATTGCTTTAATACTTTTGAGTGGTGCGGCGAGGGCGTCGCTCCGCTGCGGGCGGTCCGGCAGAGTATCCGCTGCCGGAGCATGGATGTGCACTGTCGGCAGAGTTTTGACGCTCGGGGAATCTTTCTCTGCCGGGAAGGGGAGACGCTGTCCGCCTCACACCGAAAGCTGCTGGAGGAGCGAAGCGCCCGCTCTATACTCCTCTGTGCAGTGAAGGAAAACGGGCGTCTTTTGGGCTGTTTGGGTTTTGACGACTGCCAGTTCCATCGATCATGGACGGGAATGCAGACTGATGCGCTCAGCCTTGGGGCAAAAGTTGTTTTTACGCTCTTAACGCAGAGCCGTGAACCCGGGGAACTCCGGGAGACGACGGAAGAGGGCTGAGATGAAAAAGCGAGGGCAGCCTTTTGGCTGCCCTCGCTTTCTCAGCTTCTGAAACAAAAAATGTACCGAAATTTACTTTTTCAAAACCTCATTCCGGATATAGGCAAAGGCGGCGTCCTCGCCCTCGTCCTTCAGCCTTGTCAGCATGGTTTCCAGAAGGTCAGAGGTTTTGGAATTTAAAATCGTGTGAGATTTTGAATGCTGAAAAAACCGCCACGGGTCCGCGTTTTCAAAAGCCGCGCCCCGGTAAATCCGGCTGGCGGCGTATCGGTCGCAGAACATCTCCGCCACGTATTTCACGGGCATCTCCACCCCTACCACGCCAAAGTCGCCGTCTTCCTTCTGGCCGTAGTCCGTCCAGTATTCCAAATGGTGGCGGTTGCGGGACTTATGGTGAATCCAGGCGCTGGAATAGCCCTTTTCCCGCCGTTCCGCGTCGTTGGGGCTGCGATCTCCCTGATAATACTTTACGCCGATCCAAAATTCTTGCAGAGAGTATTTGGACAGGTCGTGGGTCAGGCCCTGCCAGTACAGCCCCAACCGGAAGCAGTATTTACATACCAGTGCGCGATGATGGTTAACGGTATGGAGATGGGCAAAAAAGCGCAAAATAGTCACCTCGGAACTCTAAAACAAATTGTTAGAACCAGTCTAACACGGCTTAGCAAAAAAAACGAGAGAAATTTTCGCATAAACCCGCCGCCTTGGCAAACACTTGAAAAGAGGGGGGAGCGCAGATGGTGGATGCGGCGTTTTTTGGGGGAGGCGCGGCAGCCCCCGTGCCTCTTCCGGCGGGAGTGGAGCGGCCGGAAACAGTTCGGGTGCTGACGGAAAAGCGGTGGGAAGTGCTGGCGCTTTCTGTGGCGGGCTGCCGGCGGCTTTCGGATGCGCCAGAGGCGGTGTGTGCCTGCGGTACCGTTCTGCTGCCAAGCGAGTGGACAGGTCTCGCTGCACGGCAGATTCGGGCGGAGCGGGTGGTGAGCTGCGGTTTGTCCGCACGGGACAGCCTGACTTTTTCCAGCATGGGGGATCGGGACGGAGTGGTGTGTGTGCAGCGGGCGTTGCTCCGGCCGGACGGCGGGCAGGTGGAGCCGCAGGAGCTGCCGCTAAACTGCCCCGGCGGGCAGACGGAGGATTTATTGACGGTCATCGGGCTGGGACTTCTGCTGTAAACAGCCAAGCTTACCGCCATTAGAGAACAAAGGAAACATGCCGCTTTTTCAAGGTCGCTTGAACCGCGGGGGCGCGAGCACTTCATGCGGACTTGCGCCCGTAAAGGTACAGAGAGAGGAAACATGAAAAACGTCCCCGGCGCGGCTGATGTCCGCGCCGGGGACGTTTTAACTGTAAGGTAAATTTGAATAAGCGGAAGTCCGAAACGGTTTTTGCCGTCACAGGTGGGAAAGACTGGACTTACCGCTGATACTCAAATTCGTAGTCGTAGAGGGAAACGGTGTCGCCGTCCTGAATGCCCATCTCTTCCAGCCGCTGATAAAGGCCCGAATCCCGCAGGGTCCTGTCGAAATACATCCGGCTTTCGTAGTCGTTCAGGTTCACGTTGCTCATCAGCCGCTGGAGCCACGGGCCATCCACCACCCAAACGCCGTCGTCCGTGCGCTGGATGTCCAGCGGCTGGGAATAGTCAATCACCGGCGGACGGGGGACATACTCCGGCTCGTACACGACGATGGGAGGCAAGGTGGAAAGCTGCTCGCTCACCTTGTTCATCAGCCCGTCCACGCCCTGATGGGCCGCTGCGGAAATCTCAAACAGAGGATATCCCAGCTTTTCAACGTGCTTGCGCAGCCGCTCCAGATTTTCCGGATCCTCCATCACGTCTATCTTGTTGGCGGCCACAATCTGGGGACGCTTTTCAAGGTCTGCGCTATACTGGACCAGTTCGGCGTTGATGGCGTCGAAATCCACTACCGGGTCCCGGCCTTCGCTGCCGGACACGTCCACGACATGGATCAGCAGGCGGCAGCGGTCGATGTGGCGCAGAAAATCGTGGCCCAGACCCGCGCCCTCGCTGGCGCCCTCGATGATACCGGGAATATCCGCCAGCACAAAGGAGCGGCCTTCGCCCACGTACACCACGCCAAGGTTTGGAGAGAGGGTGGTGAAGTGATAGTTTGCAATTTTGGGCTGGGCGCGGCTCACCACGCTGAGCAGCGTGGATTTTCCCACGTTGGGAAAGCCAACCAGACCCACGTCCGCCAGCAGCTTCAGCTCCAGCAGGATGTCGTGGCTCTGGCCGGGGGTCCCGCCCTTGGAGAAGCGGGGAATCTGCCGGGTGGGGGTGGCAAAGTGGGAGTTGCCCCAGCCGCCCCGTCCACCCTTACAGAGGATATACGCTTCTCCGTCGGACATATCCTTGATAATTTCGCCGGTTTCCGCGTCCCGAACCAGAGTGCCGCGGGGGACCTTGATGGTCAGGTCCGCCCCGTCCTTTCCGGATTTGCGCGCGCCCTGCCCGTCCATCCCGTTGGGGGCGGAATACTTCCGCTTGTAGCGGAAGTCCAGCAGGGTGGAAAGGTTGTCGTCCACCTGCAAAATGACGGAGCCGCCCTTGCCGCCGTCTCCGCCGTCCGGTCCGCCCGCCGCCACATATTTTTCACGGTGGAAGGAGACCACTCCGTTTCCGCCATTGCCTGCCCGCACGGTAATGCGGGCCTTATCGATAAAAGAAGACGCCATAAACTGCCTCGCTTTCTTGTCGGCTGGTCAGCTCCCCGCGTCCGGCGCGTCCCGGAGGTCGGGAGCGGATCAGCCATACTTCCTAGTGTGTCCCGTTCTAAAAAAAGGGCCTCGAACGTCTGCGTTCGAGGCCCTTCCATGGTGTTCGGTTACTGCGCCTCGTAGACGGAGACCTTCTTGCGGTCTCTGCCCAGATGCTCGAAACGAACCACGCCAGTGGCGGTGGCAAACAGAGTGTCGTCCTTGCCCTTGCCCACGTTGGTGCCGGGATGAATGTGGGTGCCGCGCTGACGAACCAGAATGTTGCCGGCCAGAACCGTCTGCCCGTCCGCGCGCTTCACGCCCAGACGCTGGGCGTTGGAGTCGCGGCCGTTCTTGGTGGAGCCGCCGCCCTTTTTATGGGCGAAAAATTGCAAACCAATGTTCAGCATAATGAAGAACCATCCTTTCTTTCAGACTTGTTTTAGATGGGGAGGGGGTCAGCCCTCCAAAACCTCGATATTTTCGGGATACTCGTCGTGAAGCTGGGCGAGATAGACCATCAGGCCGGTCAGAAGCGGCTGGCAGCAGTCCTCCAGTTCGGCGGACAGTCCGCCGGGAAGACGAAAGCTGATATCCGCGTCCGCCTCGCTTACTTTCACGCTGGCCGCCAAGCCCAAAACATCGTTAATCGTCGCATCTACCAAACGCACAGCGCTGGTGACGGCGGCGCACACGATGTCGCACTCGGCTTCGGCGTATCCGCTGTGTCCCCGGGCGTCGAATCCGCAGATGCGCTCGCCCTCCATATGGAACGTAACGGTGGTCATGCCTTAGACGGAGATCTTGCCGATCTCAACCTTGGTGTAAGGCTGACGGTGGCCCTGGCGCTTGCGGTAACCCTTCTTGGCATTGTACTTGAAGATACGAACCTTCTTGCCCTTGCCGTTTTTGACGATGGTGGCCTCCACGCAGGCGCCCGCCACAACGGGAGCGCCAAAGGTGGCCTTGTCCTCATCCAGAATGGCAAGAACGCGGTCAAACTTCACGGCGTCGCCGGCCTCGTTGTCCAGCTTCTCGATGAAGACCACGTCGCCCTCTGCGACCTTGTACTGCTTGCCGCCGGTTTCAATGATTGCGTGCATATGTTTCAACTCCTTCAATACGGGCTCGCTGTCGGGGGCGGTGTCCATGGGACGCGCTTTTACCCATTCAAAGCGGCTCACTAATTATAGCGGCCAAATCCGGCCTTGTCAAGCAAAATTGACGCATTTCCGCATATTTTCCGAACTATACGGGGACTACCCTCTCACCGGGATGGAAAACGCGGACAATCTGCGACTGTCTGATCTCCCAGAGGTTGCCGCAGGCGGTGGGGGAAGCGTGGTCGATGGGCGCAAAGACCCGCTTCCAGCTCTCCAGAATCCGATCCGTCTCCTCCGGGTATTTCCCGGCGTACCGCCCCTCGAAAAACTCGAAGGAATTGGTGGCGCCGATGTCTTGCAGGTGTTTCCGGTACGCGGCCTCGTCCGCATCGTCCAATGGGAGATAGCGGTGATTGAGGACGTAGTCCCACTTTGCGTCGTCAAAAAATACAATCCGGTCCTCCGGCACATCCAGCGCATAGACCACCGTCCCCTCAATGGGCGGCAGGCAGTTTTTCACATTGGGTGTGCACCAGATGGACAGCTCCGCCCCCTCCGGCTTGGGGACAAGGCGAGCGGCCTCCCGGGCAAACCAGTCATAGCAGTCAAGGTAGTGCCCCGCCGTGTCACCGAAGTGAAGTTGTACGTAAATCCGCTGGTTTATGATGCGCCCGCCGTGCTCCAGCATCAGCAAAGTTTTGTCGCTCTGGCGGGTATAAAGACGGACGGTGTTCATAAAAAGCCTCCTTATAGCTCCGACAGCGCTTGGGCAAGGGGCAGGACCACCCGCCCAAGGCTTTCCAGCGCATGCGTGAAGTCAAAGTATTCCTCCGCCTGATTGTCAAAAAACAGGTGGTCGGACACGGATTTCAGCGCGGAAAATTTCACATCGTTGCGTAGGCAGACCTGCGCCACGGCGCAGGCTTCCATTTCCACCAGCAGGGGATGGAAGGTATCGGCGATCCACCGGGCGCGATCCCCCTTCACGGCAAACCAATCCCCGGTGGCAACCCGGCCCTTTACGGCATCCACGCCCTGCTTTTTGAGAAGGGACAGGCAGGCGTCCGGGTCCCATGAGAGAAATTCCGTTCTGTTCACGGTGGACACAAGTCCGATGGGGTCCCCCACGGCGGTGGTGTCCACGTCGTGCTGCATCAGCGTGTCCGCCACCACAAGGGAACCGATGGCAAGGTCTGTGCAGCAACCTGCCACCCCCGCGTTTAAAATCAGCTCCGCGCCAAAGCGCAGACAGAGAATTTCGGCGGCGGCGGCGGCGTTGACCTTGCCCACGCCGCCCGCGCAGGCAAGGATACCCGGCGCGACTTCAAAAAACGGAATGCCGGAGACGGTTTCGATAACGGGAAGCTCCCGTGCGCCGGGAAGGGCATGCAGCTCCGCAGGCATGGCAAATTGCAGGGCGACTTTCATGAGGTTCCTCCTGAAGTACCGGCGGGCAAAAGGTCAAAAGCCGTTCCGCCGCCGGGAAATGACAGCTTTATTGTAGCACAGGGAGAAGGACGGGGCAATGTAAAAATAGGGCGGGTTTGGCTCTGCCCTCAGCAAAGCGCGTATGGGCTATGTATTATGCATGAAAAAGGTCCAGCCGGACAGGAAACCTTGTCCGGCTGGGCGCTGAAAGCGCTTCAGGAATCGTATTCGATACTGTAATAGATGCAGGCGTCCAAATCGTAAATTTTAAATAAATAGTTGTGATAAGACTTGCCTTGAAATTCCTCCGGGGTTTCATCCTTGAAATACCACAGGCCATTAATAACCTGTGCGGCGGCCTCCGCTTCGGAGACATGTCTCAACAGCAATTGTATATTTTCAGGAATCGGTGATTCCTGAAACCCATTCTTCTGCAACTGTTGTGCAAATTCCGCGGATTTATCTGATGGGATATTGGATGTAATGGTTGCAACTCCATTTGCTGGAAATCCATCATAGTCATTCGTTCTTGTGAACTGCGTTCCCGCCGGAAAAACAATGCGATCTTCCGAGTGGGTGTACTCCACCCATGTGAAATACAGTGCAATTAAAAGCGGCAGCAACACAAAAAGCCCAAGACCACCTAACACGCCATACAGCATGGAATGACCCCGTCTTCGTGCCATACAACTACCCTTCATACCCTTTCAAATTCTGAAACTGCACAATTTCTGATTTTACTGTAATAAATTCAATTTTCTCCGATGCTTTTTACAAATCTCCAAAAGCTGTTCAAGAATGAAATCTGCTATATGAGGAACCTCAAGCTGCAAATAGTCATGCTCTTCGTGATAATATACCTTAATTGCGTAATCACTTTTTTCAAATTTCGCAGAAAGTGGAGAAAGAAACCCGTAAAAGGTAAGTTCATAATGTGCTGACTCATTTTTAGGAATGCAATCCAGTAATTGATCATCGATTCCCTCTGTCATTGTAATTACAGTTCGTCCCTTCGTAAAAATTGGCTTTTTCCCCGTCTTCAAATAGGCATGAAAAAACGCCTCTTCCCGAATATCCTCCGAAAAGATACTTTGGCATTGATTGATCACCGCAGGAAAACGGTTCAGCAGCCAAGCCGCATACTCTTTTGCCAGAGCGGCAAATTCTAAATCTCCACCTGCATCCAGTGGATAAAGGCAATAGAGCGAGTTTTCTGGATTTTCCGCTTTTTCATGTGAATAGAATCCGCTCGAAATTAAGGCAATTTGTGCGTCTTTCCCCACAGGGGTACATATTTTCTGCTTGGATTTTCTAAAAACCATGGTTCTCACTCCAGTACTGTAATGTCAACAACATAATTTCCTAGCTTATCCCCAGCAAATGAACCTGCAATGCCTAGAAACAATCCTACGGCTATACCGCCGATTGCAGTTCCAACGCCAGGAAGGATGGCTGTTCCGATGCTTGCACGCCGCCCTTGGCGCCAAGCGCTCCGCCGACCCAACTGCCGCTGATACCACCAACAAGACTTAAAATCGGGACCGCAATAAATGCGGCCGGACCGGCTGCCACGCCCGCCAGCGCGCAGTCGCTCAGGAATCGTATTCGATACTGCAATAGTTGCAGGCGTCCAAATCGTAAATTTCTATCCGGAAGTCTGTGCACTCTCCGTTTGAAGTCTCTTCAGGACTATCATTCCAGAAAAGCCACGGGCCATTTGTAATCTGATCGACGTATTCCAATTCCCTGATGTCTAACAAGGTCTGCTGTGCAAAATCAGAAAGCGGCGTTTCTTTAAATCTGTCCTCCCGCAGCTTTTGCGCAAACTCCTCGGAGACTTCCGGCGGAATATTAGCCGTATCAGTTGCGGCTCCCCCTTCGCGAAATCCGCGGTCATCTGTTCGCGTGAGTTGTGTTCCCTCGGGGTAAAAGGGGTGGGCTTTTGAATACATATAGCTGGGCCATATAAAATACAGTGCGATTAAAAGCGGCAGCAACACAAAGAGTCCAAACCCACCCAACACGCCATAGAGCATCGAATGATCCCGTTTTTGTGCCATACAACTATCCTTCGAACCCTTTCGGATTCTGAAACAAAATATCATTTTCCTTGCAAACCGCTGCGATTAGCTCTTGCAATTCGCCCACGTCAACCGTTTTGGGATTCAGCGTTACATATAGAGCGGAAGCTCCATTTTCACAGATCTGGAACCACACATCGTAATTTCCGTCGGCAACCGCTTTTGCAGTTTCTTTGGCGGTAAAAGTCGCAGAGTTTTCCGGCAAAACATAAAAATCAAAGTAGCAGCGATTTTCTGTATCGATTTTCTGATTTGCCCAGAGGGCGGTCCCGTCAAAGCCGTCCGTCAGAAGAAACAGCGTTCTTTCGTTTTCCACGTACATTGAGATCGGGGAATCCATGCTCTCCAAAAACTCACGATACCGCACGGTAAAGAGCAAATGTTTTGAATTGCGTGCCTCTTTTTTTGAAAACTCCCTGTCGGAGTAAATTCTTGTTAAAACTTGTCTGGAACCGCAAAATCGTTTCATAATCTCCTTGCTGAGTCTTACAATTCTGGCGTCATATTCATCTAAATCCTGTGTAAACTCGTACCGAATGTAAGTGCCTGAAATATTTTTTGAGGATCCTTCTGTGCATTCCAGAAAGTACATTGTGTCGCACCATGCCTGCTCATTCTGCGCGGCATACTGCGCAGAAAGCGCTCGCTTAAAAAAACCGTTGATAAAGCTCATTTCAATTCAATCCTCCGTACAAGTAATGTCCACGATGTATCTCCCAAGGGCATCCCCGCCTATGGCTCCGCCGATACCGCCTACAAGACTTAAAACTGGGACCGCAATAAATGCGACCGGACCGGTTGCCACGCCCAAAAGCGCGCCTAGCTGTGCCCCCAGCGCGGCGCCAGCCCAGCTTCCGCCGATACCGACGGCGGTGGAAAGCGTTGTTTTGCCAAGTTTCCGATCTGCATCCTTTAAATCTGCATCAATTGTCGTTCCAAGTTCCAGCGCATCCAGTGCAATTCCTGCCACCAGCAATACTTTTCCGGCAACACGAACCTTCTTGCCGGCGCTTTTTAAATCTTTTAGCATGTCGTAAGCGCTATCACTGAGCCGAAAATGATTATATCTGTTTTTAAGCCAGGATTGAAGCGCAGTGGGATGATTCCCAAAATCAACATTGAGGTGATTATAATCAATCGGCAGTTGCTCCCCGCGAAAGAAAACTTTATGCGGCACTCCGTTTTTGCTAATATGAGGTGTATCAATTCGAAGATACCGATAACCAGTCTTTACATCTGCAATGGAATTATTGGGCATGTTGTTACTGCCTGCAATCATTAATCCTCCTGCGTTATTTTGCAGCGGGTCAATCCATGCGAGTGTCGGCACCGTTCCGTGCTCCAAATTTTTAATAAGTCTCTCCCACGCAGCTAGCGTTTTTCCTCCATAAACGCCATCCTCATTAAGATGCTCCCCAATGCCCAACTGGTTGAGCTTGCTTTGCAGCTCGCGAATCTTCGCCGGGTCGCCGCCCACAAACCACGCCAGCTTTTCTATTTTGCCGCTGGCCGAGCCGGTGCTGATACCGCAGCGCTCCAGCTCACCGACGGCAAGCTTCAG
>DKLF01000084.1 GCA_002455655.1 Oscillibacter sp. UBA6647 | reverse complement strand
AGTTTCCCATAGTTTGTCAAGCACTTTTTTCAAGTCTCAACCATTCTTTTCAAGTCCCGCGCCATCCTCCCGGACAGCTTTGTTAGACTACCATACCCCATCCCGTTTGTCAAGAACTTTTTTCTTCTTCTGGAGAAAGGTGGTTGCGGCAGGGCGGCAAAGGTGTTATGATAAATTTCATGTGAATTTCATGGCACTTTATAAGATGTATTATGCAAAGGAGAGGCTTCACCGTGTTTGAAAACTTTATGACGGCGTTGCGCGTCGTTCTTCCTCTGGCACTGTTTATGGGAATCGGTGTTTTGGTCCGAACATGTAAGGTGGTGGACCGGCCCACCATGCGAAAGGTGGACGGTCTATGCTTCCGCCTGTTTATGCCCACGCTGCTGTTTAAAAACATTTATGAATCCGATGTGCTTCACCATTTTGACGGATGGGGCTTTTTATATGTACTGCTGTGCATACTGCTTCTTTTTTTCGTGGCCGGCTTGCTTCTTCCCCGCAAACTGCTTCCGGACGGAGACAGTGCCGCAGCGGTGGGTCAGGCGATGATTCGGCCCAATTACATTTTATTCGGAATTGCGGTTGGAACCTCTATTTTTGGCTCAGGCAGCACGGGTATCGGCATTGTTGCCCTGTTCGGTGCGCTGATTGTGCCGCTGGTAAACATTTTCTCCACGCTGATTCTGGAGCTGAACCGCTCCGGGAAGGCCGACCTGAAAAACTTGTTTCTCTCTATACTTAAAAACCCCATGATTATCGCAACGCTTTTGGCGCTGGCGCTGCTGACCCTGAATATCCGGATTCCGGACCTCCTCTATACTGTGGTCAGCGACGTGGCAGGTGTCACCACCACCATCGCCTTCATCTCTCTGGGCGTCAGTCTGGACCTGAGCCAGACTCTTTCCAACCGCCGCACGCTGATTCTGGCGGTGCTGGCCCGGATGGTTCTGATTCCTCTGATCTTCCTGCCTTTGAGTATTACCCTGGGCTTTCGTGACGGGGCCTTGTGCGCGCTCATGATTTTCTTTGCCGCACCCACGGCGGTGGCCTCCTACCCCATGGCCGTGGCCATGGGCGCCGATGGACCCCTTGCCGGGCAACTCGTGTGCTCCACCACGGTCACGTCCATCTTCACAATTTTCTGCTGGACCTTCCTGCTGCGAACGTTTGGACTGATGTAGAATGCTCCCAGCCAACAAAAAGCGCTTCCCGCCATAGGCGGGAAGCGCTTTTCATATATTTTAGCAATTATTCCACGGTAACAGACTTCGCAAGGTTCCGGGGCTTATCAATATCACAGCCCCGCTGCAACGCCACGTAATAGGAGAACAGTTGGAGTGGCAGCACGCCCAGAGAGGGCTGAAGCATCTCCACAGTCTCCGGCACGGAAAGCACAGCGTCTGCCGTCTTCTCCATTTTTTCTCTGTGGCGGACAGTGGTCAGGGCCAGCACCTCCGCTCCCCGGGCCTTCACCTCCACCACGTTGCTCATGGCCTTGTCGAACAGCGGCGCATAGCTTCCCAGCGCCACCACCAGCGTCCCCGGCTCAATTAGGGAAATGGTGCCGTGCTTCAGCTCACCGGAGGCATATGCCTCCGAATGGATATAACTGATTTCCTTCAGCTTCAGGGACCCTTCCATGCCCATGGCATAATCCAGATTCCGCCCGATGAAGAAAATGGAGTCGTGATTGAAGTACCGGGATGCAAAATATTTCACATCCTCCGTGTCCTTCAAAAGCGCCGACATCTGTTGGGGTAGGCACTGGATGCCCTCCACGGCGGCGGCGTACGCTTCTTTTGAAACCGCGCCCAGCAAATCGCCCAAATACAGCCCCACCAAATCCATCAGGGCCAATTGGGTGGAATACGCCTTGGTGGTGGCCACGGCGATTTCCGGTCCCGCCCAGGTATACAGCACATCGTCCGCATCCCGTGCGATGGAGGAACCCACCACGTTGACAATAGCCAGCGTCCGCCCGCCCCGGCGTTTCGCCTCCCGCATGGCGGCCATGGTGTCCAGCGTCTCGCCGGACTGGCTGATGACTACCACTAGAGAACGCTCATCCACCAGCGGGTCGCAGTACCGGAATTCACTGGCCAGCACCACCTCCACAGGACGGCGCAGCAGCTTTTCCCAGATATATTTGCTTACCATGCCCACATGATAGCTGGAGCCGCAGGCAATAATAAAGATGCGGGATACATTTTCCGCATACTCCCGGGTCAGCTTCACGTCGTCCAGCACAATCCTGCCCTCCCGGATGCGGGGAGAGACGGTGCGGCGAACGGCCTCCGGCTGTTCCATAATCTCCTTGAGCATGAAGTGGGGATAGCCCCCCTTTTCAGCGGCGGACACATCCCAGTCCACTGTGCGGCGGGTTTTCTCCACGGGGACAAGCTCGCCGTCAAACACGTCGATGCCCCGGGGCGTCACCACCGCGATTTCCCCGTCGTCCATATAGGCCACGTCCCGGGTGTATTTAATCACCGCCGTCACGTCGGAGGCAATGAAATTGCAGTCCTTGCCATAGCCCAGGATCAGCGGACTGTCCTTCCGCGCGGCAATCAGCGCATCCGGATAGTCGGAGCAGATGATGCCGAAGGCATAGGAGCCTTCAATGCGCCGCAGCACGCGGCCCACGGCCTCCAGCATATTATGGCACTCGTTGTAGTGGAACTCCAATAGCTGAGCCACCACCTCCGAATCGGTATCCGAAGCAAACTTAACGCCCAGCTTCTGGAGATGCTCCTTGATCTCCATATAGTTTTCAATAATGCCGTTGTGAACCAGCGCGATGTTCCCGCTCTCGCTGACGTGGGGGTGTGCATTCACATCGTTAGGCTCACCGTGAGTGGCCCAGCGGGTGTGTCCCACGCCGAGGGTTCCCTCCAGATCCACCCCGCCGTGGAGCATGTCGCTGAGGACCTTCAGCCGGCCCTTGGACTTTCTCACCTGAAGACCCTGTGTTTCTGACCGCACAGCCACACCGGCGGAATCGTACCCCCGGTATTCCATCCGCTCCAGACCGTCCAGCAAAATCGGGGCGGCCTGTGCGCCGCCCGAATAACCGATAATTCCACACATAAATGACAATCCTCCTGATATTCAATTTGTCTTTCGCAGGCCAAAAGGCCGCGAAGCATCTGCCGGTCCCGGTTTTCGGGGCCGGATATCAAAAGGACAAACGCGCAGATGATTTGTCGCTTTTCCCACGGTCGCAGTCTTTTTGTTTTGCGGTTGCCCGCATATTTCAGACCTGCGTGACACATCCGTGGATGCGGAGGGGCATCCGCCGAATTCTCGATACTCCCCTCTCCTCGTTATCCCGCAGACTCAGCCTGCGGGCACATGGCGCTTTTGACGGGGTTCCCCGTAAGCCTCCTTTCTCCTTCTGCGACTTGGAACGATTTATGATAATCCCCGCCTCCGGGCGGAGCCTTATCCGCTGTTCAAGATTGCCGGTTCCCATCGTTGGGCCGCATCCTATTCTTCGTCCGCCTTGATCCGCACCTCTTGGGGCGGCACGCTAGACTGAGATATAGGCCATTCTCCGACAGGTAAAATCCTTTTCGCCGCATACGCCCGCTTCTTCCGGTAAATACTGAGAGAAAGGGGGTATGTGCTTATGGCCACCGCGTTTTTGCGGACTGTGATTCTCTATTTTTTCATCACCGCCGGGCTGCGGCTCATGGGCAAACGACAGATCGGCGAGTTGGAGCCCAGCGAACTGGTGCTGACCATGATGCTCTCGGATCTGGCCGCAGTACCCATGCAGGATTTTGGAATTCCTCTGCTCTCGGGCATCATCCCGATTTTAACGCTTCTGTCTCTCTCCATGCTATTAAGCCAGTCGTCTCTTTATTCCCTGCGCATCCGTCGGCTTTTGTGCGGGTCCCCCACCGTGCTGATCGACCACGGCAAGCTCCGTCAGGACGCGATGCGGAAAAACCGCTTCACCATCGACGAACTGCTGGAAGAGCTGCGGGGGCAGGGCATCTGCGATATCAAAGACGTAAAATATGCGATTCTCGAAAACTCCGGCCAGCTCTCGGTCTTGCCCTGGCCTCAAACCCAGCCGCCGTCGGCGGACGATCTGGGCGTAAAAGCGGCGGACAGTATCTCCCTCCCCGTGGTTCTGGTGAACGACGGGCGGCTCATCTCCCGGAATCTTGAGCTGTGCGAAAAAACAATGGACTGGCTGAAAAAGCAGGTACGCCGACAGGGCCTGAAAGACTACCGCGATATTTTTTTGCTGACCCTTGACAGCGGGGGAAAAATCAACTGCATACCAAAGGAGAAGACCAAATGAAATCTTGGCTGATTCCCACTTTTCTTCTGGCGGCAATTCTGGCCCTCTCGGTGCTGAACTGCCGCGCCGTAGATCAGGACGTGGTGCGCTGGCAGTCCCAGTTGGAGGAGGCGGAGGCCGCGGTAAGCGCCAAAAACTGGAAGCAAGCAGAAGACCTCATCTCCCAAAGCTACGAGGACTGGTCCGGGCGCCAAACCTATCTCCACATCACAGCAGAGCACGAAGTAGTAGACGGCGCAGACGCCTTGTACCGCCGCTGTGCGGCTCTGATCTCCGTGCAGGCCTCCGAGTGCATGGCGGATCTGGCGGGCCTCAGGCACCAGCTTTGGCTGCTTTCGGAGACAGAGCGGTTCAGCATCAAAAACGTGCTGTAAAGGAACCGTCCCCCGCTCTGCAAGCATTATAGCACACCTCGCCTCCCCGTCGCAATAGAAAATCGTCCCTCCCCAAAATCGTCCGCTTCTCTTCTATTCCCTCTGAATAGGGGGCGCCAAATTAGAAAATCGGTTGCCAAGCGCGGTCAAAGGCGCTATACTGGTACGAAGACAGTCGGCTTTTGGAGCAAAAGGAGGAAGCGGTATGAAGGCAAAGGCGGCGATCAAGCGCATCATCGAAACGCTGAAGGGCATTTACCCGGATGCGCTGTGCTCTTTAAACTACGAAAAAGATTACGAGCTTCTGTTTGCCGTGCGGCTTGCCGCCCAGTGCACCGATGCACGGGTCAACCAGGTTACCCCAGCCCTGTATGACCGGTTTCCAACCCTTCAGAGCTTTGCGGAGGCGGACGCGGCAGAGGTGGGACAGTACGTCCGCTCCTGCGGCTTTTTCAACAGCAAGGCCCGAGACATTGTGGCCTGCGCCCAAAAGCTGATTTTGGAGCACGGCGGGAAGGTCCCCGGAACCATGGAGGAGCTGACGGCCCTCCCCGGCGTAGGCCGGAAGACAGCAAACCTGATTCTGGGAGACGTGTACGGCCAGCCCGCCTACGTCTGCGACACCCACTGTATTCGCATCACCGGCCGTCTCGGCATCACGGACGGCAGCAAAGACCCCCTTCAGGTGGAACGGCAGCTCCGTCTGGTTCTCCCGGCGCGGGAGTCCTCCAACTTCTGTCATCGCATGGTGCTTTTCGGACGGGACACCTGCACCGCCCGGTCTCCCAAGTGCGAGGGCTGCCCGCTGGAACGGGACTGCGATTTCATAAAGGCGGAGAAACAGGCAGCAAAGTAATTCCGCCCGCCTTTCCCCGCCCTGCGTCCGTCATATCCTATGTTCGCCATATAAAAAGGGATTCCCGCTTCGGCAGAGCCAAAGCGGGAATCCCTTTTTCAACATTTTGTTTCAGGCCGCTTTTTTGCGTTCAGCCCACCGAAAATCCGGCTTCTTTGCGTGCATTTCTTCAACCCAGTCAATTTAAAACAGCGTAATCTGGCTGGTTTCCGCCATACCGGCAAAAGCCCCCAGCTTCTTGAGCTGCTCGATATGGGTTTTGGAGAGCTTATTGCAGCACATGGAAAACTCCTCGATGGAGATGAAGCTCTTTCCCTTCCGCTTCTCCACCGTGTCCGCCGCCGCCGTCTCTCCCAGCCCCCGCACTGCGGCAAAGGGCGGAAGAAGTCCCTTTTCCGTCACCTTGAACTTTGTGGCCTCGGATTCGTAAATGCTGATGGTGTCGAAGTGAAAGCCCCGGAGATAAAATTCGTAACACACCTCCAGCGTGGTCATCAAATCCTGCTCCACCGCTGTGGCGTCCTTGTTGTTCTCAATCTCCCGGATTTTCCGCTTCACGGCGTCCATGCCCGCGCAGCAATATTCTGCGTCAAACGCCTTGGCCCGGACGGTAAAAAACGTGGCGTAAAACGCCAGCGGCTCGTGTACCTTGTACCACGCGATACGAAATGCCATCATGACGTAGGCCACAGCGTGGGCCTTGGGGAACAGATAGCCGATTTTTGCAAGAGAGTCGATATACCACTCGGGAACGTCGTGCTCCCGCATAATATCCACCCAGCCGTCCGGGAAGCCGCCTTTTTTCACCTTGCCCTTTCGGACAGACTCCATGATTTTAAAGCTCAGCTCCGCATCCACGCCCATGGAAATCAGATAAAGCATAATGTCGTCGCGGCAGCCCACGGTCTCCAAAACGGAAGCTGTCCCGTCCAGAATCAAATCCCGGGCGTTGCCCAGCCACACGTCCGTGCCGTGGGAAAAGCCTGAGAGACGCACCAGCGTGTTAAAATCCTTAGGATGGGTGTCCACCAGCATCTGGCGGGTAAACCGGGTGTTAAATTCCGGGATAGCTACGGCCCCCGTCTCTCCCACCACGTCGTCGTGCTCATAGCCCAAGATTTTGCTGGAGATGAAGATGGACATGGTGTCCACGTCGTCCAGCGGAATGGAGCGGGGGTCCACGCCGGTCAGGTCCTCCATCATGCGCACCATGGTGGGATCGTCGTGGCCCAGCATGTCCAGCTTCAGGAGATTGTCCTCCATGCAGTGGTATTCAAAATGAGTGGTGATAATGTCGCTCTCCGGGTCGTCTGCCGGGTGCTGAACAGGACAGAAATCCTCGATTTCCATGTCGTCCGGCACCACCACAAGGCCGCCCGGGTGCTGACCCGTGGTGCGCCGAACGCCCACGCAGCCAGTGGTCAGTCGATTTTCCTCCGCCCGGCCCGCCGTCATCCCGTTCTCTTCCAGATATTTTTTCACCATGCCGTAGGCGGTTTTTTCCGCAAGGGTTCCGATGGTTCCCGCCCGGAACACCTGCTTTTCTCCGAACATTTCAATGGCATGGCGATGGGCCTTGGCCTGATACTCACCGGAGAAATTCAGGTCGATATCGGGAACCTTTCCGCCGCCGAAGCCCAAAAAGGTTTCAAAGGGGATGTCGAACCCATCTTTCACGCATTTTTCGCCGCATACCGGGCAGTCCTTGTCAGGCATATCCGCGCCGCAGCCGTAGGACCCGTCCTGTATAAATTCCACGTGCTTGCATTTGGGGCAGCGGTAGTGGGGCGGCAGGGAGTTGACCTCCGTAATCCCGGACATGTAGGCCACCAAGGACGAGCCGACGCTGCCTCGGGAGCCAACCAGATAGCCGTTTTCCAGCGACCGCTGCACCAGCTTCTGGGCGGACATATACACCACGTCGTACTTTCCCAGAATGCTGTCCAGCTCCACCTTCAGGCGGTCCTCCACCAGCGGGGGCAGGTCCTCGCCGTAAAGCTCACGGGCCTTTTCCCAAACCATGCGGTTCAAATCCTCCTCGGAGTTTTCAAGGCGTGGAGGATACAGGTCTTTTGGCAGAAGCTCAAATGTTTCAACGCTGTCCGCCACGGCCCGGGGATTGGTCACCACCACCTCCAAGGCCTTCTCCTTCCCCAGATAGGAAAATTCCGCAAGCATTTCGTCGGTAGTCTTGAAGTAGATGGGAAGGCTGGCATCCGCATCCGGGAATTTTTTTGAAGCCAGCAGAATGTGGCGGTATACCTCGTCCTCCGGCTCCCGGAAGTGCACGTCTCCTGTGGCGCACACCGGTTTTCCCAATTCGTCGCCCAGCCGCACGATGGTCCGGTTCAGCTCCCGCAGCTCTTCTTCAGACTGCACGTCCCCGTTTCGCAGCATGAACATGTTGTTGCACACCGGCTGGATTTCCAGATAGTCATAATAGGATGCGATGCGCCTGAGTTCGTCCCAGTCCTTGTGGTCCGCCACGGCGCGGAACAGCTCGCCCGCCTCGCAGGCCGCGCCCACAATGATTCCCTCGCGATGCTGATTCAGCAGCGTTTTTGGCACCGTGGGAACCCGCTTGAAGTAATTGAGGTTGGACGCGGTAATAATTTTGTATAGGTTTTTCAGACCCACCTTGTTTTTTGCCAGCAGGATAATGTGCTTGGGAAAGCGGTTGGACTTGCTTCCAAGGGGCCGCAGCTTTTCCATCTCGGGGTTAATCCCCTGAAGATTGGAGACCCCCTTTTCCTTCAGCATATTGAAGAAGGGAATCAGCATATAGCCCACAGTGGCCGCGTCATCGCTGGCTCTGTGGTGGTTGAAGGCAGGTAGATCCAGCTCCTCCGCCACAATGTCCAGCTTATACTTGTTCAGCTTCGGCAGCAAGTTCTGGGCCAGAATCAGCGAGTCAATATAGGTAGGGTGAAAATCAAGGCCCGTTTTTTTGCATCCCTCCCGGATAAAGCCGATGTCAAATTCCGCGTTGTGGGCCGCCAACGGGCGCCCGTCCACGAATTTCAAAAAGTCCGCCAGCGCGTCCTTTAGCTTGGGCGCGCCGCGAAGCATCTCGTCGGTAATACCGGTCAGGCCGATAATTTCCGGCGTAAGCCGCCGCGCCGGGTCCACAAAGGTCTGGAACCGGTCGGTAATCTCCCCATTTTTCAGCACCACCGCGCCGATTTCCGTAATCGCCTCCCGCATCACCTTGAGACCAGTCGTTTCAATGTCGAAGCACACGAACTCTCCGTCAAGGGGGCAGTCCTGTAAGCCGTGGACGGCCACCCGGTCGTCCAGATTGTTGATAAAATAGCCCTCCATGCCATAGAGAATTTTGATTTTGTCCCCGGCGGCGTGCCACGCGTCCGGAAAAGACTGAGCCACGCCGTGGTCCGTGATGGCAATCGCGGGATGGCCCCAGCGGATGGCCTGACGCACCACCTCCTGTGGGTCGGTCAGCGCGTCCATGCTGCTCATGCGGGTGTGCAGATGCAGCTCCACCCGCTTTACCTCGGCGGTGTCCTCCCGCTCCTTGTGGGCGGCAGCCCGGATGAGGAAGGGAGCCATCTGGATGTCCTTCCCGTCCCAGGTTGGCTCCATCTTTCCCTGCACCGCCACCCACATGCCGGGCTTCAGCTTTCCGTCCAGCTTTCTGGCCTCGGCGGCGGTGAGGTTTTTCTGCACCGTCAGGGATCCGGTGTAATCCGTCAGGTCCAGGCTCATGCGCCACAGTCCGGGGCGGCGTGTCTCCCGGCATTCAAAGGCAAAAATTTTGCCGATGACGGCGGCCTTTCCGGTTTTCAGGTCCAGCGACCCCACGGGAACGGTTTTTCCCACGGGCTTTTTCTCCCCGTAAAACACTTCGCCCACGGCTCCGTCCCGTTTCTTTTCCGCGCCCCGTCCTCCGTCCGATCCGGCTTGGGCCACGCCCTGCGTTTTTTCCCGCGCCGGCTCTATCGGGCAGCACGCGCAGGCAATCCGCGCGTCGGCAAACCCGTATGCTGTGCAGATTTCCTGTCCCAGCGCCCGAATTTCGTCTCCGCCCAGCTCCGCCCGGGTTTCCATTTGCAACTCAATGGTACGCTCCGCCCTGTCGATGGCCGCGCCGACCAGCATGGCCCCGTCCAGCTTCGCCCGCAGGGGCGGAAGCGGCCTTACGTCCGGAAATATGTTGGAAAATGCGATTTTTGACATAGCTTCTCTCAATCCTAACCCGCTCTCAATGTATCGTCCAAACCGCCGGTTCCCCCGCGATTTTCACAGCTTCTGAATCTCCTCCATCAACGCGTCCACCAGCCGCTCCTGCGGAACCTTGCAGAGGACCTCTCCCTTTCGGAAAAGCAGGCCCTCCCCGTCCCCTCCCGCGATGCCGATGTCGGCGGCGGCGGCCTCACCGGGACCGTTGACGGCACATCCCATCACCGCCACGGTAATGGGCTTGCGGCAGCCGTCCAGCCGCCGCTCCACCTCCTCCGCCAGGGGAATCAAATCAATGCGCGTCCGTCCGCAGGTGGGGCAGGCGATGAGGTTCACACCGTCATGGCGCAGCCCCGCCGCCCGGAGAATCTTTTTCGCCGCGTAAATCTCCTCCACCGGGTCCGCCGTCAGCGTCACCCGGATGGTGTCTCCAATGCCCATGCACAGCAGTCCGCCGATTCCCATGGCGGACTTCACAAGCCCCATGGATGGCGTTCCCGCCTCGGTAACGCCCAAGTGGAGCGGATACTCCGTCCGCTCTGAAAGCAGCCGATAGGCCGCGATGGTCAGCGGCACATCTGAGCATTTCACGGAGATGCAGATGTCGTCAAAGTCAAACTGGTTCAACAGGGCCGCATGGCCCAACGCGCTTTCCACCAGCGCCTCCGCCGTCACGCCGCCGTATTTTGCCCGCAGCTCCCGCTCCAGCGACCCACCGTTCACGCCAATGCGGATAGGGATGCGCCTTTGGCGGCAGATGTCCGCCACCGCCTTCACCTTCTCCGCCCCGCCGATGTTGCCGGGATTGATGCGGATTGCGTCAATTCCCCGCTCCGCGCACATCAGCGCGAATTTGTAGTTAAAGTGAATGTCGGCGATCAGCGGAATGGAAATTTGCTCTTTAATTTTATCCACGGCCTCTGCCGCCGCCCTGTCGGGAATGGCCACCCGAATCAGCTCGCACCCGGCATTCTCCAGTGCTTTGATTTGGGCCACGGTGGCAGCCACGTCATCGGTTCTTGTGCTGCACATGGATTGAATGCTAACCGGCGCACCGCCGCCCACGGCCACAGTGCCCACCAGCAATTGCTTTGTCATCGGTACTCCCTCCCTCAGCCGAACAGCCGGGATACATCGTGAAGCGTCACAATCAGCATAAAGCCCAGCAGTACCACCAGGCCGCCGTAATTGATGGCGTTTTCGTATTTTTCAGGAATGCGCTTTTTAAAGAGCACCATGGCGATGGCGTCTACCGTTAAAAACAGCACCCGCCCGCCGTCCAGCGCCGGAAGGGGCAACAGATTCATCACCGCCAGATTCACCGCGATCAGCGCCGTGAAAAAGAGGATGTTGTCCAGCGCGTCCCGGGCGCTTTCCGATGCCTGCCCCACCTGCGTGATGGTGGAGACGATGCCCACCGGGCCGCTCATGTCCTTGAGCCCCGCGTCCCCCCGAGCCAGCATCTGAAGGCTGATGCGCACGGTCCGCACAAAGTCCACAGTGTTGTACCACGCGATTTTCACTTTGCCCAGCGCCGTGGCGGGCTCGGCTTCGTTGCCGTAGAAAAAGCCGTAGCCCTGATAGGGCTTACCGTCCTGCCCGGTGCAGGTTTGCAGAGGAATGCCCGTGAGGGACACCTTCTCCCCATTCCGCAGCACCGTCACGGCTAGTTTCTCTTTCCCCGCGTTCACTTGCATTATAAGGGCCACGTCGCCGCTGACGTAAATCCGCTCCCCATTGATGGCCCAAAGCTGGTCGCCCGCTTGCATTGTCTCCTCTTCGGCGGCGGTGAACTCTGGCGCTATCCCGGCGACAGTTGGCACGTAAAATGCCTCGGCCCCGGAGTAGAGAATCAAGAGAATCAAAAAGCCCGTCAGGAAATTGGAAAGGGACCCCGCCACAAAAATGATAAACTGCTTCCAGTAGCTCTGGCGGGTAATGGCCCGAGGATTCTCAGAATCCTCATCCTCTCCCTCCATGGCGCAGTAGCCGCCCACAGGGAGGATGCGCAGAGAATACTGCGTCTCTCCCCGCTGTCTTTTGAACAGGGCCGGGCCCATGCCGATGGAAAACTCGTTGACCTGCACGCCGCAGGCCTTGGCAGCCAGAAAGTGCCCCAGTTCGTGGAGCGCGATAAGCACGCCAAACATGAGAATCGCCGCGAGAATGTAGACAATTGTCATAAATACTCCTAACTAAACTGTTCCGATACCGCGTCCGCGGCGTTTCTTGTCTCCGGGGAAGCTTCACTGCGAAAGAACCACCCGCCGTGCGTCGGCGTCCGCTTTCAGAATATCCGAAAGAGTGGGATGATATACCACAGGGACGGCCTCCCGCGCTTTTTTCACCAGCCGGGAAATGTCGTTGAAGCCGATTTTTTCCTGTAAAAACAGGCCCACCGCTTCTTCGTTGGCCCCGTTTAAAACGGCGCAGGCGGTGCCCCCCTCTTTCGCGGCGGCCTCTGCCAGCGCGAAGCATGGAAATGCCTCCCGGTCCGGCGCGGCAAAGGTCAACGGCGGGCAGGTCAAAAGGTCCAGCGGCTCCGCCGGATTTTCCCCCCGCCGGGGATAGGTAAACGCATACCGGATGGGAAGGCGCATATCCGCTGTCCCAAGCTGGGCCAGTACCGCCCCGTCCCGATACTCCACCAGAGAGTGAACGATGCTCTGCCGGTGAATCAGCACATCCACCTGAGAAAGGGGCAGACGGTAAAGGCGCATGGCCTCGATGACCTCCAGTCCCTTGTTCATCAGCGTTGCGCAGTCCACCGTGATTTTCGGCCCCATCTTCCAATTCGGGTGCCGCAAAGCATCCTGCTTTGTCATGCTCTCAAGCTCCACAAAGTTCTTCCCGTAAAACGGGCCGCCGGAGCAGGTCAGCAGCAGTCGCTTCACTTCCCGCCGGTCCTCGCAGCCCCGCAGGCACTGGAAAATGGCGGAATGCTCCGAATCCACCGGGACGATTTCCGCCCCGTGCCGGTCCGCCGCGTCCATCACCAGCTCCCCTGCACACACCAGCGTTTCCTTGTTGGCAAGCGCGATACGCTTGCCCTGTTCTATGGCGGCCAGCGTGGGTCCAAGGCCCACCATGCCCACCACGGCGGCCACCACTGTGTCTGCGCCGCCAATCGTCGCCGCCTCCAAAAGTCCTTCCGGCCCGGAGACGATTTTTATGTCCAAATCTCCGACCCGGGTGCGGAATTCCTCCGCGGCATCAAAGTCGTACAACGCCACAAGACGCGGCAGAAACTGCCGCGTCTGCCGCTCCAAAAGCTCTAAATTTCCAC
>DKLF01000081.1 GCA_002455655.1 Oscillibacter sp. UBA6647 | reverse complement strand
CATGGCGCCTCCTCCAGAAATAGGTAATCCCTCCCACAGCTAAAAGCAATCCGCCGGATACAGGAAGCAGCGGCGATGTACTTTTTCCAGTCTCCTGCGTAGTTGATAGCTCTATAATGGTATAAGTTCCTGCCGCATCCGCTGCAAAGCGTAGAAGCTCCCCGTCGAAGGAAACATCTGTAATTTGTTCCCCAGCTTCATTTTGAATGGTGATATCAGTATGTTTCGACTGTGGCATATATCGAAGCCGCAATACTGTTCCCGAAAGCTGCGTAACCGATTTGCCGGAAACCTCTACTGCAAGCACAATCTGATTGCTTTCCGGCTGGGTCAGCCTAACAGTCAGAGTATCCGCATCCGACAGGTTCAGTGCTAAAAGCAGCTTGCTTGGAATACTGACGGTAACATCGCCGGAACCAAACACGACGCTTTCTTCCTCTTTACAGAGATCCTTTAGACGCAGACCAGAAATGACCGTTTGGGTTGGAGAATAGGATTCTGTAACAGCAGCGGATTTCTGAGCAGCGGAACTTTTCTCCGACTGTGTAGTGTTAAGTAGCGGAGCGGTTACCTGTACGGAAATGGATACAGTGTTCTCAAAACCGTCCGCAAGCGTCGTTCCCTCTGGAATAGAAATGTTTCCAATCACAGCGTAAGTACCGGGTGTCTCTGCATCCACTGTGCTGAAATCCCATGTAACAGACAATGTAAGCGGATAGGAAGAACCCTCCTTTTGTGCTGTGCCGGAAATGTTGATGGAATCCAGTTCATTATGTAACTGTGTAAAATCGGTATCGCCGCAATTCATGTTGAACGTATCTGTGAAAGCATCCGGGATAGCGTAGGAGATGATGCTGCCAGTATAGTAAAAGTTGTTGGGCACCACACCGTCACCGGTTCCGCCGGTTTCATCACCATCCGTGCCCATATCTGCATCGGAAGGAGTAGCGGTGTCCATACTGTCACCCGAAACAGCGCCGTTGCCGGAATCGGTTACAGTATCCGTGGTTTCGGCAGGTGCAGTCGGTTCCTCTGCCGCCAGTACAGACGGTGCAAGCGCTGTGCAAAGCAGCAGAGCGGTTAAAATCAGTGAAAATATCTGCTTCATATTCCCTCCCCCCGTAGCGAACCAGCGGAGAGACGCAGACGTTGCCCTTGTACCTGCCGTTGCAGGCGGCGACTGACAGGCAGCCGCTCCCCATTTTTCAGAATCAGAAAGTCGTCCCCCAGCTCCCGGACTTCTGTCAAATTAACCACAATACCCTTAAAGCAGGACATAAACCGCGGATATGCCGTCAGCTGCTCGGAAAGCTCCGTGAAGCTTCCGGACACGGGAACAAGACAGTCCTCTAAATGGACGCAGGCACAGCGGTTCTGGTAATCGGCATAAAGGATACGGCTCAGGGCGATGGCGAGCGGCTGGTTTTTGGTGGTGACCGTAACGGTCGGGTCGCTCGGCTCCCCGGTTATCTTGCAGTAATTCAGGGCGCGGGAGAGCTTCTCGGGTGTGGCAGGCTTTACAATATAGTCCGCCGCCCGAACGTCATAGCTTTTGACGCCGAATTCCGAGCTGGTAGTCAGAAAAATCAGGTTGATCTGCTCGTCCAGTTGCCGCAGCTTCAAGGCGCAGTCCACGCCGTTTTCGTTGTTCAGAAAAATATCCATAAAGACAACATCATAGCTGCCCGGTATGTAGTCGGCAAGCAGTTCCCTGCCGCTGTGAAACTCTGTGATATGTATCGTCTGCTTCTGTGTTTCCTCATATTGTTTTAAAAGGCCGCGGAGTATTTCACACTCATCAGCCATATCATCTACAATTGCCGCATTCACTTGAAATCCCTCCTCTGCATACAATTATCCATTTAACATTATACCACATACCGCCAATCCTTTCCATCATCCAAACATTGAATGGATAGATTGCAAAGGTGCAAATAAGGATAAATATTTTTTAGTCCTGACTTGACACCAGCAGGTCCAACGAGTCCCACCGGTCCGGATTTTGCATCCACCGGATTTTCTGGGTTTAAATCATCATTGTCAGTTAGTTCGGGGGCGCAGATCACCGGCCGTTCAAAATTTAATAAATGCACTGTTTCCCCTGTTAAACCTGAACGTAACGCTGCTGAACCTGAGAGCAATTCTGGGGAATGGAGCGGTGGTGCTGGCAGGTGATGTTGAATTAAGCGCAGGGGACGTAATCGGCCTGTTCTATGTTTCCGACGGCCTGTCGCTGACGCTGAATCTGGGCGGTGCCAATGCCGGGGGCATGGTGTGGTCCATGCATAGAATCTCATAAGGCATATCGCTTTGCAGGACAGAGCGTGCAACCCTCTCACGAAAATAAGCAGTGGGGGGGGCTGCTTTTTTGTGTCCGCGCAGTTGTACCGGGCTGACAGGGTTTCACTCCGGAAAGGACGCCGGTTTGCACCGGACTTTACAAATACCGGAAAAACGGATATAATAACAGTAATTTATTATAAAAAGAAGGAAATGCGGCCCGGTTTGGACCGGAGCCGCTGAAAAACAAAATTGGAAAAGGACGAAGCAACTATGGAACTGACACAAGGCGTCCGGTTTGACAGCCTGGGGCTGTCACCGGAGATTATGCGCGCTCTTCGTGAGCGCAATATTGAGCTGTCCACCCCCGTGCAGGCGGGCTGCATCCCCCCCATGCTGGCGTGGAAGGACGTGATTGCCAAGGCCCCTACCGGCACAGGGAAGACCTTTGCCTACGGGATCCCCATCGTGGAGCATATCGACCCTGCGGACGAAAGCGTGCAGGCCGTGATTCTGGCCCCCACCCGGGAGCTGGCCATCCAAATCACGGACGAGCTGCGGGATATCGCGGCCTATCGGGCGGGGGTGCGGATGGTGTGCCTTTACGGCGGACAGCCCATCGGCAAGCAAATTGACATTTTGAAGAAGAAACCACAGATTGTGGTGGCCACTCCCGGCCGACTGTCGGACCATATGAAGCGGCGCACCGTCCGTGTAGACACGGCGCAGACCGTGGTACTGGACGAGGCAGACCGGATGCTGGACATGGGTTTCATCCACGATGTAACCCGGCTGCTTGACCGGATGAACAAGCGGAAAAATCTCGGAATGTTCTCCGCCACCATTTCCCGGGAGGTCATGGATATCGCCTGGGTCCACCAGCGGGACGCAGAGGAGATCACCGTCCGGGCGGACGAGGAAAACAAGCCCGACATCCTTCAGTACCGTCTGGAGGTCACCCACGACGGCAAGGCCGAGGCCATCGCAAAGATCATGGACGGCGGCGAATTTGACCGGGCCATGGTTTTCTGCAACACCAAGGGCTCCACGGAGCGCATCGCGAAATTTTTGCAGATGCGGGGCGTGGACGCGGAGTGCATCCACGGCGACATTCCGCAGAAAAAGCGGGAGCAGGTGATGGACAAGTTCCGCAAGGGCGAGTTGCGGGTGTTTGTGGCCACCGACGTGGCGGCCCGGGGCATCGACGTGGATGACGTGGATGTGGTGTTCAACTGCGATGTGCCGGACGAAAATCAGGACTATGTCCACCGCATCGGCCGCACCGGCCGCGCCAAACGGCACGGCATGGCGGTGAGCCTGATTGCGGACTACCCGTCGAAAATGCGGATTGACAACATCGCCAAATGCACGGACAATATGATTGTCCCGGCCCGGATGGACGCGGGCGGAAGGCTTACTGCGGAGTCTGCCCCGGGAAAGTAATAAAGCGGTTAAAACAAGAAGAAACGCCCGGCGTTCCAGTTGGAATGCCGGGCGAGTTTGCGTTTGTAGGATTGCATGAGAAAGAAGGGGCGCCGCCGCTCGCAGTTGCGGGAAGCAGGGGAGAGCGGGAGCCTGTGCTCAGGCGGCTGTTTTCGTCCGGGCAGACTCAATCTGCTTCACCTGTTCCAAGGTCTGCCCCTTGCCGGTGAGATCGGCGGAGAGTGCCGGGTCGATGGCTACGGCAAGATACATATTGTTCCCGAAAAGGAACGCGCCGGAGGTGACACCAACCGCCTGCCCGTATATGTTCAGCAGCGCGCCGCCGCTGGAGCCCTGAGAGATGTCCGCAGTGGACATGATGCAGGGCGCGGCGTAGCCGTCCGTCGTCCGGCTGGCGTCGCTGACGATACCGGAGGAGACGGCCAGTCCCAGCCCAAGGGGGCTGCCGATGGTATAGATTTCATCGCCCATTCGCAAAGTGTCGCGAGACGCGGTTTCAAGGTATACGAAACCCGGTGTTTCCACTCCGGTGAGGGAGGTGTGCCCAATGCGTAAAACAGCGATATCGTTGTCTACGTCGTAGTAGACCACTTCCTTCACCGGATATTGCTCGCCGCTGACGAGGGTGGCCACACCGGCGGCGCAGCCTGCAATGGCGTGGTAATTGGTGACGGCCAGTCCGTCCCCGCTGATGAAAAAGCCGCTGGCGCTGCCATCAGGCTCCTTTAAATCAAGGTTCTGGCTGTCCTCATACATGCTTAGCTGAAACACGGCGGCGGTATACCGGTCGGCGGCCTGCCGGGCTGTCAGCGCGGGACTTGTAAGATTCAGTCTGTCGGCGGCTGCGGCTGCGGACGGACTGACGGCGGTCAGGTGCGCAAGAAGCGTGCCGTCGTCCTTGTATGAGGCGTAAAGTGCGCCGGCGGTCAGCTCAAAGAGATCACCCCGGGTCAGGGTTTTTCCGTAATCTCGGGAGGTGATCGCCATGTGGCGGGCAAAGGTCAGCGCGTTTTCATAGGAAACATCCTCGCCGGTATAGCCCAGCAGCCGCCCCAGCGCGGCGCAGTAGGCTGCGGAGGTGATGGCCTCGGATGCGCCGAAGGTATCACCGGTTACGCCCCGAAGCCAGCCCTGTCCGTAGGCATACCGCACGGCCTGCACCGCGTAGGTAGGCACGTCCTTAAAGGGAATGGAGGTCTTGTCCGCGGCGGCGGCCTCCTCCGCTCCGGCAAGGCGCACCAGAATCACGGCGGCCTGCGCCCGGGTGGCGGGGTCGTCCACGTTGTACGCACCCCGGACCACGTTCAGGGCGGAGAGGGTTTGGGCGGCGCGGGTTCCCTCGCCGGTAAGCGCCCCGGCGGGAACGGCGCAAATCAGCAGCACAGCCGCAAGAGCCAGTGCAAAAAACTGTTTTTTCATGGTGAGCAACAACCTCCAAATAAGATTTTTTAATTTTAACACGGGCTTTCGTGCTTTTCAAGGCAAGTGGAAAAATACCGTGGCAGGACGGGAAAAAGAGGGATGTTTTTTGCGGGGCAGCGCGGCAGGCGTGGACATGCGGTGAAAAAACTGGTATAATACCCCTGTAACGGTTTTATGCGTGCTTGCGGGCGGCTTCCGAGACGGCGCTTCGCGTCCCAGGCGGCATTCCGGTAAATTTATAAGGACAAACAGGAGCGACACATGGCAAAGGAGCTTGCGCCGGGACTTTGGCGCCTTGATATCCCGCTGGTGGGGAATCCACTGAAAAATCTCAACAGCTATCTGATTGCGGGAGAACGGAACCTTTTGATTGACACCGGGTTCAACCAGCCCGCCTGCCGCGCGGCGATGGACCGGCAGCTTGGCGAGATCGGCGTGGACCTGACCCGGACGGACATCTTTCTGACCCACCTGCACAGCGACCATGCGGGCCTTTCCACCTATCTGCATCGGCCCGGCCGGGCCGTGTTTCTCAGCGAGTGGGACGCGAACCGGCGGGAGGAGTACAGCCGAGGCGACGTGCTTTGGCGGCGGACCTACGCGGGCTATGTGGAAAACGGGTTTACCCGGGAAGAGGTGGACTGGCTGGGTGGCGGCAATCCCGCCCAGACGGATGTTCCCGAGCCTTTGGGCAGGCCCTATGACCGGCTGGAGAATGGGCAGATACTGGAATACGGTGGGCGGAAGCTGCGCTGCATTCTCACCCCGGGACATACGCCGGGACATCTGTGCCTGTACGAAGCGGAACATGAAACGCTTTTTTCCGGCGACCATATTCTCTTTCACATCACGCCCAACATCTGCCGCTGGGAGGGGGTCCCCGACTCTCTGGGAGACTATCTTGAAAGCCTTGACGCTGTGAAGGACCTGCCGGTGAAGACCCTGCTTCCCGCCCACCGGGAAGAGACGGGGGACCTGCGCCTGCGGGCAGAGGAGCTGAAGGCCCACCACGCCCAGAGAATTGAGGGTGCACGGGGAATTGTTGAAAAGAAGCCGGGGCTGACGGCCTATGAAATTGCGGGGGAGATGCGCTGGAGCATCCGCGCCCGGAGCTGGGCCGATTTCCCCCTGACCCAGAAGTTTTTTGCGGTGGGAGAAGCGCTGGCCCATCTTGACTGGCTGGAGGTGCGGGGCGGCGTAAAGAGCCGCGCGGAAAACGGAAAAATTCGGTATTATCCCAATGAATGATATGATAAAGGAGCGGACTGAAATGGACCTGAAAGACATTTTATCCAGATGCGACCATACGCTGCTCTCCCAGACGGCGGCTTGGGAGGAAATCAAGGCTCTTTGCGACGACGGGATGAAATATGGCTGCGCCAGCGTCTGCATTCCCGCGTCCTATGTGGCGCAGGCGGCGGAGTACGCGGCGGGAAGACTGCCCATCTGCACCGTCATCGGCTTTCCCAACGGGTATTCCACCACAAAGGCCAAGTGCTTTGAAGCGGCCGACGCGGTGGAAAACGGCGCGGTCGAGGTCGACATGGTGATTAACCTCGGCTGGGTGAAGGACCGGAAGTGGGACGAGCTGCTGGGCGAGATTCGGGCGGTGAAGGCCGCCTGCGGCGGAAAGCTTTTGAAGGTCATCATTGAAACCTGCTTTCTCACCGACGAGGAAAAAATCAAGCTGTGCCAGCTTGTCACCGCCTCCGGCGCGGAGTATATCAAAACCTCCACCGGCTTTGGCGGCGGCGGCGCGACACGGGAGGACGTGGCCCTGTTCAAGGCCCATGTGGGGCCCGGTGTGAAAATCAAAGCCGCGGGCGGTATCGCCGATCTCAAGGACGCGGAGGATTTTATAAACCTTGGCGCGGACCGGCTGGGCACCTCACGGGTGGTGAAGGCCGCCAAGGCGTTGGAGCGGTAAGTGCCCAAAACAGAGCTTCTATCCGGGATTTATCCCGAGGTAAAAATGAAAAAATTGAAGGAGGAAGTTACAATGTCCACTCCCCATAACAGTGCGGTAAAAGGTGATTTTGCCAAAACGGTTCTGATGCCCGGCGACCCCTTGCGGGCGGCGTATATCGCGGAGAATTTCCTGAAGGATGCAAGGCTTGTGAACAACGTCCGGGGCGTGCAGGGCTATACCGGCCTTTACAAGGACGTACCCGTGTCCGTCATGGCCTCCGGCATGGGAATGCCCAGCATCGGCATCTATTCCCACGAGCTGTTTCATTTTTACGATGTGGAAAACATCATCCGCGTGGGCAGCGCCGGAGCTTTGACCACAAAGCTGAATATGAAAGACGTGGTTTTGGGTCAGGCCGCCTGCACGAATTCCAACTTCTCCCACCAGTTTGGCCTGAACGGCGTGCTGTCTCCCGTGGCGGACTATGAGCTGCTGGAAACGGCGGTGAACGTGGCGCGCAAGTCCGGGGCAAGCTGGGCCGTGGGCAGCTTCCTCTCCAGCGACATTTTCTATAATAAGGCCGACGATTCCCTGAAATGGGCGGAGTACGGCGTGCTGGCGGTGGAGATGGAGTCCGCGGCGCTGTACTGGAACGCCATGGAGGCGGGCAAGCGGGCGCTGACCATCTGCACCGTGTCCGACAGCGTGGTCACCGGCGAGGGCCTTCCCGCAGAAGAGCGGCAGACGGGCTTTACGCAGATGATGGAAATCGCTTTGGACACCGCCGTGGAGATGGCAAAGAAATAAGTAACACTTTTTTTCGCTTTTTTTAGAGTAAAAATGACAGGATTACCTGTTGAAATTTTCCGGACAAATTGATATAATTTTCCATGACACGGGGACGGGCGGTTCTCCACCCGTCCCCGTGTCAAAATTTTGAAAGAAGGTTTGATCCCAATGAAGAAGTTTCTTGCACTGGCTCTGGCATTGGTCATGACCGCGTCTCTGGCCGCCTGCGGCAACGACGCCACGCCTCCCGCCGGCTCCGGCTCCGGCAGCGGCGGCGAAGCCGCCTCCTCCTATAAGGTGGCAATGATCACCGACTACGGCGATATCACCGACCAGTCCTTCAACCAGACTACTTATGAGGCCTGTAAGGCGTTCTGCGAAGCCAACAGCATCCAGTTCAACTACTACAAGCCCAACGGTGACACCACCGCCGAGCGCGTGGCCATGGTGGACGCGGCTGTGGCCGACGGGTACAACGTCATCGTGATGCCCGGCTACGCTTTTGGCGGCACCATCGTGGAAGCCGCGCCCCAGAACCCCGACGTGAAGTTTGTCGCGCTGGACGTGGGCGAGGGCGACCTGCTTGACCCCGCCGTCACCGCCAAGGGCGAGACCTACGACTGGACCCCCGCCAACTGGACTCTGTCCGACTATGTGGACCTGAGCAACGTGTACTGCGCGGTGTATCAGGAGGAACTGTGTGGCTACATGGCAGGCTATGCCGCCGTGAAGCTGGGCTATGACCATCTGGGCTTCCTGGGCGGCATGGCGGTTCCCGCCGTGGTCCGCTATGGCTACGGCTATGTGCAGGGCGCAGACGCTGCTGCCGGTGAGACCAGCGCGAAGGTGACCATGGAGTATGTCTATGGCAACCAGTTCTTCGGCGACGGAGACATCACCGCTTACATGGACACTTGGTATAAGACCATGGGCGTGCAGGCTGTGTTCGCCTGCGGCGGCGGCATTTACACCTCTGCTGCTGAGGCAGCCGCCAAGGTGGACGGCGCTAAGGTCATCGGCGTGGATACCGATCAGGCCGCCATCATCGACGCTTACGGCGCGGACATGACCGTTACCTCCGCCATGAAGGGCCTGGCTCCCACCGTGGATACCCTGCTGGGCGAGATCATTCTCAACGACAACTGGAGCGCGTATGCGGGCAAGATTCAGACCCTGGGTCTGGTTTCCGGCGACGATCCCGCTGCCAACTACGTCCAGATCCCCATGGAGAGCACCCAGTGGGGCGACGGCTTCAGCCAGGACGACTATAAGGCGCTGGTTTCCAAGATGTACAGCGGCGAGGTCAAGGTGTCCAGCGACATCGGCGCCGAGCCTGCCGTCACCAACATCACCGTCAACTATTACGGCAATATTAAGTAATCTCACCGTTTGACTGCGGAGGAGGACGAGCGACAGCCCGCCCTCCTCCGCTTTTTCTGTAAACATGTAAAATTCGTAAAAAATTGCAAATTTTCTTTGATATATGGAATGGGACATAGTATAATAAGCGGATAGTAAATCGGTTTCCTTCTGACCTCTGAAACAAGGGAGTCAAGGGAGGCGATGAAAGGGACAAAGGAGGTCGCGGAGCTTGGAAGAGACATATGCGGTGGAAATGCTCAACATCACCAAGCGGTTCCCGGGCATTATTGCCAACGACAACATTACCCTTCGGTTGAAAAAGGGAGAGATTCACGCGCTGCTGGGAGAAAACGGCGCGGGAAAGTCCACGCTGATGAGCGTGCTGTTCGGCCTTTATCGGCCAGAGGAGGGCTCCATCCGCATGGGTGGGCGCGAAGTCTCCATTAAGGACCCCAACGACGCAAACGCACTGGGCATCGGCATGGTCCACCAGCATTTCAAGCTGGTGGAGTGCTTTACCGTGCTTGACAACATCATTATGGGCGTGGAGCCCAGCAAATATGGGTTTTTGCAGAAAGCGGAGGCCCGTGAAAAAGTGATGGCCCTGTCGGACAAATACAGTTTGCGGGTGGACCCGGACGCCAAGGTGGAGGACATCTCCGTGGGTATGCAGCAGCGTACCGAGATTTTGAAAATGCTGTATCGGGAAAATGAAATTTTGATTTTCGACGAGCCTACCGCTGTCCTCACCCCTCAGGAAATCGAGGAGCTGATGGACATTATGCGGGGGCTGAAGGCCGAGGGCAAAAGCATCCTCTTCATCACCCATAAGCTCAACGAAATTGTGGCTGTGGCGGACCGGTGCACCGTTTTGCGCAAGGGCGCCTACATCGGGACCGTGGACGTGGCCGATTCCAGCAAGGAAGAGCTCAGCCGCATGATGGTGGGCCGGGACGTGGACTTTGCGGTCCGCAAGAAGGCCCGCGCACCGGGGCAGGTGGTTCTGGAGGTGGAGGGCGTGACCGTGGCGTCCAAAATGCACAAGAACAACGCGGTGAAAAACGTGAGTTTTCAGGTCCATGAGGGGGAGATTGTCTGCCTTGCCGGAATTGACGGCAACGGGCAGACCGAACTTGTCCACGCATTGACGGGGCTTGTGAAGCCCGTTGGGGGAAGCTTTTCCCTGCGGGGCGTGGATATGACGAGGGACTCCATCCGGGAGCGTTCCAAGCTGGGCCTGAGCCATATCCCTGAAGACCGGCACAAGCATGGGCTGGTGCTGGACTACACGCTGGAGCAGAATCTGGTGCTTGAAAACTACTGGAAGCCGGAGTTTCAAAACAGGGGCTTTATCCGCTTCAAGGCTGTGCGGGAGTATGCCCAGCGACTGATCGAGCAGTATGACATCCGCTCTGGACAGGGCCCCGTGACAACGGCCCGGTCCATGTCCGGCGGCAACCAGCAAAAGGCCATCGTGGCCCGGGAAATCGACAAGGACCCGGAGCTTTTGGTGGCGGTGCAGCCCACTCGGGGGCTGGACGTGGGCGCCATTGAGTATATTCACCGTCAGATCGTGGCCCAGCGGGATCAGGGAAAAGCGGTGCTGCTGGTGAGTCTGGAGCTGGACGAGGTGATGAGCCTGTCCGACCGCATCCTTGTCATGTACGAGGGGGAAATTGTGGGCGAGCTGGACCCCAAAACCGCCACGGTGGAAGAACTGGGACTTTACATGGCGGGTGCAAAGCGGAAGGAGGCGGTGTGACATGGAGAAAACGAAAACGCGGAATTCGCTGCTGCGCAATGTTGGGGTCCAATCCCTGCTTGCATCGCTTTTGTGCATTCTGATCGGACTGCTGGTGGGCTATCTGGTGCTGCTGGCCATCAATCCCGCAGGGGCGGGAAAGGCTATTTCCACTATCGTTAAAAACTTTTTCTATTACCCCAGCCGGGCCGCGCAGCTTAAATATCTGGGCAGCACGCTGGTGAAAACCTCGCCGCTACTGCTGTGCAGCCTGTCGGTGCTGTTTGCCTATAAGGTGGGCCTGTTCAACATCGGCGCGGCGGGGCAGTATGTGGTGGGCGCGGGCGCGTCGCTGTACTGCGCGCTGGCGCTGGACATGCCGTGGTACCTGTGCCTGCTGGCCGCCGTGGCGGCGGGCGCGCTGCTGGGAGCGCTGTCCGGCGTTTTGAAGGCATACTGCAACGTGAACGAGGTCATCTCCTGCATCATGCTCAACTGGATCAGCCTGTACATGGTGAATACCCTGCTGACCAACGTGAAGGAATATTCCAGCCCCTATACCCTGACTCTGGCCAGCACGAATCCCGGGGCGCTGATTCCGACGCTGGGGCTTGGAAGCCTGTTCAACAACAACCAGTATGTCACCATTGCCATCCCGATGGCAGTTTTGGTCACGGTGGTGATCTGGGTGCTGCTGGAAAAGACGAAGCTGGGGTTTGAACTGAAGGCCACCGGCTTCAACAAGGACGCGGCCCAATATTGCGGCATGAAGGAAAAGCAGAATATCATTCTCACCATGGCCATCGCAGGAGGGCTTGCGGGCATGGCGGCGGCGCTTCTCTTTCTCACCGGGTTTGAGCAGTGGTCCTGCACCCAGTCGGCGGTTCCGGCCATGGGCTTCAACGGCATTGCCGCTGCGTTCCTTGGCGGACTGAACCCCATCGGGACTATTTTCTCCTCCTATTTCATCCAGCATATCACCTCCGGCGGCGCATATGTGGACAAGACCATGTATTCGTCTCAGATTTCCGATTTTATCTCCGCGCTGATCATCTACCTGTGCGGGTTTGTGCTGTTCTTTAAGTACGCGCTGAATAACCGGCTGGACCGCCGGGCGGAGCGGGAGGCCAAGGCCGCCCAAGCCGGGGCCAATCAGGAAGGGGGCGAGCGGTAATGGCACTGCTGGTGCAATATACGCTGATTTTTGCCTCCGTGCTGGTGCTGGTGGCTCTGGGCGGCTGCTTTTCCGAGCATTCCGGCGTCATCAACATTGGGCTGGAGGGCATCATGGTCATGGGCGCGCTGGGCGGTGCGCTGATGCTCAATTTCCTGCCGCCTGAGACGTCCGCCTTTATGATGGTGCTGCTGACCGTTTTGGCGGCGGTGGCGCTGGGGGCGGTATACTCCCTGCTGCTGGCGGTGGCTGCGGTCAGCTTCGGGGCGGACCAGACCATTGTGGGCACCGCCATGAACCTGCTGGGGACCGCTGCGGCCACCGTGTTTGTCAAGGCCATGAATACCTCCATCAATCCCAACAACGTATCCTCCACCATCCAGTACATCGCCGCGAAAAAGGCGTTTCTGGTGAAGCTTGGCGGTTTTGAGTTCAACTGGTTCATGCTGCTGGCCGCCATTGCGCTGGTATGCTCGTATGTGCTGCTGTACAAAACCCGCTTCGGTCTGCGGCTGATGGCCTGCGGCGAGCATCCGCAGGCGGCGGACAGCGTGGGCATCAATGTCTATAAGATGCGCTATGCGGGCGTGCTGATTTCCGGCATTCTGGGCGGCCTTGGCGGCATCGTGTACATCACCGCCGGCGTCAGCGAGTGGAAGTTTGAAAATGGCGTGGCGGGCTTTGGATTTTTGTCTCTGGCCGTGATGATTTTCGGCCAGTGGAGGCCCTCTCGCATCGCGCTGGCGGCGCTGCTGTTTGGCCTTTTCCGGGCGCTGAGCAACGTCTATACCGGATTTGGCTTCCTGATGGCGCTGAACCTGCCCAGCAGCGTGTATAACATGCTGCCCTACATTATCTCTCTGGTGGTGCTGGCGTTTACCTCCGGGAAGTCCCGCGCCCCCAAGGCGGAGGGAATCCCTTATGACAAGGGACAGCGATAAGAGTTCAGAAAATTCCCGTAGTCGAATTTTATAAGACAACCGAAAAGCCCGCATAGCGGGCTTTTCGGCTGAAATGCGTTACAACGCCTCACCGCCAGCCTTTGGCTGGCGGTGAGGCGTTCGTTTCGCGAGAGGGGTTTTCCCGAAGTACACGCCGCCGGGAAAA
>DKLF01000010.1 GCA_002455655.1 Oscillibacter sp. UBA6647 | reverse complement strand
ATTACGAGCGGTTTTACGACAGTGAAATTGCTTTGCGGCGTATCCGACGCTATCCGCCCTTTGCGGACCTCTTTACCCTCACCGTCTCCGGCGGAGACGAAGGCGCGGTGTTCCGCGCGGCGATGGCCCTGCGGGACGAGCTGGTGACACTGATGGCAGACACAGCGGTGCAGGAAACCGAGCCGGAGATGATTGGTCCCGCGCCCGCGCCCGTGCTGAAGGTGAACAACCGGTTTCGCTACCGGGTGTTTCTCTCCGGCAAAAATGACAAACCAACCCGGGACCGAGTGGCATGGCTGCTGCGCGAGTTTGGAAAGCGGCGGGAAAACCGGGGCCTGAACCTGTTTGCAGACTGCAACGCAATGGATTGATTGCGATTTTCGATTGGAGGACAACGCAATGGCTTTGAGAAGAATTATAGAGGCGGGGGACGATTCCCTGCTGAAGAAGAGCCGCCCCGTGACAGAATTTAACGGGCGCCTGCGCCAACTGCTGGACGACATGGCGGAGACGCTGACCGACGCCAGAGGGGCGGGCCTTGCCGCACCGCAGGTGGGCGTTTTGCGGCGGGTATGCCTGGTGCTGGATGAGGATTCCGAGGAGTATATCGAGCTGATTAACCCGGAAATCATTTTTCAGGAGGGGGAACAGACGGGCCTTGAAGGCTGCCTGAGCCTGCCGGGAAAATGGGGCGTGGTCACCCGGCCCGACCATGTGCGGGTCCGGGCGCAGGACCGGGAGGGAAATTGGTTTGAGGTGGAGGGCGAGGGCCTGACCGCACGAGCCTTTTGCCATGAGATTGAGCATTTGGACGGACACCTGTTCTCTGAGTACGTGGACCATTTTCTGACTGACGAGGAGTTGTCGGAATATCTGGAGGCCGAGGGGGCTGAAGAGGACGAGAACGCGGAACCGGAGGCGTAACGCTGATGCGCGTATTGTTTATGGGAACTCCCGAATTTGCCGTGGCTTCTTTAAGAAGATTGGCGGAGGACGGACATGAGATTTGTGGGGTCGTCACGCAGCCGGACAAGCCTAAAAATCGTGGTATGAAGCTTATACCAACCCCTGTCAAGGAATATGCCATGACGCTTGGACTTGACGTGTTTCAGCCGCAGAAGGCCCGGGACGGCGAGGCAATGGACCTTGTGCGTCGACTTGCGCCGGAGTTGATTGTGGCAGCGGCCTACGGCAAGATTTTGCCGGAGGAGCTTTTAAACTATCCGAAATACGGCTCCATCAATGTCCACTCGTCCCTGCTGCCCAAATACCGGGGCGCGGCCCCCATCAACTGGGCGATTTTAAACGGAGACGAGGAAACGGGCGTATCTATTATGTATATGGTGGACAAGCTGGACGCAGGGGATGTGATCTCCAAAGTCAAAACGCCCATCGGACCGGACGAGGACGCGCAATCCCTGACCGCCCGGCTGGCAGAGCTTGGGGCAGAGGCTTTAAGCGGAGCGATTGCGGCGATTGAATCCGGGACTGTGGTTCGCATCGCTCAGGGCGAGGACGAGGCCACCTATGCGCCCATGCTATCTCGAGACCTGTCGTCCATTGACTGGACGAAGAGCGCCCACGCCATCAACTGCCAGATTCGCGGTCTGATTCCCTGGCCCGCGGCCTCCGCCGTGGTGGACGGACGGGCGATGAAGGTTTTTAAATCTCAGGAGACTGGGGAGGAAACCTCCGCCGAACCGGGAACGGTGCTTTCAGCGGATAAGAGAGGGATTGCAGTTGTCTGTGGAGATGGCAAGGTCCTTTGCTTGACGGAAATACAGGCCGATGGGGGAAAGCGGATGCCCGTCGCCGATTATCTGCGGGGCCACCCTATCCAACTTTGAAACGAGGAATTTGATGCAAAACGAATATGCTTATTTCTTTGCGAACAATCTATACTGGGTCCTGCTGATTCCGGTATTTCTGCTGTCCTTGTACGCGCAGGCGCAGGTTTCCGGCAGCTTTAACCGTTACAGCAAAGAAACCAACCGCCGCCGAATGACCGGAGCGCAAGCCGCCGATGCGGTGCTGCGGGCCCATGGGGTCACTGGAGTGACAATTCATCCCACCCAAGGACGGCTTACCGATCACTATGACCCCCGGTCCAACGCAATCTATCTGTCTGAGGACGTGTACGGCGCGGCCACGGTGGCGGCGGTGGGCGTGGCCTGCCACGAAGCGGGGCACGCGGTGCAGTACGCCGTGGGGTACGCCCCAGTTCGGCTGCGCAATCTCATCATTCCCGCAACCAGCTTTGGTTCCCGGTTTTCCTTTATCCTGCTGCTGATCGGAATGCTGATGTACAGCCAGTCTTTATTTTTGGCGGGCATTATTTTGTTCGGAATCACCACATTCTTTCAGCTTGTGACGCTGCCGGTGGAGTTTAACGCCTCCGCCCGAGCCATTGAAACCATTGAGAATGAGGGTTTGTTGGCGGAAGAGGAGATTGGAGGCGCGAAAAAGGTTCTGCGGGCGGCTGCGCTGACGTATGTGGCGGCGCTTTTGACCAGCCTTTTGCAGCTTATGCGGTTCGTGGCCATTTTTGCGGCCCGGGGCGGCAACCGACGGGGAGGCCGCAGATGAGCGCCCGGGATACCGCCCTGCGGGTGCTGGGCGCCGTCTCGTCCAATGCCGCATGGGCGGACGCCTCCTTAAAGGCCCAGCTCCGGAGAGACGGACTGACCGACGCGGAAGCCGCGCTGGCCACCCGCATGGTCTACGGCGTTTTGCAAAACCGCGCCCTGCTGGATTTTTATCTGGGGGCTTACTGCTCCCAGAAGGTGAGCCATTTACAGATACCGCTTGCGGACATTCTGCGGCTGGGTGCGTATCAGATTCTGTTTTTAGACAAGGTGCCGGACCGGGCGGCGGTGAACGAGGCCGTGGAGTTGGCGAAGAAAAACAAAAGGGGTGCGGCCTCCGGACTGGTGAACGCCGTTTTGCGGAAGGTTTCCTTGAACAGGGACAAGCTCCCGGCCATTCCCGAAAGGGACGAGGCGCAGTACCTTTCTATTAAGTACAGTCATCCCAAGTGGCTGGTAAAGCGGCTTTTGGCGCTGCTGGGTCGGGAGGAAACGGAGGCTTTCCTTGCTGCCGATAACGGTGTTGCACCCCTGACGGTGCAGGTAAACACGCTGAAAACCACGGCGGAAGAGCTGGCTATAAGGCTCACGGCAGCGGGAGTGGGAATCACTCCGCACGCATGGGTTCCGGATTGTCTGGAGCTATCCTCTCCCGGCGATTTGACTGCGCTGGAGGCGTTTGGACAGGGCGAGTTTTTCGTGCAGGATCCTGCCGCCAAACTGGTGGGTTTGGTTGCCGCGCCCGAAAAGGGACAGCGGGTCATCGACGTGTGCGCCGCTCCGGGCGGAAAGTCCTTTGGTGCGGCTGTGCTGATGGGAGATGGGGGCGAGATTTTATCCTGTGACCTCCACGAAAAAAAGCTGATCCGCATTCAAGAGGGCGCTGCGCGGCTGGGAATTACATCTATCCAAACTTTTGCTGCCGACGGGACGGTTTTCCGCCCCGAGTGGGCAGACAGCGCCGATGTGGTGCTGGTGGACGCACCCTGCTCCGGTCTTGGTATTATTCGGAAAAAGCCGGACGTTCGGTATAAATCCCCCGACGACCTGTTTACACTTACCGTAGCGCAGTCCGCGCTTTTAGAAAACGCGGCGCGGTATGTGAAGCCCGGCGGTACACTGATCTACTCCACCTGTACCGTGCTTCCGGAGGAAAACGGCCAGATTGTAGATGGATTTCTCGCCGCCCACCCGGAATTTTCCCGGGAAAGCTTTACGCTGCCCCAGCCTATCGGGACGCAGCCGGGAGAGCTGACCCTCTGGCCCCATCGCCATGGGACCGATGGATTCTACATCTGCCGCCTGCGGCGCGCTGAAGGGGAAGTCCCACAATGATTGACTTAAAATCCCAGACGCCGGAGGAAATGACCCGTACCCTGAAGGACATGGGAGAGCCTTCCTTTCGCGGAAAGCAGGTGTTCTCCTGGCTCCATGGAGGCGCGACTTCCTTTGATGAGATGACAAACCTGCCAAAGTCTCTCCGGGAAAAGTTGGAGCGTACATGTATACTCACGCCGCCTGTGGCCGTGCGCAAGCAGGTTTCCAAGCTGGACGGCACCGTGAAATACCTTTGGGAGCTAAGCGACGGGAACTGCATCGAATCCGTCTTCATGCGCTATCACCACGGGAATACCGTCTGCATCTCCTCTCAGGTGGGCTGTTTGATGGGCTGTGCATTCTGCGCATCAACTGTGGCGGGAAAGGTCAGAAACCTGACGCCGGGGGAGCTACTGGATCAGGTGATTTTCACCCAGAAGGACGCCGGTCTGCCGATTTCCAATATCGTTTTGATGGGGATTGGGGAGCCGCTGGACAATCTTGATAACGTGCTGCGGTTTTTGGAGTTGGTGAACTGCCCAGAGGGGTTGAACATCGGCATGCGGCATATTTCCCTGTCTACTTGCGGCATCATTCCCGGCATCGAGCGCCTTGCCGAATTGAGCCTTCAGCTTACGCTGTCCGTCTCCCTCCACGCGCCGGATGGGGAAACCCGCTCTAAAATCATGCCGGTGAACCGGGCCTATCCCGTAGAGGAGCTGTTTGCCGCATGCCATCGTTACTTTCAAAAAACAGGGCGGCGCATTTCTTTTGAGTACGCCATGATTGACGGCGTGAACGATGGTGACTGGCAGGCGGACCTCATTGCCCAAAAGCTAAGAGGGATGCCGGGGCATGTGAATCTCATTCCGCTGAACGACGTGGTGGAAAGCCCGTTCAAGCCGTCCAAACGGACGGCGGCGTTTCAAAAACGGCTGGAGTCCCATGGCGTGACCGCTACGGTGCGGCGGAGCTTGGGCGGGGATATCGACGCCTCCTGCGGTCAGCTCCGTCGGAAGGCCATGGAAGAGAGGAAAGGAGTGTGACCGACATGCAGGTTTGGGGCATTACGGATGTGGGTTTGGTCCGTAAGGACAATCAGGACGCTTTTGCCGTGCGGGAGCGCACGGACAGCGGACACACCGTCTGCGTGGTATGCGACGGCATGGGCGGCACCGCCGGCGGCCGTCTGGCAAGCCATATCGCGGTGGATACCTATATGCGGGAGGTGCGGCGCGTTCTGCGCCCGGAGATGACGCCGGGTCAGCTCCGGGAGGCGTCATCCTTTGCGGTGTCTCTTGCAAACAAGGCAGTCTGGGAAGCGGCGCGGCAGAGCGAGGAATTTCAGAACATGGGAACCACGCTGGTGGCCGCCGTGGGCTATGGCGGCGGCGCTGTGGTGAGCAACGTGGGCGACAGCCGCGCGTATCATATTACAAAAGAGTGCATCCAGCGGATTACCCGGGACCACTCATTGGTGGAGAGCATGGTGGAGCGGGGGGACATTACCGCCGAGGAGGCCCGCCGCCATCCAAACCGTAATCTGATTACCCGGGCGCTGGGGCCGGATGAGCTGATCGAGTGCGACGGCTACATATGTCCTATGGAGCCGGGGGAAATCATTTTGCTGTGCAGCGACGGGCTGGTAGACACCGTGTCGGATCAGGAAATGCTGGACGAGGTGAACCGCGCCAAGACGGGAGAGGACTGCCTTTCAAGGCTTCTGGATCTTTCTAAGGAGCGCGGCGCAAAGGACAATGTAACCGCTGTGCTGATGCGCGAAACAGACGGAAAGGGGGGTGTGTGACATGGTGGATTCTTATATCGGGAAAATGCTGGACAACCGCTATGAAATTCTGGAGCGAATTGGGACCGGCGGCATGGCCGTGGTATACAAAGCCAAATGCCACCGCCTGAACCGGCTGGTGGCCGTGAAGATTCTCAAGAGCGATTTGGCGCAGGATGAGGAGTTTCGCCGCCGGTTCCACGCGGAGTCCAAGGCTGTTGCCATGCTGTCTCATCCCAATATCGTTTCGGTGTATGACGTGTCCCAAAGCGCGGAGGTGGAATACATCGTCATGGAGCTGATTGACGGCATTACTCTCAAGCAGTACATGGAGAAGCGGGAAAAACTGGACTGGCGAGAGTCTTTGCACTTTATCACCCAGATTATGCGGGGCCTTTCCCATGCTCACAGCCGGGGGATTGTCCACCGGGACATCAAGCCCCAGAACATCATGGTTCTGCGGGACGGCAGCGTGAAGGTGGCCGATTTCGGCATTGCCTGCCTTGAAAACTCTGCCCAGACCCTGACGCAGGAGGCCCTTGGCTCCGTCCACTATATCTCTCCGGAGCAGGCCCGGGGCGACCGGACCGACGCACGCTCTGACATTTATTCCGCCGGTGTGGTGCTTTATGAGATGCTCACCTGCCGCCTGCCTTTTGAGGGTGATTCCGCCGTGTCGGTGGCCATTCAGCATCTCAGCTCCATTCCGCTGGCGCCCCGGGAGATTGACGCTGGTATTCCCGAGCCGCTGGAGCTGATCTGCATGAAGGCTATGGCCCCAGACCGGGACCGGCGGTATGACTCTGCCGAGGCCATGATTCTGGATCTGGACGCCTTCCGTAAAAATCCCGGCGTGGATTTGGACATTGATCCCAAGGACCTTCGCCCGGAGGAGCCTGACGAGCCAACCCGCCCGCTGCGCACCGGCGCTGTGATGGCTGCCGCCGCGCAGCACCATGCCGCTAGGGAGCTTTCCCGTGAGCGGGAAACCGGACGGGAATATGGGCGGGGCCGCGACCGGAAGTATAACTCGGATTACGACCGGGACCCGCCCCGAAAGTCCGAAGGAGAGCTGTCCCCGAACAAACGCACGGCCATGATTACCGGCGTGGTGATTGTGGCGCTGGTGGCGGTGTTTTTCGTGGCCAGGGCCGTGTTCGGTTCCATGGATGCGGGAGACAATTATCTCGTTCCCAATGTGCTGGGACTGACGGTGGATGAGGCCAATGCGCTTCCCGAGGTTGACGGAATTTTTACAATCAATGTGGTGAGCAGGGTTTACGACGACGCACCCGTGGATGTGATCCTCAAGCAGGACCCGTCGGAGAACATGCCCAAAAAGACCAACCTTGTCATTGATGTCACCGTCAGTGCCGGGGAGAGGACCGATACCATGCCGGACGGCCTGATTGGAAAGAATATTCAAGTTGCAAAGGTGGATATGAAAACACTCATCGCCGATTTGAAGCTGGAGATTCAAACTGTCGAGGAGAGCAGCGACGACGTGACGGCTGACGCCATCATTCGCACAGACCCGGAGGCGGGGGCTACCCTGAAAAAGGGCGACACCGTAATACTGTACGTCAGCACGGGGCCGGAGAAAATTCCGGTGGATGTGCTGCCCCTGACCGCGCTTCCCGTTGATAAGGCGAAGGAGCTGGCCAGAAGCCTTGGCCTGGAGGTAGAGGTAAAAGATGTGGAGAGCAACGAGGCCGTCGGGATGGTGGTGGCGCAGGACCCCGCCGGAAACACGAAGGCCAACAAGGGCGACAAAATTATCCTCTCCGTCAGCAAGGGTCCTGCGGGTACGAATACCCCCTCGGAAAATTTGATTCTCCAGTCGGCCACTTTCTCGCTGCCGCAGGATGGGCGGGAAACCGTTCATATGGTGGTGCTGCTGGATGGACAGTCACAGTTTGACGGCAATGTGAATTGCAGTGACGGAACCGCGACCGTGGACCTGTATGGCACGGGCACCGGTACGGTGCAGGTGTATTACGACGGAACGCTGTTTGAAACGCGCACGGTAAGCTTTGATGCGTGAGGGCCGGATTCAAAAGGCCCTCAGCGGGTTTTACTACGTGGAGTGCGACGGGGAGCTTTTCTGCTGCCGCGCCAGAGGAAAATTTCGCAAAGAGGGCGTTTCTCCCCTGGTGGGGGACCGGGTGGAAATCCGGGAGCTTGGCGGCGGCGAAGGCTATGTAGAGGCCATAAAGCCCCGAAAGAATACCTTTCGCCGCCCTTCCGTGGCAAATGTGGACCAGATTGTGATCATTGCCTCGGAGGCCCTTCCAAAAACCGACCCTTATCTCATCGATCGGCTCTCCGCCATCGCGGCGCTGAAGGACTGCGGCGTAGTGGTGGTGCTGAACAAGTGCGATTTGAACAGTGCCGACGGTTTGTATGAGATTTACCGCGCCGCAGGCTTTCCCACGGTCCGCGTCAGCGCGGAAACGGGGGAGGGGCTGGAGGAACTGAAGCCGTTAATAGCTGGAAAGCTATCTGCCTTTACAGGAAATTCCGGCGTGGGAAAGTCCAGCATTTTAAATGCGCTGGACCCAGAGTTTGGGTTACAGGTGGGAGAAATCAGCGTGGCCCTCGGCCGCGGACGGCACACCACCCGCCATGTGGAGCTTTTTCACCTGTCCTGCGGCGCAGAGGTGGTGGATTCCCCGGGCTTTGCGTCCTTTGATTCCGAAGAACTGGATTTGGAGCTGAAACACCGCCTTCCCGAGACTTTTCCGGACTTTGCGCCGTATGTGGAAGGCTGCCGGTTTGTGGGGTGCAGCCATACAAAGGAAAAAGGCTGCGCGGTGCTGGAGGCCCTTATGGACGGAAAACTTCAAAAGAGCCGCCACGACAGCTATCTCCGGCTTTACGAGGAGTTGAAGCCCCTCAAGGAATGGACGGAGCAGAAGAAATAAAAAAGTGTGGATACCGTAAATACGGTATCCGCATTTTTTTATTTCCCCTTTTTCGCATAGAGATTTCCCCGCTTTGGAACTTTGTTCCGCACGCTTTTTCCTTTCCGGGTATATACTGGAGTACGAGAGGAGGTGCGGCGGATATGTGGTGTGGCCGTGGAGGAGGAGGAGGCTGCTGGCTGGGCGTATGTGCGGTGTCGCTGGGGCTGGGTATTTTAATTGCGGCGATTTTTCCTACGGGCTTTCTGCTGTTTATCGTCGCACTGCTCCTGATCGCCTGCGGGAGCGCCTGTCTTCGGCGCTGAGATGAGTTTGATTTGGAAAAGGAGTGCGTGTATATGAAAATCGTCGTCTGGAAGTCGCCGAAAGCGCTGTGCGGCCTGCTGCGCAGGTTGTTCGGGATCAAGGAATAACCCTCATCCTCCCGGCATAGGATAGGCCAGAATCACAATGGCCGGGAAAGGATGGTCTGAATGGAACTGGATTTAAAAAAAGCCCGCTTCGACGCCTATGACGTGGGCGGGGAGCTTGTGCTGACGCAGGAGGAAACGGCGGAGACAATTGTGCCGGATTACTGCCCCGACATTGCCCGCATCATCGACACGGAGGGAAAAATCTATCTCCACAGCCGGGAGCTGAGGGACGGAAAGGCGGAAATTTCCGGCACCGTGCGGATAACGGTGCTCTATACCCCAGATGGGGAGAGCGGCGTGCGCACGCTGGATTTTGCTATGCCTTTTTCCGCCGAGTCGGATGCCAAGGCCATGCCGGAGTGTGTGCTTTTGGCAGCGGACACAGAGCCTGAGCTGCTGGAAACCCGTGCGCTGAACCCCCGTAAGGTGTTTACCCGCTGTCGGCTTGTTAGCCGCCTTACCGGATATCGCCGGGCGGAGACGGAATTTTGCACCGACGCGGAGGCAGACGCAGCCCTGTGCGTTGAAAAGCGGCGGGAGGTGCAGCATACCACCGCACTGACACATATCGCAGAAAAAGATTTTACATTCTCCGACGAGCTGGACCTGTCCCCGGGCAGGGAGGGCGCTGCGGAAATCCTGTCCAGTCGCGTCTCCGTTTGTGTGACGGAGACGAAGGTGGTGGGGAGTAAGCTGATTTTGAAGGGAATCTTCACAGTTTGTCTCCTGTACCGCTCCTTGGAGGGAAAATGCTGCTCCACCTCCGGTGAGCTGCCGTTTTCTCAGATTATGGAGGTGGACGGCGCGGCCGAGGGCTGTGTGGCCGCGGTCAGTGTTCAGCTCACCGGCACAGATATTCAGGTGGACGGAGACCACGACAACCGGAAGATTGCCGTCACGCTGTATCTCCACGCCACAGCCCTGCTGCGCCAGGAGCAGGACGTGACGCTGCTGTGCGATTTGTACAGCACGGCCTATGATTTGAGCTACGAGGCCCAGCCTTTGCAGCTATGCGACTTTGCGGAAACCCTAACCCGCCGTCAAACAGTGCGGGAGGTACTGGAAATCGGCGTGGTGGCGGATTCCATTCTGACGCTTTCCGCCTCTCCCAGCGCCGTATCCGTCAGCCGTGAGGGCGGCGGCAGTACCTTGCGTACCGCCGTGGCTGTTCGGGCGTTGTATCTGGACGAGGGCGGCGCGGCGCTAATGGCGGAGCGGAGCATCGAGGTAAGCTGTCAGATGGATTTGCCGGAGGACTGCCGGGTAACCGCTCACGCCATTTGCCCCGAGGAGGTTCAGGGAAGTCTGGGGGACCGGGGGATTGAGGTACGGTTCTCGGTGGAGTTTCGGGCGGAGGCAGTCTCTCGGAAAAAGAGAGTCTGTGTGTCTTCCGCAAAAATCAGCAGCGAAGCGCCAAAGGACCTTTCCGGCGCTCCCTCTCTCGTTCTGCGCTGCAAAAACAGGCAGGAGACACTTTGGGACCTTGCCAAGCGGTACAACACTACCGTAACCACAATCCTCTCTGCAAACGATTTGGAGGACGAGGGGGATGTGTCGGAGGAAAAGCTGCTGCTGATTCCCCGGAAGCGGGCATAAGTGCCGAAGAAACGGCGTCCTTCTGAATTTAACATATAAAATCGGCGCGGCCTATGGCCGCGCCGATTTTAATCGTCCTTATGCCGCTGCATTCTGCCGGCCTCTGTGTTCCATAAGTTCAGGACAAGAATCCATGGTCGAAATATATCCCGAAACAAACAAATCTAAATTTAGATTGCCGCCGGAGGCGACAAGATGCTGCAAAGAGCGGCCTCGTTGTCTCAACTCGAAAACCGGGCCAGAAACTGCTTCGTCCGCTCTTTCTTTGGTGTACCAAGCACCTCTTGGGGCGCGCCCTGCTCCACAATGACACCACCATCCATGAAAATCACCCGGTCCGCAACATCCCGGGCAAAGGCCATTTCGTGGGTCACAATCACCATAGTCATTTTTTCCTGTGCGAGCTGGCGGATGACCTTTAAAATTTCGCCGGTCAGCTCTGGGTCCAGTGCCGAGGTGGGCTCGTCAAAAAACAGAATTTCCGGCTGCATGGCCAGCGCTCTGGCAATAGCCACCCTCTGCTGCTGTCCGCCGGAAAGCTGGCAGGGATAGCATCCCGCTTTGTCAGAAAGGCCCATTTTTTTCAGCAGCTCCAATGCCTCGCTCTCCACCTCCGTCCGGTGCCTACCCGCCACGCTGACAGGCGCGTCCATCAGGTTTTTCAAAACTGTATAATGGGGAAAGAGATTGAAATTCTGAAAAACCAGCCCAAAGCAGCGCCGTATCTTTTTCAGATCTCCGGCATAAACCGTTCTGCCACGCGCATCGTTCCATGCGGCTTTGTTCCCGGAATAGGACAGCTCGCCGCCGTCCATCTCCGTCAACAATGTGGCGCAGCGCAGCAGGGTGGACTTTCCGGAGCCGGAGGGACCGATGATGGCCACCACCTCGCCCTTGTCCACGCTCACGGTAATGTCCCGAAGCACCTCCGCAGTCCCGTCAAAGGACTTGCGGACGCCGTTCAACTCCATCACTTTCATCCTCGGACACCTCCTCAGCTATAATAGCTCATACGTTTTTCAATACGTTCCATCCCCCAAGCCACCACACTGTTAAACAAAAAGTAGAACGCTCCCGCAATAAATAGAGGGAGGACGGTGGTGTTGGCGGCGGAAATCTGCTTTGCAACGTTGAACAGCTCCTGATATGCGATGACGAAGGCCAGAGACGTATCCTTCACCAGCGTAATTACTTCATTGGTGACGGCAGGGAGGACCCGCTTTACCATCTGGGGCAGAATAATCTTAAAAAAAGTCTGTCTCCGGCCATAGCCCAACACCTGCGCGGCCTCATACTGCCCCTGTGGGATGGACTGAATGCCGGAGCGATAAATTTCCGCGAAGTAGGCAGCGTAGTTGATGGAAAACGCAATGACCGCCGCCAGCAATCGAGAATAGCCCGATAGACTGATGCCGAAAACGTAGTAGGGTCCGAAATACACCACCATCATCTGAAGCATCAGTGGCGTGCCCCGGAGGACGGAGATAAAAAACCGCACCAACGCCTGCACGGGCTTGAATTCCCGCAGTGCCGACACTGCTTTCCCCGGTTTCTTCCCGACCATTTCTCCTTTTGCGCCAAGACGGCGCAGAGGCGCCCAGGCGGACATCCGCCCCAGCGCCACCAGAAGCCCCAAAGGCATGGAAAACACCAGCGTCAGCACAAAAAGCTGCACGGCTGCCCACAGGCCCGTCAGCAGTTGCTGGAGTACATTTGCCAAAACCATTCCAAATTCTCCTTGCTCTTCAATTGCCGGTGAGGGCGGCGGGGTTTCCCGCCGCCCTCACGGAAGCAGTCTGCTTATTCGCCGTAGCAGAGCATATCAGCTAGCTCCGGCGCATCGTAGGTTGTGGCGGCTGTGGTGGCAATTTTCTGGAAGGTTCCGTCGGCCCACATGTCATCCAGCGTGTCCTTTACCTGATCGGCCAGCTCCGTGTTGCCCTTTTTGAAGCCGATGCCGTACTGCTCGGTGGACAGGGGCTTTTCCAGCATCACAAACTTGTCGGAGCCACGGGTTTTCAACTGGAAGTTGGCCACGCCGATGTCCACCGCAATGGCGTCGTTTGCGCCGGATTCCAGATTCATAAAGGCGGTATTGTAGTCGGGGACCTCGTCCAGCGCAGAGAAGGAGGCGGCCAGAACAAGATTTTCGTCGTTGCTGCCGTCGCCGGGGTCGTCAGTCAGCGCCGTGAGGGCGGAGGAGCCGGACTGGGTCACCACCGGTTTTCCGGCAAGCTGCGCCGCGTCCGTAATCCCGCTGTCAGACCGCACCACAAACATAATGGAGTTATTTACGTAGGGGCCTACCCATGTATAGTTTTCCTCGCGGCCGGTCATGGTGAAGCCGTTCCAGATGCAGTCGATATTCCCCGCATCCAGTTCCATGTCCTTGGAGGTCCAGTCGATGGGCTGGCGAATCAGCTCCCAGCCGTTGCGGTCGCAGACCTCCTGCGCCAAATCCAGATCAAAGCCCACGTAGCTTCCGTCGTCGGCAATAAAGCCGTAAGGGGGATACTCCGCGTCGAAGCCGACGGTAAAGGTGGTGCGTGCCGCGCTGCCGGACGCGGCCTCCGGGGAAGACGACGCGGAGCCGGGCGTTTCGCTGCCTGCGGGCGCGGTGCCGCCACAGGCGGCAAGAGAACCGACAATTGCCGCCATGGCAAGCAGAGCCAGAACCTTTTTCATTTTCATTACAATTCCTCCATTTTTAGGGCGCCGCCCTATTGATTTAGTTAATTATCAATTTAGCATGATAATACACAACTGTAAATATGCGATATCCAAAAAGAATCCGCAAAAAAGCGACGGGCTTTTGTGCAATTTTCGGTGGCTCCTGCCTGTCATACTTGTCAGGCTTTCCACATAGAGTGGAAGCAGGATTGCAAGAAGGACGGGGGATGCTATGAATACGACCATCTATCAGAATATCGCCACCCGGACCGCCGGTGACATCTACATCGGTGTGGTAGGCCCGGTACGCACGGGAAAATCTACATTTATCAAACGGTTTATGGAGACGCAGGTGATCCCCAACATTGAAAACGTCTACCGCCGTGAGCGGGCCAGAGACGAGCTGCCCCAGAGCGGCTCGGGACGGACCATCATGACGGCGGAGCCAAAGTTTGTGCCGGAGGAGGCCGTTCAGATTCAACTGTCCGACGGGGCGGCGTTTTCCGTGCGGCTGATTGACTGCGTGGGGTATATGGTTCGGGGCGCCATCGGGTCCACGGAAGACGACCAGCCCCGCATGGTAACGACTCCTTGGTACGACCATGAGATTCCTATGATGGAGGCGGCGGAGCTTGGCACCCGCAGAGTGATTGCGGAGCACTCCACCATCGGCATCGTCATCACCACCGATGGGTCCATCTCAGAGATTCCCAGAGAGGATTATCTGGAAGCGGAGGAGCGGGTGATCCGGGAGCTTCAGGAGCTGGGAAAGCCATTTATCGTCCTGCTGAACTCCGACTCGCCCAAATCCGAGCGGGTACAGGCGATGGCGAAGGACATTGCCGCCCACTACGACGTAAACTGTATGCCGGTGAACTGTTTGGAACTGGACGAGGCGGCGGTGGCGGATGTATTGAAGGCTGTGCTGTACGAGTTCCCCATGCAGGAGCTGGATGTGTTCCTTCCCGCGTGGGTGGACGCCCTTCCGGCGGACCACCCCATCAAGGCCGGACTGTACGGCTCTGTGCGGGAAGGGACCATGGGGCTGCGCCACATCCGGGAGGTTGACGGGGTGATCGCGCAGCTTGGAAAGAGCGAGAACATCAGCTCCGCCAAACTTACTGGCATCGACCTTGGAACCGGCGTTGCCTCATCGGTACTGCTTCTGCCGCAGGAGCTGTTTTATCGGACGCTGTCGGAGCAGTCCGGCTTCTCCGTGGCGGACGACGGGGACTTGATGAGCCTGCTGACCCGGCTTGCCACTGTGAAGACAGAGTATGACAAGGTGGCGGGCGCGCTGAACGATGTGCGGGAAAACGGATACGGCATTGTGGTTCCCGGTCTTGACGAGCTGAAGCTGGAAGAGCCGGAAATCATGAAGCAGGGGGGACGGTACGGCGTCCGCCTGAAGGCCAGCGCCCCCAGCATCCACATGATTCGCGCCGACATCGAGACGGCGGTCAGTCCCATCGTGGGGAACGAAAAGCAGTCGGAGGATATGGTGAATTACCTGTTACAGGAGTTTGAGGGAGACACCAGCAAAATCTGGCAGTCTAATATCTTTGGCCGCAGCTTCCACGAGCTGGTGAGCGAGGACCTGCAAAATAAGCTCCAGCGGATGCCCGACGACGCACGGAAAAAGCTTCAGGAGACGCTGACCCGCATCATCAACGAGGGCAGCGGCGGGCTGATCTGCATTATTCTCTAATAGAAAAAGGCAGTGGGAAGCACTTTGTGCTTCCCACTGCTTGTATGTATGGGTCACTAACGGCTATTTTACTGCGCCGCCAGGTGCCGTCTCTGGAGCTCTCCAATCAGGTCCTGCGGAGAGACAGCGCTGGGGCTCAACGAGATAGAAATAGGCTGATGCCCCAACTTGAGGTTCCACCGCGCTAACCATTTTTTCACATCGCTAAGCTTTTCAATATAAGCTTCCTGATTTTTTAATAAAACTTCAATAAATACATTGTCCATCATACTGTCAAGATAAATATATTCGATATCGCACCAAGGAATAAATCCGAAGGAAATGATAGTGCTGTTTTCTAAAATACCATCTGCAGTGACCGTAAGATGGGGCTTTCCTGACAGCGCCTTTTTAATAATAAAAATATTGCAAAAAGTATAAAGGAGAATACTAAAAGCTGCAAAAACTTTTAACACAATCTGCAGCAGAGGGCTTTCCATCAAATCTGCGAACAGTAGAAACACACTAAGCAAGGTCATTCCCAATATGATGCATATGACCAGGAAAACGCCTTTTCCTGACTGCTTAACAACAATGGTTTCATCCATTCTCTCCGCGTCCTTTCCAATAAAAAAATGCAGTACTCTGCTTCAATTTGCAAATTATTTGTAAAGTATATTTGCTTTACCTGCATTATTTCCCTTTGGGAAGGTGAAATTTTTCCAAATCCACGCCCTCTAGCTCCAGCAGGTGCATTTTGTTAGCAAGTCCCCCGGCGTAGCCAGTGAGAGAACCGTCGCCGCCAACCACCCGGTGGCAGGGGATCAGAATGGAAACGGGGTTATGCCCTACCGCACCGCCCACGGACCGGGCCGACGCGGCTGTTCCCTGTGCTTGCAGACGCTGGGCCAGCGCGCCGTAGGTGACGGTTTCGCCCCGGGGAATCTCCAGCAGCAGTTTCCATACTTCCCGGCGAAATGCGCTGCCTTGGGGAGCCAGCGGCGGAAGAGCGTCGGGAATCTGGCCTGAAAAATAGACCTCCAGCCAGTCCCGCGTTTGATTAAAAATCGGAAGTGCAGCGGTTTCTTCGTGCCCCGTAAGAGTGGAGCCGAAATATTTCTGCCCTTCCAACCAAAGCCCGGTCAGCGCCGTGCCGTCCGACGCAAGGCATAGGGGACCCAAAGGGGAGGAAAGCTTGCAAATTGTATCCATAGGCAAAATTCCTTTCAAATTCCGAAAATGGTTGAAGGCAACATCTGTTCGACTAATAAAATCATTATAGCAGAGTGCAGTTCCGCTTGCAAGAGTTGTCCGGACGTGATACCATAAAAGCATCAGACAGGGGAGGGATTGCGACATGCTTCTGGCCATCGACGTGGGAAATTCCAATATGTCCGTGGGGCTGTTCGGCCCAGACAGGGAGCTGAAGTTCCTGGCCGCGCTGGATACGGACATCCGCAGAACGGCGGATCAGTTCAGCATTGACTTGATGAATTTATTTGCGCTGTATCATTACGATCTGAAGAACGTCAGCGGAGCCATTGTGTGCAGCGTGGTTCCGCCGCTGAATTTCATGCTGGAAAAGGCGGTGGGCCGTCTTCTGGGAAAGCCGCCCATGGTGGTGGGGCCCGGGGTGAAAACGGGCCTGAACATCCGCATGGACTTTCAGACCCAGATGGGGGCCGACATTGTGGCGGACGCGGTGGCGGCTCTTGAGAAATTTGCCGCACCCATTGTCACCATCGACATGGGTACCGCCATCACCATCGGAGTCATCTCCCACGACCGCACCTATGAGGGTGGGCTTTTACTGCCGGGGGTCAACGTCTCGCTGGAGGCTTTGAGCCGCCGGGCGGCGCAGCTTCCCGCCATTTCCCTCCAGCACCCCAAGTCTCTCATCGGCAAAAACACAGAGGACTGCATGCGCGCCGGCATCATCTACGGAACTGCCGGGATGCTGGACGGCGTGTTGGACCGCATCCGGGACGAGTTTCGAGGGAAAACCGTCAGCGTGGTGGCCACGGGAGGAAGCGCGCCCATCATCGTGAAGTACTGCCGGAACGAGATTATCTACGACAAGTACCTTTTGATGGACGGGCTGTGGGCCATCTACCAGAAAAACCGATAAGAGATACGAAAATCAGACTTGCAATTGGGGCTGCGATATCCATTTTTATGGCTGGATTTATTGGTATGTTTCTGGGGCATACAGGTTTTATTTGGTTCATAGCTTCTGCCATGACTTTTTGGATTGTCTATGAGTTGGAAGCTATCCACAAGCATAAGTAAGATGGCGGCAATGTCCATAGGGAGTAGCGCCGTAAAAAGCAGCCCGCAAGGGTTAAAATAAAACAGAGAGGGCCTTTCGGCCCTCTCTTCTATATAGAGAAAAAAGTACGCTCAGTTTCCACAGTGCCGCGCAACACAGGTGGCGGAAATCTGCGGGGGAAGACTCATCGTCATGGCTCCGCTGTAACGGATGCACACACATTCACCGCAGGAGAAGCAGCATGCATTGTTTGCATGAACAACAACCTCTTGGTTTGTAGCGCAGTCGCAAACCAGTAGCTGGCAGCGCTCGGCGCGAAGAATACGCGCGATCATCACGGTATCCATAACGGTATCATTATTGCGACAAGTTTCAAGTTCCAAAATAATTACCTCCAATACACAGGCCGCAATCTATCATATTCAAAGCAAACGACTTCCGTGCATTGTACCGCCGGTTGGAA
>DKLF01000160.1 GCA_002455655.1 Oscillibacter sp. UBA6647 | reverse complement strand
CCGCTCTTCCGATCTTATGGAAATGTGGGGGGAACTCACTCCATGGAGATGATATAATAGTACACAGGCTGCCCGCCGGAAAGGATTGCCACCTCCGCGTCGGGACAGGCGGACTCAAACAGTTCTGCGGTTTTCCGGGCGTCTTCCTCGGACACGTCCTCTCCGAAATAGACGGAGATGAAGGAACTGCCCCGTTCCCGAGCGTCCTGCGCCAGCTTTTCCGTCAGCGCGGCAATAGACTTGTCTGTGCCGAACAACCGCCCTTCCTCCAAAGCAAGGAAGTCGCCCTCCTTGATGTCAAACCCGTCAAAATCGGAGTCCCGGGCCGCGTAGGTGATCTGGGCGGTGGTGACGGAGGAAAGGGCTTCGGACATGGCGACGGTGAGGGCTTCGGCGTCCTGCGCCTCAAAATCCACGTTCATCATGGCGGTGACACCCTGAGGTACGGTTTTGGTGGGGATGACCACCACATTTTTCTCCGTCAGGGCGGCGCATTGCTGGGCGGCCATAATGATGTTGCCGTTGTTGGGCAGGATAAACACAGTTTCGGCGGGGATGGCGTTCACTCCGTCCAAGATGCTCTCGGTGGAGGGGTTCATGGTCTGCCCGCCGGACACAACCCCGTCGGCTCCCAAATCCCGGAACAAAGCTTCCAGTCCTGCTCCGGCACACACCGCCAAGAAGCCGTATTTCTTCTCCGGCGGGGCGATGCCCCGGGGGACCTCCTGCTCTGTCTGCGCTTCAAGCTCGGCTTCCACCGCGTCGAGATCGTCGGTGCTCTGGGCCTGCCGTCCGGCGGCCAGCGCATCTGCCTGCGTGCGCATGTTTTCGATTTTGGCCAGCTCCAGCGTGCCGTATTTCTGAGACTCCGTCAGCGCCGCGCCGGGAATGTTTGTGTGGACGTGGACCTTGAAGGCCTCGTCGTCCTCGCCGATGACCAGACTGTCGCCGATGCTGTTCAGATAGGTCCGCAGGGGGTCCAGAGAAATGTTTGCCGAGGCCTTGCGCACGATATACACCGTGTCAAAGGCAAAGGTGATTTCATCGGAGGAAAGGCCGCCGAAATCCGCCTTCTCCTTCTCCGGTGCGCCTGCGTCGGACAGCTCGGGCATAGGCTCGCCCCGCAGCTCGGCAAGCATTCCGTCCAGAATGAGAAGGAAGCCCTTGCCGCCTGCGTCCACCACGCCGGCCTTTTTCAAAACCGGATTCATGTCGGTGGTCTGCGCCAGCGTTTCATAGCCCACGCGGATGGCGGAATCCAACATGGCTTCCAAATCCATCCCTTCCGCCGCCGCGTCCACCGCCCGCTTGGCGGTGAGCCGGGAGACGGTGAGCACCGTGCCCTCCGCGGGCTTCATCACCGCCTTGTAGGCGGCGGAAACGCCCTCCTGCATGGCGGCGGCAAACGTGGCCGCGTCGGCGTGCTCCCGGCCCTTCAGCCCCTTGGAAATTCCCCGGAACAAAAGGGAGAGAATTACGCCGGAGTTCCCGCGTGCGCCTCGCAGCAGGGCGGAGGCGGTGACGGAGGCGGCCCGGTCAACGCTTTCCGGGTCGCACCGACGCAGCTCATCCACGGCGGCGGCAATGGTCATACTCATATTGGTTCCGGTGTCTCCGTCGGGGACGGGGAACACGTTCAAATCGTTAATCGCCTGCTTCTGGGCCGACACCGCGGCCGCTCCGTGCAGCACCATCCGCTTGAAAAGCGCACCGCTGATTTGTTTGTTCATCTGTTTTGAGCCCTCCCTCGGTCACAGAGTCATGGAGTCGACGCACACATCGACCGCCTTGACCTCCACGCCGGTATTTTTGGTGACCATATAGCGCACCTCGTTCATAATGGAGCTGCACACCGCGGGAAGATTCACGCCGTTTTCAACAATGATATGAAGCTCGATGGAGACGGTGCCGTCGTCATTGGCAGTGACGCTGACGCCCTTGCTCATGGCCTCCCGCCGCAGGAGATGGACCAGACCGTCCGTCATGGAGCGATAGGCCATGCCCTTCACGCCAAAGCAGTTGGTGGCGGCAATGCCGGTAATGTTGGAAAACACGGCGCTGCTGATGGTGACGGCGCCCTGTTCGGAATTCAATTGGATCATAAGCGCATTCTTCCTTTCCATAGGTCGGTCCCCCGGGAACCCCGACCGAAAATGTGCCGTTTCGCATAGTCAGTTGGTTATTATATATGATTTTCCGCAAAAGCACAAGAGCAACCGCCACAGATTTCCCCGCCACCGGATTTTTGATCGGGAAAAGACGGCGCTGGCTGCGAGATACATGTGCGCTTTTGACCCGACAAATGTATTTCGGCGGAGGGGCCCCATTTTCCGCAATTTTGCGCCGATTATTTGGCGGCGCGGACTTCTCAAGGTTCAACCCGCAGAATCCACTGCGGACGCTTGACAAAAGGACGCTGGCTCATTAGAGTATAAATGAATTTGATCCCCCTTCAACCGCGGCATGGAAAACGCATACGCTCCTTCTGATTTGCGGCGGCGATGCGGGGGGTAGGCGGGTGCGGCGGAATGGGCCCGCCGGGGAAAGCTTGTCAAGGGGATGCTCCCGGTATGCTTGCCGCAAACAAATAACGGTTTGACTGGAAACCAGCCGCGCCGGAGAGAGCCTTTCCAGATGCACGCCATAGGAGATTTTGCGGGATACCGCTGAAAGAGAGGAACGGCCTTGACTTTGATTATTTACGCGGGAAAATACGGGACGACGGAGCGTTACGCCGAATGGATTGCCGAGAAAACCGGAGCCGACTTGCGCCCGGTATATCAAGTGACGTCCAAAATGCTGCGGCTCTACGATACTGTTGTGTATGGCGGTGCGATTTACGGCGGCGCAATTCAGGGAATTCGGTTTTTGAAAAAGCATCTGGATGAACTGAAGCAGCGCGGATTGATTCTGTTCACCGTAGGGCTGACGATGCCGGGAGACGAAGCCGCCTTTCGCTCCGTATTGGAGCGCAACCTGAGTCCGGCGGAGTTGGAGGGAATCCGTGCCTATCATTTTCTGGGGGCCGTTCAGTTCAAGAAACTGAACGGGAAGGAGCGGATGATGATGTGGCTGTTGAAGTCTGCTATCTCGAAAAAGCAGGTCCGCAGTCAGGTGGAATCGGATATTCTGGAGTGCTACAACGGCGAGCTGGACTATGCCAATGAGGCATATGTGGACGATCTGGTAAAAGAAATTTCCGGTGATGCGAGGCTTTAAACGGCTGCACATGCGGGGGAAAGGGGCGCGCCATGATAAAGAGAAGCCAACGGATCATTCTAAGCCTGCTATTGATCTGCGCACTTTATGCGGCCTCTCTGATCACGTCTACATACCAATATTTTCAAACTGATGCTGAAGCGGCGCTGTCCGGAGGAAAGCGCCGGATTGTGGCGATTATTCCGGATTCCGGCAATGTGGATGTTGACGGCATTCGCCAGGAAGCCGAGGCGGCAGGCAGCCGCTACGGCGCGTTCGTGGAAATTTATGAGACTTCCACAAAAGAGGAGCAACTGCGGGTCATTCAGATTGCAAAGGACAGCAGCGTGGACGGCGTGCTTCTATACCCCATGGAGAGCACCGGGTACGATTTGGAGCTCGCCGCGTGCAGGCGCAGGGAAATCCCGATAGTGGTGATCTCCCGGCGGCTGAACAGCAGCCAGTTTGACACCTTTATCGGCTCCGCAGTCAATTCGGAACGGATGGCGGCGCTGAGCTGTATCAGCGCAACGGACGGTACCGGCAGAGTTCTGCTGGTGGATCGGCTGAATAGCGGCGGCCAACTGTATATGGAAGCGGCGGTGCTGGAACCGTCGGAAATTACGACTCCGGGGCCGGGGGAGGGGCTGAAGACCAAGATTGCCAATCTGGTAAACACACCGTTTGAGGGATATCGGGTGGTGGATGTGACGGTGATGGATGAAAAGCAGTCCTCCTCCTCCAGCATGCATAACGAGGTTTGGAATCTTTTGGAGACGCAGCGCCCGGACGCGGTGTTTTCCTATGATGAGGACTTGACCAACGTGATTGCGGCTTGCCTGACAAGCGAGGCCGGACTGCGGGGAATCTACGCGGTGGGATACGGCGATTTGCAGGAGTGCGCCGAGCATCTGCGCAGCGGGACGCTGGACGGACTTGTTCAGCAGAACGAAGCGTACTCGGCATCTTTGGCGGTGCGGTATCTGGTGGAGCTGCGGAAGGGCTCCGTCATGCCCGCCAGCGTGGATTCCGGGATTGCCCTGATATCAGCGGACAACATGGAAAGGATGCTTACGGGAAATGAAAAGTGAGTATGACAACGAGATTACCCTGAAAGCGCTGAAGCTGCTGCACCGGGAGATTCTGCTGGGCGATACGGCAAGCCAAGAGGCCTGCATCGAAAATCTGGTGAATTTGGTGCGTTACTTTGCCAGGAATACCAGCAAGGGCAATCTGGCAGAGGAACTGGAGAATCTGGAGCGGGCGGCGAGCGTTTTGATTGCGGAGGGGGAAATCAAAAGCTGCCTTTTTCCCGATGTGTCGGAGAACCTGCCCACGAAAAGTGTAGAGCGTTTTTCAGAGTTTGACGCGACCTTTGAAGCGCTGAATAAAGGCGTGAGGCTGGGAGAGACGGCGTTTGGCATCCAGTATGACGACGGGCAGGAAAAGCTGGTTGTAAAGGCGCTGGTTGACTAGATGCTGAATCGGATATTGGGGGAGAAGAACAGCGTCAAGAGGATGATCATGAGCTTCAGCCTGTGCTTCATTCTGATTACGATGGTTTTCGGCGGGATGATTCTGTTCCAGTCCTACATGGCGGACCGGCAATATGACGAGATGCTGCAAAATATTGTCTCCATCGACAGGAGCAAGGGGCTGACCGGGCAACTCAAGCTGTCGGCGAAAAAATATGCAGAGGCCCGGAATGAGCGGGACTACGCCCGGTTTCGGACGGAATGGACAGAGCTGGATCAGAAGCTGGACGTGGTGGAGGATATTTCCAGAGAGCCGGCCAGTCTGCTGGCGGTTCGGAGTATCCGCCAGCTACTGGTGGAAACGGACACGCAGGTGCTGCGGATTCGCAGTGGTCTGAGCGGAAACGGCACCTTCGCACAGGTGGACGAGCGTTGCAACAATGTGCTTTATTTGCTGGATCGGGTGCAGAATCTGGAGGTCAACCATGCGGCGGCGATCTATCCGCAGCTAAACCGGGACTTTAAATTACTGACAAGACTTGCCGGTGTCATTCTGGTGCTAATGCTGATGGCGGCGATTACCTTTTCCATGGATTTCCACGCGCGGATTTACGCGCCGATCAGGCAGTTGGTGGTCGGCGTGGGGGAGATTTCCAAGGGCAATTTTCAGGACCCGGACATTGAGATTGCCGCCAGCGACGAGTTTGACTATCTGGCCACTGCGGTGAACGGGATGAAGCGGGATTTGAGCCGCCTGATCACAACCCGCGAGGAGAAGATGAACGCAGAACGGCTGCTCAAGGAAACGCAGTTTTTGGCGCTGCAATCTCAGGTGAACCCGCATTTCCTTTTCAATGTGCTGGGGACGGCCACGGCGATGGCGCTTGTGGAGGGGGCGGATAAAACGCTGGGCATTGTGGAGTCCATTTCCTATATGCTTCGATACAGCCTTCAGTCAATGAAAACGGACGTCACTCTAAGAGATGAGCTGAAAATGGTGCAGACCTATCTCTTCTTGCAGAATCAGCGGTTTGGAGATCGAATCTCCTTTTTCATGGAATTGGACGATACAATCCCGGATGTGCCGGTTCCCGGCATGACGGTGCAGCCCATTGTGGAAAACGCGGTGATTCACGGCTGCGAAAATATGGAGTCCGGCGGCTGGCTGAAGGTCGCATGCAAGCTGGATACGGAGGAGAACTGTGCCGTGGTGACGGTGGAAAATAACGGCGGCGTGATTTTACAGACGCAGATACAGGCATTTTACAGCGGACAGAGCGTGCCGCACGGCAGGAAAACAACGGGAATCGGTCTTGGCAACGTGCGTGACCGCCTGCGGCATTTTTATGACAGAGAAGGCTTGATGGACTGCGCGGTGACAAATGAAAAAATCAATGTGGTAACGCTGCGGTATCCGATGGGCGGAGGAGAAACATGAATCATGAAAATTTTCGGATATTGATTGTAGACGATGAGGAAAAAGATCGGAGCATTGTACATATTCTGCTGCGCCGCCAGTACGGGGACCTGTTTGAGATATTGGAGGCGAAAGACGCGGCGGAGGCAAAGACGATGATAGAGACGCGGCAGGTGGACTTGCTGGTGGTGGACATCCATATGCCGGGCGTCAGTGGTTTGAAGCTGGTCAGGGACATTCGCGCACAGGATTTCAAGGGGTATATCATGATTCTGACGGCGTTCAATTATTTTGAATATGCCAAGGAGGCAATCGTCTATCAGGCCAATGATTTTATTCTCAAGCCGCCGATCCGCAAGGAGTTTTACGAGGCGGTGCAGCGTTTTCTGGATTGGGCCCGGGATGAAAAGAGCGCCCGCCAGATGGGGCAAAAGGACCAATCGGTCTTTCTCCAGGAACTGGGAGACTGCATTATGCTCAACGCGGACAGGAAGAAGATCGATGCCTATAAGGCCCTGCTGAACATTCGGGAGAACCGGGTGTTCTGTATCCTGATCGACACCAGTGCGTCAGAACAGCTCAAGACGGCCAGCTTTCAGGACGAGATCGAGTCTGCCATGAACGAAAGCGGGATTCCCTACGCCGTGAGCCATATGCGGGATCGGACGGCGATTTTCTGCTTTACCGGTGGGGACACGCTGGGGTATAACGAACTCAGCGTTACGGTGGAGCTGAAGATGAAACTGAATCTGGATTTGTGCGAGAAGGCCGATATCACCGTTGGTGACACGGTGTCGGTTTACGACAATCCCAGTCGGTCGTACCGCTGCGCCATGGCGCATCTCAACAGCCTGAAAAGCGCAGGCAGCTATGAAGAGCCAATTGAGGACAAGGTGGTCGCCCATATCAGAAACGGCGAGGCCGAAGAGGCGATCCGGATGTTCGGACAATATCTGCTGCACTACGGAGAGCGGCATGCAATTGACGATTTGATGCTGAAGGACATTGAGGTTTTGACGGTGGTCCGCAAAAGTGTTCAGGTTCGGAAGGAGGATATCGGCCTAAAAATGGTGGACATTTTTGTAACGGGCGATATTCAGGATATTATTCACTTCAGCTCTGCCTATCTGCGGGAGATTATGGAGAAAATGTCCTCCAGCGCCCCTCAGAAAAAGCACTATGTGGTGCGGCAAATTTGCGCCCGGCTGGAAGAACATGCGGAACTGCCTTGGAGTATCAACGATCTTGCAAAAGAATTCGGCTTCAACCCTTTCTATCTGAGCCGCCTGTTCAAGGATGACACGGGACTGTGCTTCACGGATTATCTCACGGGAAAGCGGATGGGAAAGGCCGCCGCGCTGATAACGGATACCAATTTATCCATCGGGGAAATTGGCCTGGCGGTGGGCTACAACGACCAGAATTATTTCAGCCGGGTGTTTAAAAAGTGCAACAAAATGGGGCCGAAGGAATACCGCCGCTCACAGGTCGCCAGACAGGGGCACTGACGCGGCAGATAAAACTATTGACCAGCACAATTTTGACTTTTACACAATGCAAGTCAAAATTGTGCTGGCTGATTTTATTTGGGTGTCATAAACACGTCAAATGTGTGCTGAAAACCTGCGGTGCAGTCTAGAGATATTGATGTTTCTTTATGTTAAAATTCTTAACAGTATCGGTGAGAAACGTAAGAGAATCACGCGACATTATAGAGGAGGAAATTGAAGATGAACAAGAATTTGTCCCGCGTCCTGAGCGGAGCCATGTGCGCCCTGATGCTGGCCTCTGTTCTGGCTGGCTGCGGCCAGAAGTCCCCCGCCGGATCCGCTTCCGGCAGCGCCGGCGGCGCTGTCGAGACCCGTGTCCTGAAGCTGTCCCACCATGTGACGGAGGGTGACAGCAACGACATCCTGTTCAACAAATTTGCCGAGTTGGTCAAAGAGAAGACCAACGGCGAGATTGAGATCGACATCTATCCCAACGGACA
>DKLF01000017.1 GCA_002455655.1 Oscillibacter sp. UBA6647 | reverse complement strand
AAAGGAACGCGTCCGGCGCTCCGCCTGAAAGGCAACGGCAAAAAGCGCCGCCCCGAATGTTCGGGGCGGCGCTTTGTTTATTTTTAGTTACAGCTTGGTGACCACAGGAATGATCATGGGGCTGCGCTGGGTGTTTTTAAAGAGGTAATTGCTGACGGCGGACTTCACCGCGCTGCGCAGCTCGCCGTCGTCCCGCCCGCGGCTGCGGGGGGCGTTGGTTGCCGCCTCCATGGCGATGTTCTCCAACTCACGCATCATCTCGTCGGACTCCTTTACGTAAATGAAGCCTCGGGTGACAATTTCCGGCTTGGAGAGAATCTGCCCGTCGTGGGAAGAAACGGGGAGAATCACCACCACCATGCCGTCCTCGGCAAGGCGTTTGCGGTCCCGCATCACCACGGCGCCCACGTCGCCCACGCCGGAGCCGTCCACATACACCTCTCCGGAGGGGACAGAGCCATTGACCTTCATGCTCTTGCCGGTGATTTCAATGACGGCGCCATTTTGAGCAATGGCAATGTGATTGCGATCCATACCCATGGACTGGGCCAGATTGGAGTGAATTTGCAGCATCCGCTGCTCGCCGTGGACGGGGATAAAGAAGCGGGGTTTTGTCAACGCGTGGACAATCTTCAGCTCCTCCTGACAGGCGTGGCCGGAGACGTGAAGCATATCCGCCCGGTCATAAACCACGTTCACGCCCTTGCGGAACAGCTCGTTGATGACCCGGCCCACTGTCACCTCATTGCCGGGGATGGCGGAGGCTGAGATAATCACCTTGTCGCCTGCGCCCAGCTCCACCTGACGGTGGGTGGAAAACGCCATGCGGTACAGGGCGCTCATTTCTTCGCCCTGAGAGCCGGTGGTGACGATGACCTGCTTGTTTTTGGGCAAGCCCTTAATGCGGTTCAGGTCCAGAAGGGTGTTCTTGGGGACCTTCATATAGCCAAGCTCCGTGGAGACCCGCATCATGTTTTCCATGCTCCGGCCGGTCACCGCTACCTTTCGTCCCGTGGCGGCCGCAGCGTCCAGCACCTGCTGGATGCGGTGAACGTTGGAGGCGAAGGTGGTGACAAGAATGCGCTCGTTGCACCCGGTGAACTGGCGAATGAAGGCGGCACCCACGGTTTTTTCAGACGGAGTAAAGCCGGGCCGCTCCACATTGGTGGAGTCTGCACAAAGGGCAAGCACGCCCTCCTTCCCCAGCGCGCCCAGCCGGGCAAGATCCATGACCTCGCCGTCAATGGGGGTGGAGTCAATTTTAAAGTCGCCGGTGTGGACCACGGTGCCCATCCGGGTGTGGATGGCAAAGGCCACAGAATCCGCGATGGAGTGGTTCACGTGGATGAACTCCACGTTGAACTTGCCCGCGCGGACGGTTTCGCCCGGCTCCACGGTGATAAGCTTGGTGGACTTCACCAAGCCGTGCTCCTCCAGCTTCAGTTTGATCAGGCCCGCAGTAAGCCGGGTGCAGTAGATGGGGATGTTAATTTGCTTGAGCACGTAGGGGATGGCCCCCACATGGTCCTCGTGTCCGTGGGTGATAAACAGGCCCCGGACGCGGGCGCGGTTTTTAATCAGGTACGTCACGTCGGGAATCACCAGATCGATGCCGTACATATCATCTCCCGGAAAGGCCATGCCGCAGTCAACGACGATCATTTCGCCGCCGTACTCGTAGACGGTCATGTTCTTGCCGATCTCGTCCAGCCCCCCGAGAGGGATAATTTTCAGTTTTTCTGCCATAAATTCAGAGAACTCCTTTATATAAAAATAAGTAAAAGTTATGGAGGAATCCCAGGATGTACGGCGGAAAACGTATACCAAAATAGGGCGCGAAAGCCATTTGCATCGCAAAAAGCCGCACCAAATTAAGGACGGTCCAACTTCGTCCGGCCCCGTCTCGCCGGCAGAAGAATGAACTGCGTCCGCGCTGTACCCTGTGAGATTGTCCGTTTATTAAACCGGGATGGGACCGCGGTCCTGCCCAGTGAAATACAAAAACATCAGCGGGCTGCGGCGGCTGCTAGGGCAAAAAATGCCCGGCTCATCGACCTGCGCGCAATCTCCCGAATGATACTGTATAGGATAGTATAGCACATGCCCCCGGCTTTGTATACACCTTTTTGAAAAATTGAGGACGGGTCGAAAACAGAAAAAATCTTGCCCGAAAAACAAAGGGGTGGTATACTAATAAAATCTATGGCTTAGGAGCATCGCCGCGCGGGCGGCACCGCTCCGGAGGAGGGCAACCGATTATGAATAAAAAGTTTTCCCGGCTGCTGGAGCCCAATCTAAAACTCTATTTTCTGTGCCTGCTGCTGTTCGCGGCGGTGACCGTTCCGGTTCAGCCATTGCTGGCGGCGGCCGAGGGCGCGGTCACGGTGGGAATGTATCTTTTTTTCCGTTCCAGCACGCAGAAACGCAAGCAGGGGATTTTGCAGTATATCAACAGCCTGACTGGCAGCGTGGACGCCGCCAGCAAATCCACCCTGATTAACTCTCCCCTGCCAATCATGGTGTTTCGCCCGGATACCGGCGAAATCATTTGGAGCAACGAGGATTTTTTGCAGCTTGTGGGCGTGCGGGAGCATCTGTTTGAAATCAAGGTGGAGGACACGGTGCCGGGGATGCCGGTTGCGTGGCTGCTGGAGGGGAAGCAGGAGTGCCCTGACCGGGTGATGATGAATAACCGCCGCTTTCGGGTGTATGGCAGTCTTGTCCGGGCGAAGGACCGGGACGGAACCCAGAATCTGGTGGCCACCACCTACTGGGTGGATACCACGGAATACGACGCCATGCGGGAGAAGTTTGAGCGTTCCCGTCCTGTGGTGGCGCTTTTGAATGTGGACAACTACGAGGAGCTGATGAAGGTCAGCGGCGAGGCCCAGCGCAGCGCCATTCAGGCCCAGATTGATGAAAAACTGGCGGCGTGGGCCGTGGACACGGGGCTTTTGGTGAAAACCAACCGGGATCGCTACCTTCTTTTGACGGAGGAAAAAGACTATGCCCCGCTGGTAGCGGAGAAGTTTTCTGTGCTGGATTCCATGCGGGAAATTGGCGGCGAGGGGTCCCATCCCACGCTGTCTATCGGCGTGGGCCGGGAAGCCGACGGGGTGGCGGAGCTTTATAAAAATGCGTCGTTATCGCTGGAGATGGCGCTGAGCCGGGGCGGCGATCAGGCGGTGGTTCGGGGCAAGTTGGATTTTGAGTTTTACGGCGGACGGACTAAAAGTCCCGAAAAGCGCACGAAAGTGAAGTCCCGGGTCATGGCAAACGCCTTGGGCGAGCTGATGAGCGACGCGCGCCAGGTTTATATCATGGGGCACTCCTTTGCCGATATGGACGCGGTGGGTGCGGCGACGGGTCTTTGCTGCGCGGCGCGGAAGCTGGGAAAGCACCCTCAGGTGGTCATCGACCTGAACCACAACGCGGCGGAGGCCGTGCTGGGAAAGCTGCGGGGGCGGGCGGAGTATGCCGGTGTGTTTGTCAGCGGCAGCGAGGCTCTTTTGCGGATGCAGCCGGGGGCATTGCTCATCGTGGTGGATACCAACCGGCCGGACTTTGTGGAAAGCCCCGCCGTGCTGGAGTCCTGCAACCGGGTGGCGGTCATCGACCACCACCGCCGTGCCGCCAGCTACATTGAAAATGCCGCGCTGAATTTCCACGAACCGTATGCCTCCTCCGCCTCCGAGCTGGTGACGGAGCTTTTGCAGTATCTGGTGGAGCCAAGCGACCTCCTTCCCGAGGAGGCAGAGGCGCTCCTTGCCGGCATTGTGCTGGATACAAAGCATTTCACCATGCGCACCGGCGGACGGACCTTTGAGGCAGCGGCCTTCCTGCGCCGGGCCGGGGCGGACACCAGCGCGGTGCAACGCCTGTTCCAGAACGATTTGACGGAGATGGTTTCCCGCTATGACATTATCCGTCAGGCGGAGCTGTACCGGGACGACATCGCCGTGGCCACCGTGACGGAGGACGGCGTGGAACGGGTGGCGGCGGCGCAGGCCGCAGACGAACTGCTGACGCTCAAGGGCGTGCAGGCATCCTTCGTGATCTACCGGGACGGGGAGAGTGTTTTGATGTCCGCCCGGTCTTTGGGGGATATCAACGTGCAGGTGGTTCTGGAGACGCTGGGCGGCGGAGGAAACTCCACCACCGCAGGCGGACGGGTGGAGGACAGCGACCCCGAAACCGTCCGGGAAAAGCTGCTGGAGGCCGTGGACGAGTATCTGAAAAAATAAAAGATCCTATGCAGGATCGGACAAATAAGGAGAGATACCGATGAAAGTGATTTTGATGCAGGATGTGAAGGGTCAGGGAAAGAAGGGCCAGATGGTGGAGGTTTCCGAGGGCTACGCCCGGAATTTCCTGCTGCCCCGCAAGCTGGCCACCGCCGCTACGGCGGACGCGGTGAACACCATGAACATGAAGGAAAAGGCCCGCAAGGCCGAGGAGGCTCGCCAGAAGGCCGAGGCCGAGGCCACGGCGGAAAAGCTGAAGGAGTGCCCGGTCAAGGTCACCGCCAAGGCCGGAACCGGCGGGCGGCTGTTCGGCGCCATCACCACCAAGGAAATCTCCGAGGAGCTGATGAAGCAGTACAGTGTGGACATCCCCAAGCAGAAGCTGGCTCTGGAGGACCCGATCAAGGCATTCGGCAACTACGAGGTCCGGGCCAAGCTGGGCTTCGAGGTGAGCGGCACCGTGTACGTGTCCGTCTACGAGGAGAAGTAAGCGGCACCATGCATCCAAATAACACGCCCGGAGGTGATTTTTCGTGGCAATTGAAGATTTACTTCTTCGCCAGACGCCCCACTCTTTAGAGGGGGAGCAGGCGGTGCTGGGTTCCGTCCTCATCGACCCGGACTGTGTGAAGGAGGTCGTGGACAAGCTGCGGCCTGAGGATTTTTACCTGCGTCAGAACCGGGAGATTTTTGAAACCATCTGCTCTATGTTCACCTACGCGAGGCCCATCGACGGGATCACGGTGGCGGAGGAGATGCAGAAAAACGGCACCTATGACGAGAACACCACCCGGGCCTATCTTGCACAGCTGATTGAGATTACTCCCACGGCGGCAAACGTGCTGGAATACGCCTCCATTGTCCGGGATAAGGCCCTTCTGCGGGCGGTGGCCCAGGCCGCCTCGGAGATTACCGCCATGGTGCAGGAGGGCGGCGGCGAGGCCGCCGAAACGCTGGAAGCGGCGGAGCAGCGGATTTTTGCCATCCGCCGGGGACAGGGTGCGCAGGGGATGACCCCCGTCCGGCAGGTTTTGCCGGACGTGCTGGACCGGCTCAGTGAAATGAGCGAGTCCGCCTCGGGGATGCCGGGCCTGTCCACGGGCCTTTCCATGCTGGATACGAAAATCACGGGCCTGAACAAGTCGGATTTGATTCTGCTGGCTGCCCGGCCCGGCATGGGCAAGACCTCCATGGCCCTGAACATGGCCCTGAACGTTGCCAAGGGGACAGACCGTTCCGTGGCCGTCTTCTCCTTGGAGATGTCCAAGGAGCAGCTTGTTTTGCGCCTTCTTTCCTCCGAAGCGCTGGTGGAGAGCAACAAGCTGCGCACCGGCTCCCTGCGGGAGACGGACTGGGAGAGAATTGCGGACGCCGCCACGGTACTTAACCGGGTGGATATCCGCATCGACGACAACCCGCTTTTGTCCGTGGCGGACATGAATGCCAAGTGCCGCAGGCTTGACAATCTGGGTCTGGTGGTGATCGACTATTTGCAGTTGATGACCTCCGCCGGGGGGAAAAGCAAGGGCGGGGAGAACCGTCAGCAGGTGGTTTCCGACATCTCCCGTACGTTGAAAATCATGGCCAAAGAACTGGATGTACCCGTGATTTGCCTGAGCCAGCTAAGCCGCGCCAACGAGAAGCGGGACGACAAGCGCCCCATGCTCTCCGACCTCCGGGAATCCGGCGCCATCGAGCAGGACGCGGACATCGTGCTTTTTCTCTACCGGGACGACTACTATAACGAGGACTCCGAAAAGCGCAACATCGCCGAGTGCATCGTGGCGAAAAACCGCCACGGCGAAACGGGAAAGGTGGAGCTGAAGTGGGTGCCGGAGTATACCATGTTCGGCACGCTGGAGACACGGTACGACGATGAGGACTGAACTGCCCTCCGCCGAAAAATTTATGACGGCGCATTTTCCCGCCGGGACGGAGCTGCTGTGCGCCGTGTCCGGGGGGCTGGACTCCATGTGCCTGCTGGACTTTGCCCTGCGCTGGGCGGAGGGACGGAATATTTCTGTCTCTGCCGCCCATTTTCACCACGGACTGCGGGGTGCTTCGGCGGACCGGGACGAGGTCTTTGTCCGGGACTATTGCGCCCAGAGGGGCATTCCCTTTGCCTCCGACCGGGGCGACGCCCGGGCGCTGGCGGAGGAAGATGGTCTTTCTCTGGAGGAAGCCGCCCGGCGGCTGCGGTATGCCTTTTTGGAGGAAGCCGCCGCCAAGCGGCGCAGCGCCGCCATTCTCACAGCACATCATGCCGACGACAACGCGGAGACCATGCTGTTAAACCTTTGCCGGGGCACCGGCTCCGCCGGATTGGGGATTCCCGCCGTGCGGGGAAATATCTGTCGCCCGTTTTTAGAGCTGACCCGGGCGCAACTTGCGGATTACGCCCATGCCCGAGGCCTGCCCCATGTGGAGGACGAGACGAACGACGAGGACGACGCGGCGCGGAATTTGCTTCGGCACAGGGTTTTGCCGGTGCTGCGGGAAATTAACCCCAAAGCCGCGCAAAATATGGCTCGCTCCGCCGCACTTCTGGCGGCGGAGGATGCGCTGTTGGATGAGCTTGCGGCAAAGCTGCTGGAAAAGACCGAGCTGTCCGGGGATCGCGCCGTTTTACCGTGGGAAGTCCTGCGCGCCGCGCCGGAGGCCCTTCGCGGCAGGATGGTGCTGGGGCTGATGGAAACAGTCTGCGGACGGCGGAGGGATTTGTCCGCGGCCCACGCGGGGGCCGTACTGTCATTGGGAAAGGGCAGGGAGTGTTCTTTGCCCTACGGGCTGCTGGCCCGCAACAATGGAGAAGCGCTGGAGCTTTATAAAGCGAGTCCCATGCCACGGCCCGTGCCGCTTTTGCGGGGACAGATTGTGGAATTTGGCAAATGGCGCGTGCTTCTGGGGAGCGAGGGCCCGCCGGGGAGCATTTCCTATCGGCTGTGCGTACCGGGGCCGCTGGAGGTGACACTCTGGCGCAGCGGGGACCGCATGAATCTGCCGGGAAGTCGGGGCGCGCGGACGTTGAAGCGGCTGTTTGCCGACGCGGGGATTTCCCCGGATACGCGGGACCGCTTGCCGGTGCTGCGGACAGGCGAGCGGCCTGTGGCCGCGCCATATCTTGGCGTGGATTTGGAATTTTCCGCCGGAGCGTCCGGCGATTGGGTGACATTTTATTCAGAAGACATAGAGGGAGAGACAATATGAGAAGTGAGATGGAAAACGACATCCTCAAAATTCTGGTGACGGAGGAGCAGATTCAAACCCGTATCGCGGAGCTGGGCGAGGAGCTGTACAAGGAATTTGAGGGAAAGAATCCGCTGTTTCTGGGCGTGTTAAAGGGCTGCTTTCTGTTTATGGCCGATTTGGTGCGGGCCTGTCAGGTGAAAAGCGATGTGGAGTATATCGCCGTCAGCTCCTATGAAAACGCCACCAGTTCCTCCGGCCGGGTGAAGATTGTCCATGACATTCAGCAGGACATCACGGACCGGCACGTCATCGTGGTGGAGGATATTCTGGACTCTGGCAATACCCTTGCGTTTCTCAGCGAGTATTTCAAAACCCGGGGCGCCGCCTCCATCACCATCGTAACGCTGCTGGATAAGCCCTCCCGCAGGACTAAGGCCGTCAACGCTGATTATGTCGGCTTTGTGGTGCCGGATGAGTTTGTGGTGGGCTACGGACTGGACTATTGCCAACAGTATCGGAATGTCCCCTATATCGGTGTGCTGAAGCCGGAGGTTTATTCCCGCTAAACGGGCGATTGGCCCGCAAAGGAGTGAGGACCCGTTGAAAAATTCAAAAGCCACAAACGCAATGACCTTTGTCTTCCTGGCGGTGGTGATGCTGCTGTGCGCCATGTATCTGTGGCGCAGCAGCTCTGTTGCCGAGCCGCTGGAGTATTCTGAGGTGGTGCGCCTTATCAAGCAGGAGAAGGTGGAAAGTCTTGACATCTTCAACAATACGCTGACATTGCATCTGCGCACGCAGATCAACGGCAGTACCACCGCAGTCCACGAACTGTATGATTTTGAGCTGTTTTACAGCGACTTGAACGACCTGATTCAAGAGCAGGCCGCCAAGGGCATCATCACCTCCTACAACTACCGCGCGGATCATTCCACCAACTGGCTGGCGATTTTGCTGCCCTATGTGGCGGCGGCGTTGCTGCTGGGCGGCATGTGGTATCTCATGTCCGTCCGCTCCGGCGGGGCGGGCGGTCCGGACCGGATGAACCGCTTCAGCGAAGCCCGGACGCACGCGCTTTCCGAGCGGGACAAGTCCATCACCTTTGCGGATGTGGCGGGGGCCGACGAGGAGAAGGAAGAGCTGCGGGAGATTGTGGAGTTTTTGAAGGACCCGCAAAAGTACACTGAGTTGGGCGCCCGGATTCCAAAGGGTGTGCTGCTGGTGGGCCCTCCGGGCACCGGCAAGACCCTGCTTGCAAAGGCTGTGGCGGGAGAGGCCGGGGTGGGCTTTTTGTCCATCTCCGGGTCGGACTTTGTGGAGCTTTACGTGGGCGTGGGCGCGTCCCGGGTGCGGGACCTGTTTAAAGAAGCGGTGAAGACCACGCCCTGTATCGTATTCATCGACGAGATTGACGCCGTGGGCCGCCAGAGAGGCACCGGCGTGGGCGGCGGACACGACGAGCGGGAGCAGACCTTGAATCAGCTTCTGGTGGAGATGGACGGCTTTTCCGCCAACGAAGGGGTGGTGGTGCTGGCCGCCACCAACCGGGTGGACGTGCTGGACCCGGCCCTGCTGCGTCCCGGCCGGTTTGACCGGCAGGTGTTTGTGGGTCTTCCCGACATTCGTGGACGGGAAGAAATTCTTAAGGTACACACCCGGGGAAAACCCCTGTCTGAGGATGTTGATTTGAGCGAGGTGGCCAAGGGAACCCCCGGCTTCACCGGAGCAGACCTTGAAAACCTCACCAACGAGGGGGCGCTGCTGGCGGCCCGGCGGAACCAGAAGTTCATCACCATGGCGGATTTGAAGGAGGCGGAGATCAAGGTCATCGCCGGGCCGGAGAAGAAAAGCCGGGTGATTCCCGAGCACGAGCGTCGGCTCACCGCCTTCCACGAGGCGGGCCACGCCATCGTGATGCACGCGCTGCCAAGCCACGATCCGGTAAATCAAATTTCCATAGTACCCCGCGGACAGACGGGGGGCATGACCATATCTTTGCCGCAGGAGGACCGCTCCTATATGTCCAAGCGGTATCTGGAAGAGCAGATTGTGGCACTTCTCGGGGGCCGCGCCGCCGAAAGTCTGGTGCTGGGGGACATCTCCACCGGCGCGGGCAACGACATTCAGCGGGCCACGCGCATTGCCCACAAAATGGTGGCCACCTACGGTATGAGTGAAAAGCTTGGCACCGTCTCCTTTGAATCCGGCCACGACGAGGTGTTTCTGGGCCGGGCCATGGGTCAGGGCCGCAGCTATTCTGAGCAGATCGCCGCCCAGATCGACGAGGAGGTGCGCCGCATTGTGACTGCCGCCTACGACCGTTGCGAAATGATTCTGCGGGAGCGGCGCTCCCAGCTCGACTCGGTGGCAAACTTTCTGCTGGCCAACGAGACAATGACGCGCCAGGAATTTTTGACCGTGGTGGAGGCCTCAGCTCGGGCGTAAGCGCATAATAGAAGCCCTGCCGTTTGTCCGACGGCGGGGCTTTTTTGAGAACCGTTCCCGCGCCCGCACCGGGCCCCGGTGCTTTGGAGAGTGCGTATTTTGCCAAAAGAGTGAAAAGC
>DKLF01000095.1:2916-3332 GCA_002455655.1 Oscillibacter sp. UBA6647 | reverse complement strand
CAGTAACCGATATTTCCGCGATGGTGGACGAAAGATTTTCCACAGAGCCGGCCTGCTTCTGCGATCCCTGCGCCAAGTGCTGGGAAACCTCCGAAATCTGCCTTGACCCTGAATCCACCTGATTTGCAGACTGATTGATGTCTGTCAGCGTCTGGCGCAGGGAGTCGGAAATTCTTTGAATAGACTTTTTTATAGAGGTAAAATCGCCAAGGTACTTTTGCCGCAGGTCGATGCAAATTTGTCCGTCCGCGATCTCCCCCAGAGCGGTTCCCATTTCTTCGATGTATCCATTCAGATGCTCCACCACGCTATGCAGAGAGCTTGCCAAAATCCCAACCTCATCCTTTGAATCCACCAGGGGAACTTCTGTATGAAGGTCGCCGCCAGCCAGCAACTCCAGCCGCCGACTCAGCTTT
>DKLF01000095.1:865-2792 GCA_002455655.1 Oscillibacter sp. UBA6647 | reverse complement strand
TCCAGCCGCCGACTCAGCTTTCGAATGGGAATTTGAATGGCGTCCGTAAATCTGACGACCAGAATCAGCCCTATGCCATAGGTCAGAGCGGCCAGCAGCAATATCAGAATCCAAACGTTAAAAATAGCGCTGAAAATCTCCTTCTGGGGGACCATTGCGATCACCTTCCAGCCGGTTGACGGCGATGTGTATACATTGGTCAGGTATTGTTCTCCCTGAAACGACGTCCTCTTCGCCCCGTCGCTCACTTCCTCAATGCTCCCCATTCCCGCAATTTCCAGCTCCTCGATGCTTCTCATGTTGAAGCTGGTGTCGGCGGCATGAGAAATGATGGTTCCGTTCTGATGAAGAAGAATCAGATATCCGTTTTTGCCGATTCTGATTTGATTCAGCATTTCTGTCATAGAGTCAAGGCTGACGTCCATTCCGCCGACGCCGAGAAGCCGATCTCCGTCATAAATGGCTTTTGCAACCTCAAGCAAAACGCTCCCATCGTACTCATAAGGCTCTAAAACAAATTCACCCTTGCCCTTAACCGCCTCCAGATAAAACGGCCGCGTTGTCGGATCGTAGTGGGCTGCCAGCGTCGTCTCCCCCGGGGTCTGAATGAATTCTTTGCTTTCCAGCCCGAGATATACCCATTCAATATAGGGGTGCGCGAGCCGAAAGGAATCATATGTCTCAAATATCTCCTGCTCGATGCCCCCGGCCATGGCAGAGCGAACAACCCTGTCGTCTGCTTCTCCCCGATCAGCATAGCTTGTGAGCTGCCCGGCGGCTGATTTCAGCAAACTTGCAGGGGCCAAATAGTTTACATTGTACTGGACCTCCGCAAGAAATGTCTTCATATTCTCATCTGCCAGTTTTAGCTGCTGACCACTGGACTCTATATACTGCGCTCGAATTTGGTTTGGCAGCACATACAGTGCCATTGCCAAAAACGGAATTGCGATGACAACTGTAAAAATAATAATCAGCTTTCGCTTTAAACTGGTATAACGCGTTTTTTCGGCGCTTTTTCCCGTTTTCTCTCTTTTCATCCCGCTTCAGCCTTCCTTGATTTTGTTTTTATCCAGCGAACAAAACCAGCCGTACCTGCTCAAGTCCCGGAATGCCCGCGTCCCCGAAAGGAAAACCTTCGGGGACGCGTTCCGTCGTATACTGTCCGGGTCTTCCCGTTACATTGCCATACGATAAATTTCCGCGGCAATCTCCCGGGTAAGCTTCACAAAGTTTCCGTGGTTGGGCGCACCGTGGAACATATTTTCCACCATGGTGGGGATGTCCTCGGGCTTGCCACCCAGTTCGCCGATGGTGGCAGGCATGCCGATGTCCCTCATAAAGTTCCGGAACGCCTTGATTCCCTCCATTGCCGTCACAGCGGGGTCCTCCAGATTTAGCTGGCAGCCCCATACGCGAGTGGCAAACAGGACAAACCGGTCGGTCCCCTGCGTCTTCATGGCATATTCCATCCAATAGGGGAACAGCAGCGCCAGACCGGCACCGTGGGAGCAGCCGTACAGAATGCCAAGCTCGTTGTCCATATGATGGGTGCCCCAGTCCTGAGCGCGCCCCACGCCGGTGGAGTTATTCTGCGCAATCATGGCGGCCCACATGATATTGGCCCGGGCCTCGTAGTCGTTGGGATCAGCCATCACGCGCCTGCCCTCTTTAATCATGGTCAGCATCACAGCCTCCAGCAGACGATCGGTCAGCTCCACATCCTTGCTGTGGGTGAAGTAGCGCTCCATGCAGTGAGCCATAATGTCGGCAATGCCGCTGGCAGTCTGATAGGGTGGCAGGGACACCATCAGCTCGGGGTTCATGATGGCAAACAGGGGACGCAAAATATCGCCGTCAGCGCAGCGCTTATACTGCTTTCCATCTTCAGTTACCAAGGTGATCACAGAATCCGTGGAGCCCTCGG
>DKLF01000095.1:0-722 GCA_002455655.1 Oscillibacter sp. UBA6647 | reverse complement strand
CAGAATCCGTGGAGCCCTCGGAGCCGGAGGCTGCAATGGTAACAACCGTGCCCACCGGCAGCGCTTTGGTGACGCCCCCCTGCTTGCCGCAGTAGAAATCCCAGAAGTCGCCGTCGTAAACCGCGCCCAGCGCAATCGCCTTGGCAGAATCCATCACGGAGCCGCCGCCGATGGCCAGCACAAAGTCAACGCCCTCCTTGCGGGCCAGCTCGATGCCCTCGTAGACCAAATCGCTGTGGGGGCTGGCCTTTACGCCGCCCAGCTCCACATGGGCGATACCGGCCGCGTCCAGAGAAGCTTTGACGCGGTCCAGCAAACCGGAGCGCACCACGGAGCCGCCGCCGTAATGAATCAGCGCCTTGTGCCCGCCGTAACGGGCCACATATTCGCCCGTCTGCGTCTCCGTGCTCTTGCCGAACACAAAATAAGTAGGACTGTAAAAATTAAAATTTTCCATGTCTTGACCTCCTAAATAGTGAAACAGCTTTGATAATCCGGGTAGTCTGACAGCTATTTTCTTTCATTATAGCTTAACGGCCTTTTTGTCGGATTTGCCTTTCATGGCTTATTTTTTGCAGAGTCTCGCTTTTTCTTCGCAGCGCGGCCGAAGCGACAAATGGCGTCATGCTGCAAAAACCATAGAAGGGAAGGCAAACCTTCCCGCCTTTCAGCCGCTATAATATAAATCAGGAAGACTAAATATAGAGATGAGCAAAACAGCA
>DKLF01000058.1 GCA_002455655.1 Oscillibacter sp. UBA6647 | reverse complement strand
CCCGCGGAGTTTTGCTCCGCGGGGCCGCTGTGATTTGGCTGGGGAGGAAGCAAGAAAGATGATTCAAGAGAGGTCGTACAGCGAGGCCATAACGAGGTAAAGCTGAGAAAAGGGACGGGTGACGTTCCAGATGCCCGCGCCCTGAAAGCCGTATTCCCGGATGAGGAGGAGGCGGGCAGAGAGACTGCGCGCGTCGTCAAACCAGACCTCGTGGACCGCGCCGTCCTGATCGGTATAGTGGAAAAAGGGGGCCTGCGTCGTCTCGTCATACTCAATGGCGACATCATATTGGATGGCCAGCTCGATGGCCCGCTGATTGGAGATGGACTGGGCCTTGGACTCGCCGGCCACAAAGGGGAGAGTCCAGTCGTAGCCATAGTTGGAAAGGCCGAGGAAAACTTTTTCAGGGGGAATCTGCGTGACGGCATAGTCCAGCACCGCCCGGACCTGCGGCAGGGGAGAGACAGGCATGGGAGGACCGTAAGTGTAACCCCATTCGTACGTCATTAGGAGGACGGCGTCCACGGAGGAGGAGATGGCGGCATAGTCGTGGGCTTCATAGAGCAGGCCCGGCTGGGCGGACGAGGTTTTGGGCGAAAGAGCCGCCCAGACAAAATAGCCCTGCGCACCGAAAACGCGGCGCAGGCGGGCGAGAAAGTCCGTATAAGGCTGGGCCAGAGCGGCGGGAAGAAACTCGAAATCCACGTCGATTCCCGCAAAGCCCTTTTCGCGCAGTAGGGCATCTACATCGGAGATAAGCCGGTTTTGTGCGGCCTCGTCTGTGAGGACCAGCGTGGCGCGCTCGGAGTCAAACTGATCCTCCTCCGTGTAGGAGGAAAGATGAAGCACAGGCCGCGCCCCATGGGTTCTGGCGGAGAGCAGCAGCGCGTCGTCGTTCAGCGGGAGAAGGCCCCCTTCCGCCGTGATACCGTAGGTAAAGGGTGTGAGATAGGTGAGGTATGGCGTTTGTGCGTCCAGCAGCAGCGTGTCGGTAAAGGGGTAAGCATAGCCGTTGAAAATGGCGGAGTCAGTGGGCGGGTCCTGATAAGCGATGACAAGCTCCATCCCTTCCTCCAGCGCGGGAAGACCGCCCAGACTCCAGTTGTTCTGATAGAGCTTCCGGACACTTACGCCATATTCCGCTGCAATGGAAGTCAGCGTATCTCCGAAACGGACGGCATGGACCAGCTCCGGAAATCGGACAACCAGAGTTTGTCCCACTGCAAGAGCGCCGGAGGCTCCCACCTCGTTATCCGCTGCCAGTCGGAAGGGATCAACCCCATAAGCGGCGGCGATGGAATCGACGGTTTCGCCGGCGGCGACCACATGAATCATCATTTCAACATTCCCCCTTGTTGGAAAAGCCTATGCGAAGACGAGGAGGGATATGCGAGGAAAAGAGCCGCCGGAAAAGATGGCGGTCCTTTTTACGGAGAAGAGCCAGCAAGCGGACTGCTGCTTCCAAATACCGGAAAAAGGACGGGAGGATATAAAAAACCGGCATAAAACGGATTTATGAACAGACATAAAAAAATCTTGCATTTCAAAAATAAATACGATAACATAAAGAAGGATATTAGAGAATGTCCTATTTGTACTAAGAAACATGAAAGGGCGGCATAGCGCGTGAACATAAAAAAATACGAGGCGTTCGTCCGTGCCGTGGAGCTGGGGAGCCTGTCGAAAGCGTCCGAAGAGCTTGGGTATACGCAGTCGGGCATCAGTCACATGATGCAGTCTCTGGAGGATGAGGTGGGATTTTCCCTGATGATTCGCACCTCCTCGGGCATTCGCCCCAATTCCGAGGGGGAGATGTTGCTGCCCATTATCCGCCAGCTATTGAGCACCAACGAAAATCTGGAGCAGAACATTGCGAAGATCAAGGGCGCGGATACGGGGCATATTCGGATTGCATCCTTTTCCAGCATGGCCAGTTACTGGCTTCCAAACATCATCAGCGCCTTTCAAAAGGACTATCCCAATGTGGAGATTCAGATCATTGAGGGGGGCGCGGACCGCATCAACGCCATGATGGACGCCCACGAGGCGGATTTGTGCCTGTACACCGGCGGAGAAAGCCGGTCCTTTGACTGGCTGCCTCTGTGCAGGGACGAGATGCTGGCGCTGCTACCGCCGGGCCACCCTTTGACGGAGAGAAATTCCGTACCTGTAGAGGCGTTTAAAAATGAGCAGTTTATTATGCCCATGGCGGGTTATGACTACGAGGTACATCATGTGCTGGACCAGTTGGAACACTACCCACACATCCGCTTTTCCGCCTGCAACGACTATGCAATCGTCAATCTGGTGACGGCGGGGCTGGGGGTTTCCATCCTGTCGGAGCTGCTTTTGCGCAACTATCGCAGCGACGCGGTGGCCATGCCGCTGGACCCGCCCCAGTACCGCATTCTGGGAATGGGCGTGCCGCAATTGAAATCCGTGTCCCCCGTGACGCGGAATTTTATAAGGTATGTGCAGGAGTACGCGAAAGAGCGGCCTGGCGCAGACAAACTCCCGTGAGGGGACGGCAGGAAATTTAACCGAAGGGGGCGGCGGCTTGCTGATTTTACTGTTTGGACTGTGGATATTTTTATCGGGAGAGTTGGACCTTGAGGTCTGCATCATCGGGGGCGCCGTTTCCGCAGGAATATACCTGCTGGCCTGCAAAACTCTGGGATACAGTCCCAGGGGAGACTGGGCGGCTTTGAAAAAAACGGGCAGCGCCATTCGGTATCTCGCCTATCTGGTGAAGGAGATGCTTTTGGCGGGACTGGTGGTCATGCGTCTTATTTACACAAAGGGACGGAACATGGAACCAAGACTTATCTGGTTTCGGACGGATTTAATGCACCAGAGCGCCCGGGCCGCTCTCAGCGACGCCATTACGCTGACAGCGGGGACCATTGTCGTATCTCAGGAGGAAAATCTTTTGTGCGTCCACACGCTGGATGCGTCTCTTGCCAAGGGGCTGGAGCATGGCGAATTTGAGCGAAAGCTGCTGGGCTTGGAGAAGAACGTATGACCGATGTGAAAAACGCGGCGCTGACGGCGGCGGTGGTTTTACTGGCGGTGCTGATGCTGGCCACGCTGGTGCGTGCGGTGATTGGTCCGCGGTTTACCGACCGGATTGTGGCTGTAAACATGATCAACACCATGGCCGTAGCGGTAATTGCCATCTTGTCGGTGCGGCTGGGCGAGGCCTTTTTGGTGGATGTGGCGCTGGTTTACGCCCTTTTGAGTTTTTTGACGGTGACGGTGATGGCCCGGATGGTGCTGATACGCCACTGGCGCAAGGAAAAGTGCGCCAAGGCTGCATTGGAGGAAGGGGAGACGGCGGAGCATGGGGAGTGACATAGTGACCGGGCTGGGGCTGGTATTTCTGGCCTTTGGCGTATTTACGTTTTTTACGGCGGTACTGGGGCTTTTCCGGTTTGACCGGGCCCTTAACCGGATGCACGCCGCCGCCGTGGGAGACGCGCTGGGAATTTTCTGCATTCTGATGGGGATTATTTTATTCCATGCGCCGACCCTTGCCTCCCTGAAGGCGCTGTTAATTCTGGTGTTTTTATGGATTACCAGTCCCGTGGCAAGTCACCTGATCGCGCAGGTGGAAACAGTCACCAATCCCAATCTGAAGGCGGAATGTAAGGTGGAGATACGATGACGCTATTGGAAAATATTTTGCTGGTTGGCTTGATTGTCTGCGCGGCGGCGGCTCCGCTTTGTAAGCGGCTGCTGGCGTCGGTCATTGTGTATCTCTCGTTTTCCGTGATGCTGGCGGTGCTGTGGAGCGTGCTGGAAAGCCCGGATTTGGCCATGACGGAGGCGGCGGTTGGCGCGGGCGTCAGCGGGATCCTCTTCTTTCTGACGCTGAAGAAAATCAATGCGCTGAAAGGAACGCGGGATGAGTGAGCGGGGCGGATGGAAGCGGTTTGCCGACTGGGTGAACGGCGAGGTGGAGGCCGGAGACCCCACAACCCAATATGTGATGGACCATCGGCGCACCGCGCGGCCACAGGAGACGCACGAACTGCATGAGGCGCGGGAGAAGCTGCGGCTGAAAAAATTCCTTGGGCTGTACCCGCTGGCGGCAGGACTTTTGTGCGTGATGCTGATTTTTATTCTACTGTCCACGGTGATTTATATTCCGCCCTTCGGGCAGCCGGGAAACCCCACCAACAACGAGGTGTCCCGCCACTATCTGGAGAACACGGTGGAGGAGACGGGCGCCAGCAACGCGGTGACGGGCATGATTTTGTGCTATCGCGGGTTTGACACGCTGGGGGAGAGTTGCGTGTTGTTTCTGGCGGTGAGCAGCGTGATGATTTTGCTGCAAAGGGACAAAAACAACACCGGAGAGCGGGCGCAGCTAAGACTGAAACGAGAGGATGCTGCGGAGCGGACCCATGAGGACAACATCCTGCAAAAGTCCGCCAAGCTTCTCATTCCGTTTGTCTTCCTGTTTGCGGCATATGTGCTGATGAACGGAGAGTCGTCCCCGGGAGGGGGCTTTTCCGGAGGCGCGATTCTCAGCGGAGGACTGATTTTGTATTCCGTTGCCTTCGGGCCGGAGCGGCTGAGCAGGCTGCTGACCCGCAGCCTGTACAACGGCGTGCGGGTGGTGGGGCTGATTGCCTATACGCTGACCTACGGCGTGTATATCTTTGCGGGGGCAAATGGACTCTCCATCGATATGGAGTGGATGATGACGGTGATCGAGCTGGCGGTGGGGCTGGTGGTGGCCTGCGCTATCTATGGATTCTACGCAATGTTTCAAAGGGGGAAGATCTGATGCCGCAATTGGTTGCGCAGAACCGCTTTGCCGTGGTGGCGGTGATTTTATTCGGAATCGGACTTCTGAACATGATGCTTCAGCAGAATCTGGTGAAAAAGGTCATCGGGCTGAGCATCATGGATTCTGCCATCTTTATGCTGCTTGCATCTTTGGGGTATATCGAGGGACACGGCGCACCCATTGTGGAAGAGGGAGCCGCCAACGCTTCGCTGTACATCAACCCGATTCCCAGCGGGTTGGTGCTGACGGGAATCGTGGTGTCCGTCAGCGTGACGGCGTTTTCTCTGGCGCTGGTGCAGCGCATCTACCAGCGGTATGGAACCGTTGAGCTGCCCGAACTGCTGGAGCGGGCCAAGAAGGAG
>DKLF01000110.1:8788-36504 GCA_002455655.1 Oscillibacter sp. UBA6647 | reverse complement strand
CTGCGCAAGTTCAAAAAGGCGGTGACGGATTCCGAGGCCTGCGTGCGGTATGACCAGAAGGAAAAGCCGGGCGTGTCCAACCTGATGCAGATTTACTCCGTGTGCACCAATCGGGACTTTGACGCCATCGAGGCGGAATTTGCCGGGCACGGCTACGGGGACTTCAAGGCCGCCGTGGGTGAAGCGGTGGTGGAGCTGCTGCGCCCCATCCGGGAGGAGACGGAGCGTTTGCTGGCGGACAAAGCGGCCCTTCAGGCCATCTACCGCGACGGCGCGGAGCGGGCGTCCCGCGTGGCGGGGCGGACGCTGGGCAAGGTTTACAAAAAGGTCGGCTTTATCGACCGGTGATTACGGCGCGCGCCGCCATGATGGCTGAAAAAGCGCGCGGTGAAAGGAAACGTTGTCGCAATGCTAATCAATACAAACTTGCTGGCCGGGGTGTTTCTGGCTTTGGTGGTGGCGCTGGTGGTAAGCTTTCTGGCGTCTCCGGTGGTGAAGGCGTTCGCCTATAAGGTGGGCGCCATCGACGTGCCCAAGGATAACCGCCGGATGCACCATATCCCTATCCCCCGGCTGGGGGGGCTGGCTATTTTTCTGGGCTTTATCGTCAGCATTTTGCTGTTTGCTAAAATGACAAATCAGTTCCGCAGCATTTTGCTGGGAGCGGTGATCATCGTGGTGCTGGGCGTGGTGGATGATATCACGCCCCTGCCTGCCAAATTTAAGTTTATGATCCAAATTGGGGCGGCGCTGATTCCCACGCTGAACGGTGTGCAAATCCATGTACTGAGCAATCCCAACCTCTTTTCCCCCAATCCCTATTGGGACATGGGCATGCTGTCCATTCCTGTGACCGTGCTGTGGATTGTGGCCATTACCAACGCCGTGAACCTGATCGATGGGCTGGACGGACTGGCTATCGGCGTGTCTGCCATTTCCGCCACCACCGTGCTGGTGATTTCCCTGCTTGTGAGCGAGGTGCAGGTGGCTGTGGTTATGGCGGCGCTAGTGGGGGCGTGCGTGGGCTTTATGCCCTATAACCTCAACCCCGCCAAGATGTTTATGGGAGACACCGGGGCAACGTTTTTAGGGTATATTCTGGCCTGTATGTCCGTGGAGGGGCTGTTTAAGTCCTGGGCCATTATTTCCTTCGCGGTGCCGTTTCTGATTCTGGGCCTGCCGATTTTCGACACGGCCTTTGCCATCCTCCGCCGCCTTGCCCACGGGCAAAGCCCCATGCAGGCGGACCGGAGCCACATTCACCACCGCCTGATCGACATGGGATTGAACCAGAAGCAGGCGGTTGCCACTCTGTACGTGATTTCCGCGATTCTGGGCCTCAGCGCCGTGGTGCTTACCACCAGCGGGGAGCTGCGGGCCATGATGTTCTTCGTGTCGCTGTGCGTGGTGGCTGTGGTGGCCGCCAGAGTGATTTTCCCCAAGGAGGTCCGGGAGGAGCTTCACGAGGAGATGGAGGAGCTGAGGGACCACGGACACCGCGCCGAAAAGCAGGAGAACGCGGTAGATGCCGCTCCTCCCGCCGGGGAGGAATCGGAACAGGAAAATCTCCCCGGTCCCCGCGACGGGAAGTTGGAAGCTTCGCAGGAGGAGACAGCCTCGGCCTTGGCAGACGCCGAGCCGAAGGCGCAAGAGCCGGACGGCTGGGAAGGAGAGGAGGATCAGTAATGGAGAAAATTCGCGTCATGAGCGTCTTCGGCACCCGGCCGGAGGCCATTAAAATGGCGCCGCTCGTCAAGGAGCTTGCTGCCCGTGAGGGTATCGAGAGCCTTTGCTGCGTCACCGCTCAGCACCGTCAGATGCTGGACTCCGTGCTGGAGGTTTTTGACCTGAAGCCGGACTGGGATTTGGACATTATGACCCCACGACAGACGCTTTCCACCATCACCAGCAAGTGCCTTCTGGGGATGGATGAGGCCATTGATGCGCTGAAACCAAATTTAATTCTGGTGCATGGAGATACCTCCACTACCTTTGCGGGGGCGCTGTCGGCGTTTTACCATCAGGTGAAGGTAGGTCATGTGGAGGCAGGTTTACGAACCTATGACAAGTATTCTCCCTTTCCAGAGGAAATGAACCGGGTAATGACCTCCCGGCTGGCGGACCTTCATTTTTGTCCAACGGCGGGCAACCGGGACAACCTGCGCCGGGAGAGTGTGCGGGGGAATTTGTTTATTACTGGCAACACGGTGATTGACGCGCTGCGTACCACCGTCCGTCCCGGCTTTCATTTTTCCACAGAGGGGCTGAACCGCCTTCCCTACGGGGAGAAAAAGGTGTGTCTTGTCACTTGCCACCGCAGGGAGAACTACGGTGAGCCTATGAAAAATATTATGATTGCCCTGCGCCGGATTGCGGAAGAAAACAAGGATGTGGAGCTGGTGTATCCCGTTCATCTCAGCCCCGTGGTGCGGGAGAGCGTGGACCAATATCTCCGGGGCGCACCCCGGATCCACCTGATCGACCCGCTGCCTGCCGACGAAATGCACAACCTGATGGCCCTGTGCTATCTGGTGCTGACCGACTCGGGAGGACTTCAGGAGGAGGCCCCCGCTCTTGGCAAGCCCGTGCTTGTTTTGCGGCGGGAGACGGAGCGGCCAGAAGCCGTGGCCGCCGGGACGGTGAAGCTTGCCGGGGTGGCGCAGGACGATATTGTGACGATGGCCACCCGTCTGCTGCGGGACCGGGAAGCCTATGACAAAATGGCCCGTGCGGTGAATCCCTATGGCGACGGACGTGCCTGCGGGCGCATTGCGGACGCGGTGGAGTGGCATTTTGGCCTGCGCCGCGACCCGCCGGAGGACTATTCCGGCGTCTGAGCCGGATGCGCGGAGAGGGGGGCCTCATGAGAAACAGCAAGGTTGGAAAATTTACCGTTGCCGGATTTGTCATCCTGATTTTGCTGGTGGTGGCAATTCTTTTGAGCAATGGGCTGCGCCGTTCCTCCCGCATTGTGCTGCCGGATACCGTTTTGCCCACGGGGGATTCTTCGGCCTCGGGCGGCGGAGAGGACGGGGGCATTGCGCTGATTGCCGTGGCACCGGGGACTGTGCAATCCGCGATTGAGTCGCTTGAGCGCCCCACCGCCTACCGGCGGAGCATTGCCGAGGAGCGGTTTTGGACCGGCGGAAGCGGCACGACACAAGTGCTTGTATCCGTCAGCGGCGACTGGACCAGAACGGACTTCGCGCCAAAGGGACAGCAAATCCGACACTCTCTCACTGACGGAACCACTACGTATATCTGGTACGGCAGCCAAGCCGAGGTTTATCAATGTCCCGCCGGGGAGATCACCGCCGATCAGGAGCAGGGCGTCCCCACCTATGAGGATGTGCTTGCCCTGCCGGTAAATCAGATTGAAAAGGCGGACTACCGATCTCTTTCCGGGGTCAACTGTATCTATGTGGAAACGGGAGAGGACGAAAACGGCTTTGTCCTGCGGTACTGGATCAGTGTGGATACAGGGCTTCTGGCGGCGGCAGAGTGGTTGAAATACGGCCAGACAATCTATCGTATGGGCTCTCTCACGCTGGATGCGGCTGGACCCGTCACGCAGGATTTCACCCTTCCCGACGGAACGGTGCTGACGGTAATTGAATAGGAAAAAGCGGCTTTCCCACTGGGGGAAAGCCGCTTTTTAAAGGATCAGCAGAAGACCCAGAGCGATTAACAGCTCCTCGTCCGCTTCTTCCCGGAACAGGAAAAAGATCATCAGAAGGAGAATCAGATCACCGGAATCCACGTTGTCCAAATGTAGTTTATCCAGCAACCGCCGCAGCGTGGCGGAGAAGCCTTCGCCGTGAAGGGGAGGGGGCGGTGGGCCGAAAAATGGGTCCTTGGGAGGCGGAAACGGCCCTGCTCCCCCGCCGCCGGGAGAGGGGGGAGGCCCTCCGGGACCGGATTCAAAGCCTCCGCCGGATGGAGGGGGCCCTCCGGAACCGGGTCCAAAGCCGCCGCTGGGCGGGGGAGGGGGTCCGCCAGGACCGGGTCCGAAGCCTCCGCCGGACGGAGGGGGTCCACCCGGCCCAGCTCCAAAGCCTCCGCCGGACGGAGGAGGTCCGCCGGGGCCGGACCGGGCGTCCTCTTCGGGAATGCGGGAATAGGAGCCGTCGTCGTTGCGGATATAGCGGTTATACATCCCTCATCCTCCCTTACGTCTCCCAGTTTGCAATGAATTTTTTCCCGATGTGGACAATGCGCGCCAGTTGGAGCGCCCGTTCGATTTTTGTTTGCCGTTCGACCTTTAAGTAGGGGCGCAGAGCATACAGCAGCGCACGGCTGTTGTTGTTTTGGTGACTGCCCAATTCTCCAATCAGGGGCATCAGGCGGGCAATGGTGCTCGGGTCGATGCTGCCCAGCAAGGAGCTCAGGGGATTTTCCCCGGGGGCAGGTCCCGGCGGGGGAGGATAATTCCCCGGCGGGGGGGCCTGATAGCCCTGCCCCGGCGGAGAATACGGGGGATAGCCGCCCTGCGCCTGCCCCGGCGGAGGGGCCGGGGCAGAGCCGTTCCCCCCGCCAATGGACTGCGCAAGCTGCATAATCTGCGCCATGCTGTTGGGGTCTGACAGTATCGCGTTCAGTTTATCCTCAAATTCCGCCATTCCGTCCGCCCCTTTTCGGTTTATTTTTGGGTTGCCTGATTGATGCGCTCTACCAATGCAGCCCCTTCGGGGCTTTGCATTAGCTGGTTAATCATCTGCGTAATCCGGGTGGAGTCGCCCCGCATGGCGCTCATTGCCGCTTGCTGTATGGCAGCGCCTCCGTTTGCTTGGGACATCATTTCTACCAGCCTGCGTCCGTCCTGCGAGGTAAGCAGGCGCTGAACCGTGGCCGGGTCCTGATTGAGCTGGTTAATGGTCTGTCTGGTCTTGTCGTCCATGATAGCCTCCTGTCGGTGGTTGAACAATCGTTGTCAAGGCAGTATATGAACGAATTAGAAAAAAAGTGCGCCTTATCGGAAAATTCCCGCCCGGACAAGCTTAATTGCAAGCTGTGCCCCGCTCGCTTCCGGCTTTGCAGAAAGCGCACAGCGCTCCGTTACAACTAAGCCTCCGCGGAAATCAACGATTTCCGCGGAGGCTTAGTTGGGATGAGGGACCGGATGATTTCTTACCGTCTGCCCAAATACGCGTCAATCTCAAAGTCCAACAGGGCCGTGTCCTGCCGGAGATACAGCGGATGGTGGGGATGCCCGGATTTCAGGAGAGGGCCTGCGGAAAACCAGTTAGCCCCGGCGGAGCGGCCCTCCTCGGCAAAGTCCCGCAGGCAGTCCATCAGATAGGGCCGCTTTTCAATGATATTGCCCCACGCGGCCCAGACGGCAGGCTGGGGAGACAGGGACAGGAGATATGCAAAGGCCCTGCGGTTTTCTCCGTGGAGATAGGCGTTACAGGAGCGCTCCATGTCGTTGGGCCGGGTGGCCCGCTGGGCGTAGACATTGAACATGAGGAAGCTGTCGTACCCGTTGTTCAGGGCAATGCGCCGGGCGGAACTGACGGTGGGGTCCAGCTTGTCCGGCACAGCGGTGGAGGGGTTAATCCCTAAGCAAATTAGGGGCTTTTCCCCCCGCGTGCCCAGAATGTAACGGTATTCGGAATAAACGTTGGGAACGTACAGCCACTTGTCGGCGTCATAAGCCGGGTTGGGGCGCAGCGCGGCTTCCAGCGCTGCGTCAAAGGAAAGGACCTCAATTTCTCCGGTGGTGGAACTGGGAATATGCATGGGCACAGCTCCTTTTCGACAATTTTCTTCAGTGTAGCAGGCCCGGGGCAAAAATGCAAATCCGCTGTTCAATCGTGTCGAACTGTGATATCATGTCAAGGTAACGGGGATAAACAATTTTGACCGCAGGAGCGTGACGCGCATGCGGTATTTGAGTCTTTGAAAAGGCGCCGGAGGTGCTTTTGCAGGGGATACGGCCCAATACGGGGAAAGGGAAGAAAGCCATGCTGAAAATTCTCATGGGACGGGCAAGAAGCGGAAAATCCCGTCGGATTTTAAAGGAGATTGCGGAAAAGGGCGATTCCTCCCGCCAGATTCTGCTGGTGCCGGAGCATGCCTCCCATCAGGCGGAGGTGGATTTGTGCCGCGTCTGCGGCGACACCGCCAGCCGCCACGCAGAGGTTTTGAGCTTTCGCCGCCTTGCCACCCGTGTACTTGCCATTACCGGCGGCGCGGCGGACGTGAGCATCGACGCGGGGGGAAAGCTGTTGCTGCTGCAAAGGTCCCTGACGGAGCTGGCCCCGGTGCTGAAGGTCTACCGCCGTCCCAGCCAGCGGGCCGGGTTTCTGGAACAGCTCTTGGGGCTGTTGGACGAGTTGACCAGCTACGCCGTCTCGCCCATGACTCTGGCCGCGCAGGCGGAGGACATTCCCGGCGCCATGGGGGACAAGCTGCGGGACCTTGCGCTGATTTACGCCGATTATGAGGCGCACCTTCACCGCACGGAAAAGGACGGCAGGGACCGTATCGTAAAGCTGCGGGATCACTTGGAGGAGTCCGGATATGCCGATGGAACGGATGTGTATCTGGATGGCTTTTCCTACTTTAACGGACTGGAAGTAGAAATTCTGTCCGTATTTTTGCGCCGCGCCGCCAGCGTGACGGTGACGCTTTTGGGGGACGAGCACGACCCGGGGGAGATTTTCGAGGTATCCGTGCGCACCCGGGACCGACTGCGCCGATTGGCGGAGGCATCGGGAGTGCCCTTTGAAATTCAGTTCGTTGCGTCCTATGACGACTCGTCCATGGGTCTTGTGGAGCGGTCATTTTTCGGCGGAGACGAGACTTGGGATGGGGAAACCCTCGCTGTGCGGCTCCGGGAGGCGGACTCCGCCTTCACAGAAGTGGAGCAGACTGCCGCCGATATTCTGCGGCTGGTGAAAACGGGCAAATGCCGCTTTCGAGACATCACCGTGGCGGCGCGAAACATGAAGGATTACGCGTCCGTTATCGAAAACGTCTTTGAGCGGTACGGCGTTCCAGTGTACCTCAGCCGCCGAAGCGATATTCTGGAAAAGCCGGTGCTGTCTCTTTTGACCGGCGCTTTGGAGGCCGTCACCGGCGGATGCGAATATGAGGATATGTTTCACTATCTGAAAACCGGTCTGGCGGGGCTTTCGCCCGAAGAGTGTGATCGGCTGGAAAACTACGCCCTCACTTGGGAAATCCATGGCTCCCTCTGGCTGAGGGAGGCCGACTGGTCCGCCAATCCCGGCGGCTACGGCGCACCGTGGACCGACGCGTGGCAGGCCGAGCTTGGAGAGCTGAATGAACTGCGCCGCCGGGTGCGCGGACCGCTAAAGCTGCTGTCGGACGGGATGAAATCTGCGCAAACAGCGGGGGATCAGGTGAATGCGCTTTACAGCTTCATGGAAACCCTGCACCTCCAATCCGCTCTGGAAGAGCAGCTTCGCGCTCTTGGAAATCAGGGAGAATTACAGACGGCGGAGGAAACGGGCCAGCTCTGGGGGATTCTCTGCGGGGTGCTGGACCAGTTCGTGGAGATTCTGGGGGAGCAGACCATGGACGCGGAGACGTTTACCCGCCTGTTCCGGCTGCTTTTGACTCAATACAGCGTGGGAACCATTCCGCCCGCGCTGGATCAGGTGTCTGCCAGTGAGATCACCCGAAACGACCGCCACGCAGCGAAGTACCTCTTTTTGCTGGGTGCCAACGACCATGTGCTGCCCGCCGTGGCCCAGCGGGGCGGCGTGCTGAACGACGAGGATCGGGAGGAGCTTGCCGCCCGCGGGATTCGTCTGGCCCCCACCGGAATGGAGCAGTTCAACGTGGAGCTGCAAAACCTCTATGCGGCCCTTGCCCAGCCCACGGATGGGCTGACCGTCAGCTATCCCGTTTCCGATGTCAACGGAGCGCAGCTTCGACCCTCCTTCGTGGTGGAGCGGCTGGGAAAGCTGTTCCCGGAGAACCGGGTGGAACGGGAGAGCGGAAAAAGAGAATACCGTCTGGCGGCCATTGCCCCGGCGCTGGAAGCCGCGGGAGCAAATCCGGGAGGACCGGTGTGGCGCTGGTTTGTGGAAAGGCCGGAGTGGACGGCCCGGCTTCAAGCGATGGAGCGGGCCGCCGCCATGGGCCGGGGGCGGCTGAGTCTGCCCGCCGTCCGGGCGCTGTACGGCCAGCAATTCAGTATGTCCGCCTCTCGGCTGGAACGGCTGCGCCAGTGCCATTTTGCTTATTTCATGCAGTATGGGCTAAAGGCCCGCCAACGGAGGACGGCCTCCTTTGATGCGCCGCAAATCGGCACGTTTTTGCATTTTATTTTGGAAAACGTCACGGAAGAAGTGGCGAAACAGGGCGGATTTACAACTGTTTCCCAGGAAATGCTTCTTAAGCTTACCGACCGTTTTATGGACGAATACGTACAGAAGGAGCTGCCCAATCTCCAAGATCGAACGGCCCGGTTCCGCTATCTCTTCTCCCGGCTGCGGACCACGGCCTATGCCGTGGTAGAGGAAACGGCACGGGAGCTGGCGCAGTCGGACTTCGTGCCGGTGGAATTTGAGCTGTCCTTCGGGGACAAGGGGACGCTGCCCGCCGTCACCGTATCGGAGCCGGACGGGGAGCTGCGGGTAAACGGGAAGGTGGACCGGATCGACGGCTGGCTGAAGGACGGGAAGCTCTACCTCCGGGTGGTGGATTACAAAACAGGGAAGAAGACCTTCGATCTGGCGGAGGTCCGCATGGGACTGGACATCCAGATGCTGCTGTACCTGTTCACTCTGAAAAATCAGGGCAGTGCCTATTTTGGGCAGGAGGTGGTTCCCGCCGGGGTGCTGTATCTCCCGGCCCGGGATGAGATTTTGGCCCAGGAGCGGAACGTGACCCCGGAGAGATTGGCGCAGGAGAGGGCGAAGGCATTGCGCCGCAGCGGCCTTTTGCTGAACGAGCCGGAGGTTTTGCAGGCCATGGAGCACGATGCTTTGACGGAGCCGAAGTATCTTCCTTTGCGGGTAGATCGGGAGGGAAACCTCTCCGGCGGGATTGCCACCGCCGCCCAGCTTGGGCGGCTTGGCAGTTACGTGGAGCGGCTGCTCCACGACATTGCCGCCGAGGTGCGGGACGGCGTGATCGACGCGGACCCCTGTTGCCACGATGAGAATGACAGTGTGTGCCGGTTTTGCGACTGGGCCGGGGCCTGCCACTTTGAGGACGGCCGGGGCGGCGACCGCCTGCGGTACATCCGAAAGGTGACGGCGGCGGAATTCTGGCAGGAGCTGGACGGAGAGGAGGACGGACGTGGCTAAAATTCAACTGACCCCCGCCCAGCGCGCGGCGGCGGAAAACCGGGGCGGAAGCCTGCTGGTGTCGGCGGCGGCCGGGTCCGGCAAGACAAAGGTGCTGGTAGAGCGCCTGTTTCTCTACATTCTGGAGGACGGTTGCAACATCGACGACTTCCTCATCATCACCTATACCAAGGCGGCGGCGGCGGAGCTGCGGGGGAAAATTGCGTCGGAGCTTGGAAAGCTTTTGGGAGAGCATCCCGGCAACGCCCATCTTCGCCGCCAGCTCATGCGGGTATATCAGGCGGACGTGAAAACCGTGGACGCATTCTGCACGGCGCTGCTGCGGGAAAACGCCCACCTGCTGGCAAAAGAGGGAGAGCGGCACTGCCTGACGCCGGACTTTCGGGTGCTGGACGAGGGGGAGGCGGAGCTGCTGCGCCGCCGGGTGCTGGATCGCACGCTGGAGGATTTCTATAAAACGCTGGACGACACTCCCGGCGGCGCGCTGCTGGCGGATACGCTGGGTGCAGGTCGGGACGACGGCGCGCTGGCGGAACTGGTGCTGGAGCTTCACGGAAAGCTTCAGAGCCACGCCTATCCGGAGCGGTGGCTGGAAGAAAACCGGGCATCTTGGTTGAATCTGTCCGGAACCTTCGATGAAACGCCTTACGCCAAGGAGCTGTTGGAAGGAGCCGCCCGCAGAGCGTCGTCTTGGGCGGAAATATTTCGCTCCGCTGTCCGAAGCGTGGAAAGCGATACGGCTTTACATACGGGATACGGTGAGAAGTTCCTGACTGCCGCCGCTTCGCTGGACGCGCTGGGGGAAGCGGCGAAGAAAAGCTGGGACGAAGCGGGAATGATGGCGGAGGCGGTGGACTTTCCCCGTCTGGCCACGCCCAAAGGCCGCAAGGACGACCCCGAGGTTCTGCGGCTGAAATCCCTGTGGGATGGATGCAAGGCCGATGTAAAAAAGCTGCGGTCCGAGTTGAACGTCACCGATCAGGAGGCCATGGAGGATTTGATCGCTGTGGCTCCCGCCATGGCCGCGCTGTTGGAGCTGACGGGGGAATTCTCCCGGCGCTATCGGCGGGAAAAACTGCGGCTGAATCAGGCGGATTTTTCAGATCAGGAGCATCTGGCGCTGGAGCTTTTAACGGGGGAGGACGGAACACCCACGGAGCTGGGAGAGCAGATTTCCGCCCGCTATATGGAGATTTTGGTGGACGAGTATCAGGACACCAACGAGGTACAGAACCATATCTTTCAGGCCGTGTCCCACGGGGGACGGAATCTTTTTACAGTGGGGGACGTGAAGCAGTCCATCTACCGTTTCCGGCTGGCAGACCCCACCATTTTTCTGCGGAAATACGCCGCCTTCAAGCACCATACCGACGCGCAGGAAGGGGAGGAACGGAAAATTCTTCTGTCTCAGAACTTCCGCTCCCGCCGGGAAATTCTGGATGCGGCCAACTTTATCTTTGAAAACATCATGTCCCCGGAGCTGGGGGAGATGGAATACAGTGCGGACGAAAAGCTGTATTTTGGCGCGGAATATTACCCGGAGCGGGGCGACTGCGCCCCGGAATACCACTTGATTTGTGCCCACCAGCGGTCGGCAGAGCTGGAGCGCCCGGTAAAAAAGGGCATGGCGGAGGCCCGCCTTGCGGCGAAGCGGATTCGAGAGCTGTTGGACGAAGAGTACCCCGTCACCGGTGAGGATGGCGTTTTGCGGCCCTGCCGGGCAGAGGACATCGTGATTCTGATGCGTTCGCCGGGGAGCCGGGGGCTGGCGTTTTCGGCCGCGCTGGCGGAGCGGGGCGTGCCCGGTTCCTTTCAGGAGCAGGGGGACTATTTCTCCTCCATGGAGGTAGCTACCGCGTTGAGCCTTCTTCAGGTCATCGACAATCCCCGGCAGGACGTGCCGCTGATTGCCGTGCTGCGTTCGCCGCTGTTCGGGTTTACGCCGGACCGGTTGGCCCGTGTGCGGGCAGGCACGGCGGACGGGGACTATTACGACGCGGTGTGCCGGGACGGGGGAGAGGACTGCTGTTCCTTTCTTGAGACGCTGGACAGCCTGCGTCTGCTGGCCCGGGACATGAGCGTGGAGCGTCTGCTGTGGCGGATTTACAACGAGCTGAACGCGCTGGGCGTGTTCGGCGCCATGGACCGGGGCGAGGAGCGGAAGGAAAACCTGATTGCGCTGACGGAGCACGCGGAGAATTTCGAGGCCAACGGCTGCCGGGGCCTGTTCCTGTTTTTGCAGCAGCTTCAAAAGCTCATCGACAGCGACCGTGCCCCCGCAACCCGAGGAAAATCCGACGCGGGGGGCGTGCGGCTGATGAGCGTCCACAAATCCAAGGGGCTGGAATTTCCCATCGTGCTGCTGTGCGATTTGGACCGGGCTTTTTCCCGGATGGATTTTAATACCCCGGTGCTGGTGCATCCCGCGCTTGGCCTTGGCCCCCGGCGGGTGGATTTGGACCGCCGCATTTACTATCCCACCATGGCCCGCCGGGCCTTGGAGGGAAAACTTCGGCGGGAGAATCAGTCGGAGGAGCAGCGCATTTTGTACGTGGCTATGACCCGGCCCAAGGAAAAACTGATTTTGCTCCACAGCCTTTATCACGCGGAAAGTAAGCTGAAGCAATTGGCCAGCCTTGCCGCCTGCCCCGTTCCGCCGGAGACGGCGGCGGGTTGCCGAAGCTATGGTGAGTGGCTGCTGCTGCCGCTGCTGTGCCGCCCGGAGGCAAAGCCTCTGCGAGATATTGCGGGCGTGGAACCGGAAAACTATTATGCCGGAGACGAAAATGCATGGCAAGTGTTTATCCATGACAGCGAAGGTTTTCAGGAGGTTTTAACGACTAAGTCGGAGAGCGAAAAGGACAGGGCGCAGCATGAGGCGGATTTGAGCCTTCTGGAGCTGACCTATCCTTACGAGGCCGCCACCCGCTTTCCCGCCAAGCGTACGGCCACCCAGCTTAAAGGCCGGGAGAAGGACGAGGAAGCGTTGGAAAACGCACCCCGCCCAACTGTGCTGCGGCCATTGGACCAACCCCGGTTTCGGCAGTCCGGCGGAGGGCTTACTCCCACGGAGCGGGGCACGGCGGCTCATCTGGCCCTTCAATATCTGGACTTTTTCAACCCGGACGCAGCAGGGCAGGTGGCAACTTTTGCGCAAAAGCGCCTTTTGACGCGGGAGCAGGCGGACAGTGTGGACATTGCACAGCTAAAAGCATTGCTTTCCTCTCCGTTGGGGGAGGAGATTCGCCGGGGAAAAAATGTTTTGCGGGAGTATCCCTTTACCGTTCTGATTCCGGCCACGGAACTGGACGGAGACGCGGGGGATGATCAGGTGCTTCTTCAGGGCGTGGTGGACTGCTGCTTCGAAACGGAAGAGGGACTCAACGTGGTGGACTTCAAAACAGACCGGGTGTTCGGGGAAGAGGTCACCCGTCGTGCGGAGCATTACCGTCCGCAGCTTGCGGCGTACGGTGCGGCGCTGGAGCGGGTTTTGGAGAAAAAGGTGGTTCGTAAGGCGCTCTATTTTCTGGCCTCCGGTGAAACGGTGAGTCTGTGACGCAAACCGGCAAAAACCACTGGAAAATTTGACCGGATTGTGGTATACTGCCAATTTAACAATTGATCCTTGTCGGAAACGAATATTTGAGGTGAATTCATGGAAAATGAAATGAGGACCTTTGGCTATCTCTGTCCCGCCTGCGGAAAACCCGTGATGGCGGCCCGGTCCCTGTTCGCGCTGGAGGCCTCCGGTGTGGAGGTGGAGTGCGGCTGCGGCGGCTCGGTCCTGCGGACGGAATTTGACGGACAGTGGTGCAAGCTGTTTGTCCCCTGCGGGCTGTGCGGCGAGACGCATACCGCCCGGTGCGCTCCGGAGGAATTGACCCGGGAGGGCGGCGTGGCCTTCGGCTGCGCCCAATCGCAGGAGTTTTGCTGCTACGTGGGGGACGAGGGAAGCGTGGAGAAACATTTGCGGACGCTGGAAGTTCTGGCGGAGAAGGAAAAACGAAATCAGGAGAATGGCGGCGAGCCGTTTTTGGACAGCGTGATTATGTATGAGGTTCTGTCCGAATTGAAGGAGATTGCCGCTCGGGAAAACGGCATTACCTGCGGATGCGGAAGCCATGACTATGCCATGGACATCCGCCGTTCCGCTGTGGATTTGAGCTGTAAGGACTGCGGCGCGAAGCTGCGGATTCCCGCGGCCACGGAGGACGATCTGGATGATTTGTGCTGCCATCTGCGGCTGACAATTCCCGGCGGGGCATAAGGACTTGTGGGGCGTTTCGATTTTCCTCACGGACGAGAGACGCGGCCCCGGAAGAAGCCGAGGATGCGGGACTGCATCCCTTGCGGACATTGTGCCGGAAGCGGGCGAAACAGCGGCGCCCCAGCGGGAAAGGAGTTGACGGTATGATACGACTTCTTGCAAAAATTTTTATTAAGGACCGGGACGGCACCGACGCGCCGTCGGTTCGGACGGCCTACGGTGTTCTTTGCGGCGCGGTGGGGATTTTTTTGAATATTCTGCTGTTTACGGGAAAGCTGTTCGCAGGCTCCGTCTCCGGGTCCATCGCCGTCACGGCCGACGCGTTCAACAACCTCTCCGATGCGGGCTCCTCCGTCATTACGCTGACGGGCTTTCGCCTGGGCGGGCATCGGCCGGATTCCGAGCATCCATTCGGCCACGGGCGAATCGAATATATCTCCGGTCTGCTGGTGTCTATGCTCATCATTTTGATGGGCTTTGAACTGGCCCGGACCTCTCTGGAGAAAATTCTGCGTCCCGTGCCGGTGGAATTCTCGTGGCAGAGCGTGGTCATTCTGGTGGCATCTATCTTCGTAAAGCTGTATATGTACCGTTACAACCGGACGGTGGGGGAGCGCATTGGCTCCACCGCCATGCACGCCGCCGCCATAGACAGTCTCAGCGACAGCACGGCCACCGCTGCGGTCCTGCTGGCGACGCTGGCGGGCCGCTTCACCGATGCGAATATTGACGGCTGGTGCGGCATTCTGGTGGCGCTGTTCATCGTCTGGTCCGGGCTTTCCTCCGCCAGAGACACGCTGGACCCCCTGCTGGGGCAGCCACCTTCCGCCGAATTTGTGAAAAACATCCGAAACATTGTGACGAACCATCCGGGCATTTTGGGGGTTCACGATTTGATTGTCCATGATTACGGCCCCGGGCGGTGCATGATCTCGCTCCATGCGGAGGTCCCCGCCAACGAGGACGTACTGGTGCTTCACGACGAGATTGACAACATCGAGCGGGAGCTGAAGCGCACACTTGGCTGTGAGACGGTCATTCACATGGATCCCATCGTGACGGACGACGGCGTGACGAAGGAAACCCGCAGGCGTGTGGAGGCGCTGGTGGACTGCATCGACGAGGAAATCTCCATCCACGATTTTCGTATGGTGACGGGACCGACGCACACGAACCTGATTTTTGATGCGGCGGTGCCTTTCAAATTCCGACTGACGGACGAGGAGGTTCGCACCAAAATCTGCGCTGCGGTACGGGCGCTGGACGGCGATTATTTTGCGGTGGTGAACGTAGAGCGGTCGTATACCGCGTGAGGCCCGTTGCGAAAGAGTGGACCCCAGCCGACGCGTCGGCTGGGGGAAGAATTAGCCGTCGTCATAATCACCAAAAATGATAGAGGAATTTTTTAAAAGGCGGGAGAAATCCACTCTTGCAATTTGTCCTCTGTTTTTGTATAATCGTACGGATAAGTGCGAGAGGGGGCTGGAGTTATGACGGTTTGGAAGGGTCTTAACGCCGCCTTTTTTTGCGACCCCATTTGACCGGCCTTTGTGCCGGTATTTTTTTGCGCAAAATAGAGAGGAGATCTGCCATGAACGAGAAAAATTCCGCCCCTGTCCGGGACGCAAGGACCCTGGGCATTCCCAAGATGATGCTGCTGGGCCTTCAGCACATGTTTGCCATGTTCGGGGCAACGGTTCTGGTCCCCATCATCGTCAGCGGCTACGGACTGCCCCTGTCCATCCAGACAACACTGTTGTTTGCCGGACTTGGCACGTTGCTGTTCCACGCCTGCACGAAATTCAAGGTTCCGGCGTTTTTAGGGTCCTCGTTCGCGTTTCTGGGAGGGTTTGCCGCGGTGGCGGATCTGAACAGCGGAAAGTACGCCGCTATGACTGGCGCGGAAAAGCTGCCCTATGCTTTGGGCGGTGTGGTGGTTGCTGGCCTTCTGTATCTGGTGCTGGCGCTGCTTTTCAAGGTGGTGGGACCTTATAAGGTGATGCGCTACTTCCCGCCGGTGGTCACCGGGCCTATTATCATCCTGATCGGCTTGATTCTGGCCCCCACTGCCGTGACCAACGCTTCCACCAATTGGCCCTTGGCGCTGCTGGCCATTTTGACCATTATCGCCTTCAACATCTGGGGGAAGGGTATGCTGAAAATCATTCCCATTCTGCTGGGCGTGGTCATTCCCTACGCGGTGGCTCTGCTTACAAAGCAGGTGGACTTCTCCACGGTTGGTCAGGCGGGCTTTGTGGGCCTGCAGCCCTTCGTACTGGCGAAGTTTGACGTGTCCGCCATTTTGGTCATGGCGCCCATAGCCATCGCTGCCATGATGGAGCATGTGGGCGACGTATCCGCTATCTCCGCCACGGTAGGAGAGAATTTTCTGGAAGACCCGGGCCTTCACCGCACGCTGGTGGGTGACGGTCTGGCCACGGCCTTGGCGGGTATGTTCGGCGGTCCCGCCAACACCACGTATGGAGAGAACACAGGCGTGTTGGTGCTCAGCCGGGTGTACGACCCCAAAGTGGTGCGGCTGGCTGGCCTATATGCCATCATCTTGTCCTTCAGCCCCAAATTTGCCGCCGTCATCAACTCCATTCCCCCGGCGGTCATCGGCGGCGTCAGCTTCGTACTTTACGGGATGATTTCCGCCGTGGGTGTGCGCAACGTGGTGGAAAATCAGGTGGATTTCACCCGCAGCCGCAACCTTCTCATTGCGGCGGTAATTCTGGTTTCCGGTCTGGGCTTCAATGGTACCGGCGGGCTGACCTTTGCCGTGGCGGACGCCCATGTGACACTGACGGGGCTGGCCATCGCCGCCATCGCGGGCGTTGGGCTGAACGCCATTCTTCCCGGAAACGACTTTTCCTTCGGCAAAACTGCCTCCGCGGATGGCTCTGCCGATCTGGGCAGGTACTGAGATTACCCGCGGGAATGTTTGCCCTCGTTCAAGTCAGCCCCGTCTTCTTGACAAACACTGAAAAAACGGGTATACTGTCTAACGTATACAGTAATACAGTGATGATGGGGAGAAGTACCCCGCGCGATGCCGCGAAGAGAGCCTCTGGTTGGTGTAAAGAGGCGGGCGGGCGTGGGCGAATACACCTCTGAACCGGCGTCCAAACGGCTAAAATTTGGCCCAGTAGGCGCGCTCGGGTAGCGCCCGTTACAGCGCGGCCGCACCCAAGGTGCGGCAAGAGGCGTCCGTCTGCGAGGGCGGCGCGAACAGAGGTGGTACCGCGAAGCGATTCGCCCTCTGTCCCCATGGGACGGAGGGCGTTTTTTCCACGTCTCGTCCCATATAAAAACTCATCAAGACAGGAGAATTGAGACAATGGGAATTTACGAGGAATTGAAGGCCCGCGGTCTGATCGCACAGGTGACAGACGAGGAGGAAATCCGAGAACTTCTGAATAACGGAAAAGCCGTGTTCTACATTGGCTTTGACCCCACGGCGGACAGTCTGCATGTGGGCCACTTCATGGCGCTGTGCCTGATGAAGCGGCTGCAAATGGCGGGAAACAAGCCCATCGCTCTGATCGGCGGCGGTACCGGCATGATCGGCGACCCCTCCGGTCGTTCGGATTTGCGCCAGATGATGACCACCGAAACGATTTGCCATAACTGCGATGCCTTTAAAAAGCAGATGGAGCGGTTTATTGAATTCGGCGAGGGCAAGGCCATGATGGTCAACAATGCGGACTGGCTGATGAAGCTGAACTACGTGGACATGCTGCGGGATGTTGGTTGCTGCTTCTCCGTGAACAACATGCTGCGGGCTGAGTGCTACAAGCAGCGGATGGAGAAGGGGCTATCCTTCCTGGAATTCAACTATATGATTATGCAGTCCTATGACTTCTATCATATGTTCCAGGAATTTGGATGCAACATGCAGTTTGGCGGCGACGACCAGTGGAGCAACATGCTGGGCGGCACGGAGCTGATTCGCCGCAAGCTGGGTAAGGACGCCTATGCCATGACCATCACTCTGCTGATGAATGCAGAGGGGAAGAAGATGGGCAAAACCGCCTCCGGCGCGGTGTGGCTGGCCCCCAACAAGACAAGCCCCTTCGATTTCTATCAGTACTGGCGGAATGTGGCGGACGCGGACGTGCTCAAGTGCATCCGGATGCTGACCTTCCTGCCTCTGGAGGAAATCGACGCCATGGACAACTGGGAGGGCAGCCAGCTCAACCGGGCCAAGGAGATTCTGGCCTACGAGCTGACAAAGCTGGTCCACGGCGAGGAAGAAGCGGAGAAGGCGCAGGATACGGCACGCACCCTTTTCGCCGGCACCGGCGACGCGGAAAACATGCCCTCCACTCATTTAACGGAGGAGCGATTTGAAAACGGAAAAATCGGCGTTCTGAACCTGTTGACAGCCTGCGGACTCTGTGCCTCCAACGGGGAGGCCCGGCGGCTGGTCCAGCAGGGTGGCGTGATGGTAAACGACAAAAAGGCCGAGGTGACCGACGCATACGACCGGGAGGAGTTCTCCGGCGAGGGCGTGGTCATTAAGAAGGGCAAGAAAATCTTCCACCGGGCTCAAATTTAAGCGCTGTCGTGAATCCAAAGCCGCCGTAAAATACGAAAACAGCAACAGCGGCAGACGCGCTTTGGCGCGCCTGCTGCCGCGCTGAAATACGAAAACAACAAAAAGGAAAACGAGAATGATTACAGTCAGTGAAGTCAGCTTAAACTTCAGCGGCCAGGCGCTGTTCAAGGACGTGAATCTGAAATTCACCTCCGGCAACTGCTATGGCATCATCGGCGCCAACGGCGCGGGAAAAACCACCTTCCTCCGCATCCTCTCCGGCGAGCTGGAGCCCACCACCGGCGACGTGTTCATCTCCGACAATCAGCGGATGTCGGTGTTGAAGCAGGACCATTTCCAGTACGATGAACACACCGTGCTGGACACGGTCATCATGGGCAACCAGCGTCTGTACGACATCATGAAGGAGAAAGATGCCCTGTATGAGAAGGAGGATTTCTCCGATGCGGACGGTGTGCATGCCAGCGAGCTGGAGGCGGAGTTTGCCGACATGGACGGGTGGGAGTCGGAATCCGACGCCAGCCGCCTGATTCAGGGACTGGGTCTTTCCAACGACATTTTATACAGCCAGATGTCCTCTCTCACCGCCAAGGAAAAGGTGAAGGTTTTACTTGCGCAGGCCCTGTTCGGAAAGCCGGACATCATCCTGCTGGACGAACCTACGAACCATCTGGATTTGCAGGCTATTGAATGGCTGGAAAATTTCCTGATGGACTACGAGGGCCTGATTATCGTGGTGAGCCATGACCGCTATTTCCTGAACAACGTGTGTACCAGCATCGTCGACGTGGACTACGGCAAGATCAGAATGTATGTGGGCAACTACGAGTTCTGGTACGAGTCCAGCCAGATGGTTCAGAAGATGATGAAGGACCAAAATCGGAAAAACGAGGACAAGATTAAAGAGCTTCAGCTCTTCATCCAGCGTTTCTCCGCAAACAAGTCCAAATCCAAGCAGGCCACGTCTCGCCGAAAGCTTTTGGATAAGCTGACGGTGGATGAGATGCCCGCGTCCTCCCGGCGGTATCCCTTTGTGGGCTTTACGCTGGATCGTGAGCCGGGGAAGGAAATATTGACCGTGGAGGGTCTGAACAAGACCATCGACGGGCGGCAGCTTTTGAACGATGTGTCCTTCCGGGTGAACAAGGGAGACAAGATCGCCTTTGTGGGAGAAAACGAGCTGGCAAAAACCACGCTCTTCCGCATCATTATGGAGGAACTGGAAGCAGACGCGGGCAGCTTCAAATGGGGCACCACCATTTCCACCAGCTATTTTCCGCTGGACAACTCTGCCTTTTTCAACGACTGCAACCTGAATCTGGTGGAGTGGCTGGGGCAGTATACGGCCGACAATGCGGAGGAGAACACGGAGTCCTTCAAGCGCTCTTTCCTGGGGCGGATGCTCTTCTCTGGAGACGACGTGTTCAAGGCGGTCAAGGTACTCTCCGGCGGCGAGAAGGTGCGGTGTATGCTCTCTCGGATGATGTTGTTCGGCTCCAACGCGCTGGTGCTGGACCAGCCCACCAACCATCTGGATCTGGAGTCTATCACCGCCGTCAACAAGGGCCTGATCGAATATAAGGGAGTGGTGCTGTTTGCCAGCCACGACCACGAGTTCGTTCAGACTGTGGCCAACCGCATCATCGACTTCCAGAGCGATGGAACCATCATCGACAAGGCCTGCACCTATGACGATTATATTGAGCTGCAAAAAGCGGGAAATGCTCGCTGAGCTTGCGCAGACTAAAAATTAAGAAATCGCCTGTCCGTAAACTGCGGACAGGCGATTTTGCTTTACAGCGTCTACTATTTCGTGGTAATATAGCCTTTTTTGCACAGCAGCTCTGCCAGCAGCACACCTCCGCCTGCCGCGCCGCGCAGGGTGTTGTGGCTTAGGCCCACGAACTTGTAATCATACTGACTGTCCTCCCGCAATCGGCCAAGGGAAATCGCCATGCCGTGCTCCAGATTCCGGTCCAGCCGGGTCTGAGGGCGGTCGGCCTCCTCAAAATAGTGGAGGAACTGCTTGGGAGCGGAGGGGAGGTCCAGCTCCTGCGCGGGGCCGCGGAAAGTGGCCCAGTCTTCTTTGATCTGTTCAATAGAAGGCTTGCAGCCGTCCTTAAATTTCATAAACACGGCGGCCATGTGTCCGTCCTGACAGGCCACGCGGAAGCACTGGGCCGTGATGACCGGGGCGCTGGCGGCGACGATTTTTCCGTTCTCCACCTTGCCCCAGACCTTCAAAGGCTCCTGCTCGGATTTCTCCTCCTCGCCGCCGATGTAGGGGATGCAGTTGTCCACCATCTCGGGCCAGCGTTCAAAGGTTTTTCCCGCGCCGGAAATGGCCTGATAGGTGCAAACCAGCGCCTGCTCCACGCCGTATTTCAGCAGGGGATGGAGGGCGGGAACATAGCTCTGGATAGAACAGTTGGATTTGACCGCAATAAAGCCCCGCTTTGTGCCAAGGCGGCGGCGCTGGGCCTCGATGACCTCGAGATGCTCTGCGTTCAACTCCGGCACCACCATGGGCACGTCTTCCGTCCAGCGATTGGCGGAGTTGTTGGATACTACGGGGCACTCCAGCTTCGCGTATCTCTCCTCCAGCGCCCGGATTTCCTCCTTCTTCATATCCACAGCGCAGAAGATGAAGTCCACTTGGGCGGCGAGCTTTTCCGCATCGGCCTCCGCGTCCAGAATGGTCAGTGCCTTCGCCTCCTCCGGAATTTCAACCTCCATGGCCCAGCGGGCGGCCACGGCCTCCTCATAGGCTTTTCCCATGCTGCGTGCGCTGGCGGCCACAGCAGTAAGCTGGAACCAGGGGTGATTTTCAAGCAGGGTGACAAAGCGCTGGCCCACCATGCCGGTGCAGCCTACAACGCCCACTTTGTACTGTTTCATCAAGATTTGCCTCCTATGTGATATGATTTGGCGGGGAACGTCGAATTTCTGTTGAATGTAGGGCTTTCCTGTACTATAATATAAATGTATTGCGTTTGAGTGAAAACTTCTGTTCACCTGTTGCGGACATTTGTATTATGGTAGCACTATTTTCTTGTTCCGTCAAGGGGAAAGCCATGGGGAGGATGTATGAAAAAACTATTAGGGGTTCTGTCGATTCTCGTCATATTTCTGGCCCTTGGCACCGTGTCGGCCTCCGCTGCCGTAAACGGCACAGTGAAGGTGGGGCTGCGATTCGGAAGCTCCGCCGTCTCCTCCGCCAATCTGGAAAACACCCAGAGCGGGGGATATTCTCTCGGCTATTACGACGATGGGAGGAACTTTGCTCCTCTTGGGAGCATTGCTCAAACAGCCATTACCATGCGGCCGGGGGCGGACCTTGGAAATTTTGACCAGTCGGGGCCTTACGGCTCCTATTCAGAGGCGGCCTCTGCGGCTGCTGGTATGGGCGGCTGGCCTGCCTATGTGAACGGGCAGTATTACGCCCGCCGGAGCGGCGGCAGCAGCGGGCACACGTCCACCGCCGTGGCGGTAACGGACACGTCCTCTTCGGCGGTCCTTTTTGAGTTTGACAGTCAGGGCATCTACAACCTTGGTGTTCTGCCGGTCGGCGGACCTGCCTGGTTCAAGGGCTATCGGTATGCCGGAGGTTTTGAGTATCCCCGCGTTACCGGCGGGGGACTGTATGTGGTGAACGTGGTATCACTGGAGGACTATGTGAAGGGCGTTCTTCCCTATGAAATGGGGAAAGGCTGGCCCGAGGCCGCATTGCAGGCTCAGGCCGTGTGCGCCCGGACCTATGCCTCCGTGACCGCCAAGCATCTGAATACCTATGGCTTTGATCTGTGCAACACCACGGATTGTCAGGTGTACAACGGCGTGAACGCCGCCGGCGGGGATACGGACGCCGCCGTGGATTCCACGGCGGGGCAGCGAGTGTGGTACCGGGGAACGCTTGCCGAAACGGTGTATCACTCCAGCGACGGCGGCGCCACCGAGAGTGCTGAAAATGTCTGGGGCGGCACGGTGGGGTACCTGATGGGAAAAGCCGACCCCTATGAGGCCACCGTGTCCATCCCCAATTACAGCTATACCGTGACCTACACGCCATCGGAGCTGACTTGGGTGCTGCAAAACAGCGGATATTCCATCGGAACGGTGAAAAACGCCTATGTCTCGGAGCGCACCTCCACCGGAAACGTTTACAAGGTCACTTTTGTGGATACAACGGGAAAGAGCCTGACAGTGAAGGGCGAAACCTGCCGCATGGCGTTTTACAGCACTACCTATAGTAAGAATGTGAAAAGTATGCGCTTTTCCATCAACGGAGATGACAGCGGAATGAATTCTGCCTCGGGCTACTATGTAAACGGCTCCGGCAGCACGCTTACTTCCATCAGCGAAGCCTACACCGTCTCCGGCAGCGGTGCGGTAGCCCCCTATACGGGGAAAGCACCCTATGTCCTCACCTCCTCGGGCGTGCAGGCGCTGAGCGGGACCTCCGGCGCGGCGGTTCCGTCTTCCGCATCCTCCGTGTCTCCCGGAAGCTTTGTGATTACCGGTACGGGAAACGGACACAATGTGGGGCTGAGCCAATACGGCGCGCTGGCCATGGCGAAGCAGGGGTATTCCTACCGAGACATCCTGAATTTCTATTATACGGACATCACCGTGGAGTGATGCGGAAGATTGGCAAGCCGCCCGCCAAAAGCGCGGCAGAGCCGCGTTACATCGAAAAATTTTCCTTTGCTGAATTTTTCTAAAGCACAGGCACGCGGACCCATGGAGAAGTACAGATGAAGACCAGCGATTTTTACTATGATCTGCCTCAGGAGCTGATTGCCCAGACGCCCATTGAAAAGCGGGACGCATCCCGTCTGCTGACGCTGGACAAACATACGGGCGCTTGGGAGCACCATCATTTTTATGAGCTGCCGAATTTTTTGACGGAAAAAGACTGCCTGATATTAAACGATTCCCGGGTTTTGCCGGCCCGCCTTTTGGGCCAGCGCCTGCCCGGGGGCGGGGCCTGCGAGGTGCTGCTGCTGACGGATAGGGGAGACGGCGTTTGGGAATGTCTGGTCCGCCCCGGCAAAAAGCTGCGCCCCGGCGCGCAGGTGTCCTTCGGCGAGGGAGAGCTGACGGCGGAGGTTATTGAAGAGGTGGAGGGCGGAAACCGATTGGTAAAGTTCCACTATGAGGGAATTTTTCTGGAGGTCTTGGAGCGCCTTGGAAAAATGCCCCTGCCGCCTTATATCAAAGAGGAGTTGCAGGACAGGGAACGGTATCAAACCGTCTATTCCAAGGAGCTGGGCAGCGCCGCCGCCCCCACGGCGGGCCTTCATTTCACAAAGAATTTGCTGGAGAAAATCTCTGCCAAAGGCGTGGGGATTGGGTATGTGACGCTCCATGTGGGCCTTGGAACCTTCCGCCCTGTGAAGGAAGAGGAAATCCTTGACCACGAAATGCACAAAGAGTTCTGCACCATCTCCCAAGAGGTGGCGGACCTCATCAACCGCACCCGCGCCAACGGGGGAAGGGTAGTTTGTGTAGGCACCACTTCCTGCCGCACTGTGGAATCCTGGGCCAACGAGGACGGGACCATGGAGCCCCGTTCCGGCTGGACCGGAATCTATATTTATCCCGGTTACCGCTTCAAGGTGACGGACGCGCTGATTACCAACTTTCACCTGCCGGAATCCACGCTGGTGATGCTGGTTTCCGCTCTGGCGGGACGGGAGCACATTCTGGCGGCTTACGAAGAGGCCGTGCGGGAGCGGTATCGATTCTTCAGCTTCGGCGATGCGATGTTCATTTATTAAAGACTGCTGCTGTAAAAAACGAAGTCCCGGAGAGCCTTGTATCAAGGCCCTCCGGGACTTTTACCGTAATTTTCCGATTTTAAAACTTACCTGCCTGTTATAAAAATCCGCTGCCCATTTCTGTTCGGTTTTCTTTCGGCGGCCGTAGGCGGCCAATTTTCATGAGGGAAAAACCGAGGGCTAAAGCGTCACGGTAAAGCATGTCCATGCGCCCTCTTTCCCTGACACGGAGATCCTTCCCTTGTGAAGCTCTACCAAAGATTTTGCAATGGCAAGGCCAAGACCGTATCCGCCGGTCTTGGTGGAGCGGGACGCGTCGCTGCGATAAAACCGCTCGAAAATCCGATCTTTTTCCTGCTCGGGAATTCCGGCGCCGGTGTTGTATATCTCCAGAACCGTCTTTTCGTTCTCCCGACGCAGTGTCACCTTTATTTCATCCCCTTTTCCGGAGTGCTTAATCGCATTGTCTATCAGGATGGCAACAAGCTGCTTGATCTGCGGCTCTCCGCCGGTGTACCGAAGGCCCTCGGCCACGTTGAAATCCAGACTTTTCCCGTCCTCGAAGGCCTGACTTTCAAACGCCAGAAGGGTGCTCAGCACCGCGCGGCTTAAATCAAATTCAGTTGCTACCAATTGATTGGCGCCTTCGTCAGCTCTGGCCAGGGCAAGCAGATCGTGAACCAGTCGGGTCATTCGGTCCGCCTGATCCCGAATTTGCTGAAGACGGATATTTTCTCCGATTTCATTCTCCAGCACATCTACATTGGCCGAAATAATGGTCAGAGGTGTTTTCAGCTCGTGGCTTGCGTCCGAGACAAACTGGCGCTGCTTTGCAAAGGTCGCCTTCACGGGCTTGACCACCCACTTGGATAAAAGCACGGAAAAGCCAAGCAACAGCACGCAGGTCACCGCCGTGACGATCATGGAGATAAAAATGAGCTCGTCCAGTATTTTTAGCTCCCGGCTGTTCTCCACAAACACGACGATTTTGCCATAGTCCTTTTCTGCCACCAGATATTGATAATCGTCGTAGGAGCCTCTTTCTTTTCCGCTCAGCAATACCGCTTCCGAATAAGAGACCGCCTCCTCCTGTGTAAAGCCGAACATCATATCGTGCTGCACCTGCAAAACCTGATCCTGCTTGTCCAGCTTGACAAAAAACAAACGCGCCGCCCGCATGGACTGAGAGTCAAAGCGCGGAGGGATTAAAGGTTCCTGATGCGCGTCCTCTTCCGTCCGGCCGGGAGGAAGCAAAAACTCCATTCCGTCCTGCTCGGCCACCATCCGCAAAATGTTGTCCGTCTGCTCGGCGTTGCTCATATACACGAAAATATTCAGTGTTGCCACCAGCACTGTAAAAACCAGAAACAGGACGCCCATCATAATGCAGACAAACTTAATTTGCAGCCGCTTAATCATTCCGTTTCCTCCATGATATATCCCACGCCCCGCACCGCTTTAATCTGCAAAGGAGAGCCGATGACAGCCAGCTTCTTGCGGATGAAGGAAACATACACCTCAATGGCATTGTACTCCGCATCGCTCTCATAGCCCCAAATTTTTTCGATAAACCGCTCCTTGGGAATAATCTGGCGGTGATTCTGCATGAGCATTTCCACAATCTGATATTCCTTTTGCCCCAGCTTGACGGAGTTGCCCTTATAGCTCAGCTCATAGCTGCGCTTGCTCATCCGGGTATCTCCGCAGGCCAGCTCGTCTCCGGTAAATTCGCCCTTTCTGCGGGATATCGCCCGCAGGCGGGCCAAAAGCTCTCCCGAGGCAAAGGGCTTTGAGAGATAATCGTCCGCCCCGATATCAAGACCCTCTATTTTATCCTCCACCTCGGATTTGGCTGTCAGCAGCAGCACCGGGGTGGAGTTGTTCTGTTCGCGCAGGGCGCGCAAAACCTCCAGACCATTTTTTTTGGGAAGCATGATATCCAATATAATGACGTCATAAATGCCGGTCATGGCGTATTCCTCACCGGAGACGCCGTCGTAAACCGCGTCCACGGCGTATTTATCCTGTTTCATCAAAGCAACCAGCACATCGGAGAGCTGGGGCTCGTCCTCAATAATCAATACATTCATCATAAATCCCTCCTTATGGCTCTCATTATAACAGAAATGCTTGAAAAAATCTTGAATCAAATCTCAATGTAGCTTCAAGGCAGACGGGTTATTCTTTGCGCATACTAAATTGCAAGGAGGTTTATCCATGAAACCGCGACACGAATTTAAGCACAGTCTCAATTATATGGACTATATGATTCTGCGCAACAAGCTGCGGGCCATTTTACCCCACGACCGCAATGTGGGTGAAAACGGAGAGTATATCATCCACAGTCTCTATTTTGACACGCCGGGGGATAAAGCATTGCTTGAAAAGCTGAACGGCGTCAACCGCAGGGAAAAATTTCGACTCCGCCGCTATAACGACGATACGGAGTTTATCAAGCTGGAGAAGAAAAGCAAAGTAAACGGACTTTCCTACAAGGAGTCCAGCCGTCTTTCAAAGGAGGAGACAACCATGCTGCTGCGAGGCGACTGGGACTGGATGGTCCAGCAGGAGCGCCCATTGGTGGCCGAGCTTTACAGCAAAATGAACGGCCAGCTCTTACAGCCAAAAACCATTGTGGACTATACCCGGGAGCCGTTCACCTATCGGGCGGGCAACGTCCGCATCACCTTTGACCGGGATATACGTACCGGGCTCCGCTCCAAAGACTTTTTGGGCGAGAATATTCCAACGCTTCCGGCGGGGGATGAGCTTGTGATTCTGGAGGTCAAATACGACGAGTTTATTCCGGGCTTTATCGCCGACCTGCTGCAATTAGGGAACCGAAAAGCATCGGCCTGCTCCAAATACGCGCTGTGCCGTACCTACGGATAAGCAATCAACAAGACGATGAAACAATAAAGGAGATTATTTTCATGACCTTTGACGATATTTTTAAATCAAGCTTTCTGGAGAACGTAACCAGCATCTCTCTTTTGGATATGGTGCTGGCACTGGGTCTTGCCTTTGGCATAGGCGTGTTTATCTTTCTTATCTACAAGAAAACTTTTAAAGGCGTGATGTATTCCGCCAGCTTCGGCGTTTCTCTCATTGCATTGAGCATGGTTACAACCCTTGTCATTCTGGCGGTTACCAGCAACGTTGTGCTTTCCCTCGGCATGGTGGGCGCGCTTTCCATCGTCCGCTTCCGCACAGCAATTAAGGAACCGCTGGATATCGTGTTCCTTTTCTGGTCCATAGCTTCGGGAATTGTTCTGGCAGCGGGCATGATTCCTCTGGCTGTATTCGGCAGCCTGTTTATCGGCATCATTCTGTTGGTCTTTGTAAACCACAGCTCTGTGGATACGCCCTACATTGTCGTGCTCTCCTGTCTGGATGCCGAAAGCGAACAAAATGCGGCCCGGCAGTTGAAGGGTTTTGTCAAAAAGAGCGTGATCAAGAGCAAAACAGTCAGTCAAAAAGGCGTTGAACTGAACTATGAAATTCGTCTCAAATCGGATGATACCGCATTTGTCAATACGCTGAGCGAGCTGCCCGGCGTGCAGAATATCGTGCTGGTCAGCTATAACGGGGAGTATATGGGATAGGAGGAGCGTCCATGTTAAGGCATAAGTACACGACGCCGATCTGTATAGCGATTGTTGCAGCCATGCTGCTGACAACGATTCTGTTTGTATTTGGCGAATCCTTCGGACTGTCGGTGGCGCAGACGGAAATGCCCTATGTGGAATCGCTCTTCTCCACCGACCGCGTCCACACGCTGGATATAGTGGTGGAGGAAAACGACTGGCAGGAGATGCTGGACA
>DKLF01000110.1:0-8559 GCA_002455655.1 Oscillibacter sp. UBA6647 | reverse complement strand
GGAGATGCTGGACAACGCCTCAGATAAAGAATATATTGCCGCCAGCGTTGTTCTGGACGGTAATTCGGTGAAGAACATCGGCCTGCGCACCAAGGGAAACTCCTCTCTTTCCAGCATTGTAAGCTCGGATTCCGACCGATACAGCTTTAAAATTGAGTTTGACCATTACCAGACGGGCCAAACCTATTATGGGCTGGATAAGCTGGCCCTCAACAACATTGCGCAGGACAATACTTATTTGAAGGATTATATCAGCTATCAGATGATGAACGCGTTTGACGCAGATTCTCCCCTGTGCAGCTTCATTTATATCACCGTCAACGGGGAGGATTGGGGCCTGTATCTGGCGGTGGAAGGGATTGAAGACGCCTACGCCAGCCGAAACTATGGCTCGGATTCAGGGCAGATTTATAAGCCCGACAGCATGAATATGATGGGCGGCGGCAATGGGGGCAATGGTGAAACCCGAGAAATGCCCGCAGGAAACGACCGCCGGCAATTCCGGCAAACTGCCGATGAAAACGCGGAGCAGCAGACGCAGGAAACCACCGATGCAAGTACGAAGCAGCAGATCGGGCAAACCGCGGATGCCGACGTGGAGCAGCAGACCAGGCAAGCCGCGGATGAAAACACGGAACAAAACACGGCGGCGAATCAGGACACTGGGGATAGCAGCGAACGTGCGGCGCTCTCTGCTGAAAATCAAGGCGGCATGGGCGGTGGAAGTACCGATGTGGCGCTGGTCTACTCGGATGACGACTACGACAGCTATTCCAATATTTTTGACAATGCCGTTTTTGATATCACCGATAGCGATAAGGACCGGCTGATCTCCACCCTCAAGCAGCTTTCAACGGGGGAAAACCTTGAGGAAATTGTCAATATTGAAGAAGTTTTGCGATATTTCGTCGTACACAACTTCGTGCTGAATTTTGACAGCTATACCGGAAGCATGATGCACAACTATTATCTCTACGAAAAAGACGGGATGCTTTCCATGATTGCCTGGGACTATAACCTCGCCTTTGGCGCTTTTTCAGGCGGTGGAAATTCCCAAAGCGGAACGACCTCCACCACGGCGCTTGTGAATTTTCCGATTGACACCCCGGTTTCCGGCACCACGCTGGAGGAACGTCCTCTTTTGGGAAAGCTGCTTGAAAATGAAACCTATCTGGAGCTGTACCATCAGCTTTTCGGAGAATTCATTTCCAGCTATTTTGACAGCGGTGAGTTTGAGCAAATGATTGACAGTGCCATTGCGCTGATTTCCCCTTATGTTGAAAAGGACCCCACCGCGTTTTGCACCTATGAGGAATTTACCGAAGCCTCGGCAATGCTCAAAAGCTTCTGCCTGCTGCGGGCCCAGAGCGTACAGGGCCAGCTTGACGGAACCATTCCCTCCACCAGCGAGAATCAAACGGCGGACAGCTCAAGCTTCGTGGACGCTTCCGCGATTGATATAAAAAGCATGGGCTCCAATGCAGGTGGCATGGGCGGCGGAGAAAATTCCCGTCCGGGGTGGCAGCAGACGGATGCACAGGCGGACAGACAATTTGATGAGGAGCCTTCGGCTTCCGGCGATACGGAGGGCGGGGAAGAGAACGGTATGCAAACTGCTCCTCCCGAAGGCACGGAAAATGGAGGTCAGACTCAGAATCAAAATACTTCGTCAGAATCTAGAGAGATTGCTTCACAGGACGGTACAACTCAGGACAGTGCCGCGCAGGAGGATACGCTGACCTTCGGGCAAGGCTTTCCTGCCGGAGGCGGAGGGCAGGGGGGAGGACCTTCCGGAAATCGCCCGCAGGGCATCGGGAGCCAACAGGAAACTACCACCACGTCCATTCAGATATATTATTATCTGGCGGCAGCCGTTTTGCTTTTGATTGTGGGCATTGTTGTTGCCCGTCGGTTCCGGGTTCATCGCTGACTTCTTTTTTCCGGACAGGAAAATCAACAGGAAAGCTCCGCATCCTTCTTTGGCTGGAAAAGGATGCGGAGCTTTTTCACCCTCGGTGATACGATAAAACTGCCCTGACAGTAAAAGAAGGGTCGGTGGGCAGGGGAGATCTGATGTAGAATATACTGCCGGGCAAAGTAAAACCCAAACAGATACTTGTTGACGAGATCGGCTTCGTAAACGGAGGATTGATGCCATGCTTGCAAAGTCTGGCGCTTCCGTGTATAATCAGAAAGATGAGAATGTGGGCTTGCAGTCCGGCATTTCAAGCTGTCCCCGTGCTAAGCTTTCAACGCATGGGAGGTCATATTCATCCGACGGCGGACGGAATGCATACTCAATTCTGCATATGCATCGGATATACATGCGTATGCACTGCATATACGAGAAGAGCGGTCTCGCGGTTTCGCTGGGCGGGGCTTTGCCGCTTAATATTTCAGGAATTAGGAGCCATTCATGTTTAAAGTGATTGCGTATCAGGGCCGGGCGCGGCGCGGCGTGTTTTCCTGCGCCCATGGCGGCGAGGTCCAGACCCCGGTGTTTATGAATGTGGGCACGCAGGGTGCCATCAAAGGCGGCGTCAGCGCCTTGGACCTCAAGGAAATCGGTTGCCAGATCGAGCTTTCTAATACCTATCACCTGCATCTGCGGCCTAGCGACAAAATTGTGCGGGAGATGGGCGGGCTGCACAGGTTCATGGGCTGGGACGGCCCGATTCTCACGGATTCCGGCGGATTTCAGGTGTTTTCTCTGGCATCTCTGCGGAAAATCCGAGAGGAGGGCGTGACCTTTGCCTCCCACATTGACGGGCATCGGGTTTTCATGGGACCTGAGGAGTCCATGCAAATTCAGTCCAATCTTGGCAGCGACATTGCCATGGCGTTTGACGAATGCGTGGAGAATCCCGCGACACACGAATATGCCGAAGCATCCTGCAAACGGACGGCCCGGTGGCTGGAGCGGTGCATTGCAGAGCATGAGCGGCTCAACACACTGCCGGACACAGTGAATCCCAAGCAAATGCTCTTCGGTATCAATCAAGGGGCCACATTTGCGGACCTGCGGGTGTGGCATATGGAGGAAATTGCCAAGCTCAACTGCGATGGGTACGCCATTGGCGGCCTTGCGGTTGGGGAGCCTGCGGAGGTGATGTACGAGATCATCGACGCGGTGGAACCCCACATGCCCAAGGAAAAACCCCGGTATCTCATGGGTGTGGGTACCCCCAGCAACATCATCGAAGCCGTGGCCCGGGGCGTGGACTTTTTTGACTGCGTGATGCCTTCCCGCAATGGGCGGCATGGAAAGCTGTTCACCTGGGAGGGGACGGTGAATATCATGAATCGGAAGTACGAGACGGACCCTGCCCCGGTGGGCGAGAGCTGCGGCTGTCCCTGCTGTCGCAGCTTTTCCAGAGCATATCTGCGCCATTTGTTTAAGGCGGACGAGGTGCTGGCCCTGCGGCTGTCCGTGCTGCACAATCTCTGGTTCTATAACGAGCTGATGCGCAAAATCCGGGACGCGCTGGATGCCGGGACATTTGACGCGTTCCGGGAGAAATACAGCGGTAAACTGGAGCAGCGGGTGTAAGCCTTGAAAAAGGGCTTGCAAATTTTGGCTGCTTTGGATATAATAAATTCATTCTGATAACACAAAGGAGTATTTGCCCTATGGATCCTACAACAATCATGATGCTGGTAGTTCTGATCGGCGTGTTCTACTTCATGATCATCCGTCCGGAAAACAAGCGGAAAAAGTCTGCCCAGCAGCTGCGCGACAGTCTGAAAAAGGGTGACAAGCTCACCACCATCGGCGGAATCGTGGGTTCCATCGTGCAGGTGAACGAGGACACGATTATTATTGAAACCAGTGAGGATCGCGTCCGCATGGAAATTACCAAGTGGGCCGTGTCCACCACCGGCGTGCAGACCTCTACCGACCCCAAGGCCAAGCAGAAGCAGGAGAGCAAGTCTGTTGAAGAGCCTGCTGCTCCCGCCGAAGAGGAGCAGTCTGCTGAGATCGAGCAGCCTTCCGGAGACGGCGAAAAGAAGTCTTGGGACCCCGAGGTGTAAAACCGTTGGGGCAAAACCGGGACTACCCCTCATAAACAAACCTCTCCCGTCATATGCTGGCAAAGAGCATATGACGGGGGAGGGCTTTTTATGGCCAAACGAAAAATGCCCGGATGGGCAGGATTTTTAGAGGGGGCGGCGCTGTCTCTGGGACTTTACATCGGGTTTCAATGTCTGTTGGCGCTGCTGACCCTGGAGGGGATCATGCCGGAGGAGATGGCGTTCCGCTTTCAGGCGGCAAGCGGAGTGCTGGCATCCTATGCCGGTGGGGCACTGTCTATTCGCCGTACAGAGGTGGGGCCTTTGTGGGCTGCGCTGGGGTCCGCGGCAATTTTTGCGGCTGCGCTGACCTTGGGTGGAGTACTGCTTTGCGACGACTTGGTCTGGTCTGGAGGAAGCTTTATTTTGCTGGCAGCGGCGCTGGTGGGGGGCTTGCTGGCGGCGATGCTGGGTCGAAAACGGAGCAAAAAGAAAAAGCAATCCCGCTCCGCGCCTGGTCGCCGGATAAAGGTAGGGAAGAGGAGCTAGTGCAGCCTTAGTGATTTTCACCAAATTTTTGGGATTCTTTCAGATTTTTCCAAAGACGGCCTTATTAAGGCTTTGAAAAGCGGGATGGTATGTCGGCACAGATGTAGTGGGGTCCGCTCATGGGCGGACCCCACATCTTGACGTTTACGCCGATGAAAGGGATCTTATAAATGTTTGGTTTAATGAGTTTACATAACATTGTTTACATAACATTTTGTCATAGTTTACAAAAAATAGAGGATTCCTGAAAAGCCCTTGCGGTTCTTGAAAAAAAGCAATATATTAGTAGGGACAATATTTACGTTAACCGACTTCTAACCTGTCCGCCTACCGCATAGATTTGCGTGAGGTGAGGTGCTTTGTTTGTGGGGTCGGTGGGCGGTCGCCGCCTGATGCGGAGCGGACGCGGTCCGTGGCTCCGCTTGTTGCTGTTAGCCGCCTGTTTTCTTGTGGGCCTGTTTTTGGGACAGGTTCTTTCTGCCCGCGTAAGTGCGGAAACAGCCAGAGAGCTGACGGAGTATTTAAACGGCTATTTTTCACTGAGCACCCCTCCGGAGCCAACCGGCAGGACGGTGCTTTCCGCGCTGGCGGTCTATTTTCGCTATCCGTTGCTGGCGTTTTTGCTGGGCTTTGCCTCGGTGGGCGCGGCGCTGCTTCCGGTGGTCACAGGGGCATACGGCTTTTTTCTTTCGTTTTCCGTGTGTTGTCTTACGGCGGCTTTCGGCCCCGGCGGCGTGCTTTTGGCGCTGGCGGTGTTTGGCCTGCGGTGTCTGATCACGCTTCCTTGTTATTTTGCGGTGGCGGTCCCGGCGCTGGAAAAATCCGTGGCGCTGGCAGCGCTGTCTCTTGAAAAGGGCGGAAGGCCCTCACCCCCGGTTTATGACAAGGCATGGTGGCTTCGGCTTGCGGTGGTGAGCGCGGTTTTGTCCGCCGGGGTGCTGACGGAGCTGCTGGTGACCCCGTGGCTTTTAAATTGGGTTTTGGGAATGATTCTTCGGTGACATAAAATTAAAAAAAACCCGTGCCGAAAAAGGTTATTCCAAGCGGTGTCGGGAGAGGGGGCTTTCACTGTGGCGGCGGACTACCTCAAGCTTTATGAAAAATATCTGACCGCGGAGAAAGGTTCCTCCGTCAATACAGTGTCCGCCTATTTGCGGGACGTGACCCAATTTCAGGAGTTCCTCCATGTGGAGGAGGGCAGCGAGCTGCGCCGCGCCGCGCCGGAGATGGTTCAGCGCTATATGGACTGGATGCATACAAAGGGCAAATCTGCCGCCTCCGTAACGCGCTTTCTGGCCGCTGTCAAGTCTTTTTACAGCTTTATGGTTTCCTCCGGCTCCATGGCGGCCAGCCCCGCACGGGGACTGACCGCTACAAAGGCGGAACGGCGGTATCCCGAAATTCTCACCAGCAAGGAAGTGGAGCTGTTTTTGGAGCAGCCCCGCTGTATGGACACCAAGGGCTTCCGGGATCATGCCATGCTGGAACTGCTGTACGCCACCGGCATCCGCGTCAGCGAACTGATCGCGCTGGATGTGGACGATCTGAATTTGTCGGCGGGCTTTCTGCGCTGCGCCAGCCGGGGCCGGGAGCGCATTATTCCGCTGTACCCTGCGGCGGTTAAGGCTCTGCGGGATTATGAGCTGAGTGTCCGCCCGGAAATTATTGCGGATATGGACGAGCGAGCCCTGTTCGTGAATATGAACGGTGAGCGTATGAGCCGTCAGGGTTTTTGGAAAATTATAAAGTATTATCAGGACAAGGCGGGGATTCAAAAGGACATCACGCCCCACACCCTGCGTCACTCTTTTGCCGTCCACCTGCTGGAAAATGGGGCAGATCTGCGCTCCATTCAGGAGATGCTGGGCCATGCGGACATTTCTTCCACACAGATTTACACCCATGTGGTGAAAAATCAGCTCAAGGACGTGTACAACAAGGCCCATCCCAAGGCGTGAATCAAACAGGAGCTAGCCGGGGCCGGTACGGGAGTTTTCCCGTGCCGGCTCCTTATTTGTTATAAAAAAAATTACCGTTGGGGCAAATCAAAACGGGCGGATGAACGCTCTAATGGTTAGAGAGGGGGGATCGGGTGGACCGGGAAGAATTTGTTCGGAGAACAGAGGCCTTGCGGGCGCGGCTGTATCGCACGGCCTTTGCGTATCTGGGGGGCGAGGCGGCGGCTTTGGAGGCCGTGGACGAAGCGGTGTATCAGGCGCTGCGGCACCTCCACCAGCTTCGTGAGCCTGACTATTTTGAAACGTGGCTGACCCGCATTCTTATCAACGAGTGTGGACGGGAGCTGCGGCGGCTGAAGCGACAGCACCCGGAAGAATATCTGCCGGAGATGGGGGAGGACTTTGACTACGACGCGCTGCCTCTGCGAGAGGCTGTGGCCCGTCTTCCACAGGAGTTACGGCAGATAATTGCACTGCGGTACTTTGGGGATTTGACGCTGGCGGAGACCGCACGGGCATTAAGCACCCCGCAGGGAACCGTCGTTACGCGCCAGCGCAGAGCGCTGGCGTTGCTCAGACTGGAACTGGAGGAGGGAGAACCATGAATCGAAATGAGGAATACGCGGCGCTGCGCGCTTCAATTGCGGAGCCACCGCAGCTTGAATATACGGTAGCAAGGGCCTTGAAGCGAAGCGGCAAAGCCCGCAGGCGCGTCCGCCTTTTCGGCGTTCCCGCCGGGAGCCTTGCGGCGTGCTTTCTTGGCTTTATGCTGCTGGTGAACCTGTTTCCGCCCTTTGCCCGGGCCTGTGGCGGTGTGCCGGTGCTGCGGGAGCTGGCGAGGGCGGTGTCGTGGTCGCCGTCTCTTTCTGCCGCCGTAGAGCATGACTACGTGCAACCCGTGGGACAAGAGCAAAGCAAGGATGGAATCACCGCACGGGTTGAATATCTGATTGTTGACCAGAAACAATTGGAGATTTTTTACTCTCTGGATTCCGACCGATACGAAGAACTGGAAGCGGACGCCAGCATAAAGCTGCCAGACGACAAAGGCGGATATGGCAGCTCCAGCGGGTCATACGGCACGCCCAACGGGGAACTGCGTCAGATGACAGTGAATTTCATGGAGTTGGATGTGCCGGAGCACCTGACCCTGCTTTTGGATGTCTATCAGAACATCTATAAAAATGACGGGGCGGAGCCAAAGACCAACGAAGAGTCTATGGACGAAGTATATTTCTCTCCCCACGTCCGCGAACCGGACATTCTGACTACGTTCACCTTTGACCTTTCCATCGATCCCCGGTTCACTGCCCAAGGTGAGATCGTGGAGGTTGGACAGACCTTCCAAATCGACAACCAGACGCTGACACTGGAGCGGGCGGAGATTTATCCCACCCACCTGCGGCTGGACTTCGGCTATGTCCCGGAAAATACCGCGTGGCTGAGGGGTTTAGAGTTTTACGTGGAAAACGAGCGGGGCGAGCGGTTCGACCCGGTACACAACGGGCTTACCGCCAGCGGAGACGAAGACTCCCCGTCTACCGTGACGTACTGGATGGATTCGACGTATTTCAGTGAAAGTAAAGAGCTAACGCTTTACATTGCACAGGTGCGCTGGCTGGATAAAGATCGGGAAAAAATTCGACTGAACTTGGTCACGGGGGAACACGACCCTCTGCCGAACGGCGCGGAGCTCGCCGGGATTCAGCGGCTTGACAGCGGAAATCTGCTGACATTCCGGGTAAAGCAGTATCGGGAAGGTCTGATGTACAGCCTTTGGGACGGATATCTGGATAAAAACGGGGAGGAGCAGTCCTTTTCCTCTTCCGGCTCTTCCTTCACCTATCAGGACCCGGATTCCGGTGAATATCTGGATGGCAGCGCGTCGGGAGAATTTTTCGAGACAGTCCCGATTCCGGCGGATCAGGCGCCGGAGGTCTGGCTCAAGCCCAACTTCACCCGGGTGGCGGACCTTCCCGTTCCTGTGAAGATTCCTATCAGATAAAAGACAGCGCAAAAAAGGAACGCCTTGAAACAGGCG
>DKLF01000130.1 GCA_002455655.1 Oscillibacter sp. UBA6647 | reverse complement strand
GTATGTTTGCAGTTCCTTTTGTCGTGTGCGGAGCAATACCGCCTAAAAAAGCCCTGTTGGCGGTTTATCTGCGCTAATCTCAGAGGAGGGTATCCAGCGCGGCCTTGAAATCCGCGATGATGTCCTCCGGGTCCTCCAAACCAACGCTGATGCGGACCAGCCCCTCGCTGATTCCGGCGGATTTCAACTCCTCGGGGGTATAGGTGGAGTGGGTCATGGAGGCGGGGTGCTCTACCAGCGTCTCCGCGTCCCCCAGCGATACGGCGATGACGCACAGTTCCAATCGGTTCAATGCGGCGGCGGTGGCGGCGCGATCAGCCTTCAGTTCAAAAGCCATCATGCCGCCAGGCAGCTTCATCTGCTTTTGGGCAATTTCACGACCATCAAAATCCTCCAAACCGGGATAATAGACCTTTGACACCGCGGGATGGCTCTGAAGGAACTCCGCCACCTTCGCGGCGTTTGCACAGTGGCGCTCCATGCGCAGGCTGAGGGTTTTCAGGCCCCGGTTGATTAAAAATGCATCGAAGGGACTCATGACCGCGCCGGTCATGTCCTTCAGCCCAAACATCCGGCATTGGCCGATAAAGTCCGCGCTGCCCACCACGAAGCCCGCAATCACATCGCCATGGCCGTTAATGTATTTGGTGGCGCTGTGAACCACCACGTCAGCCCCCAATTCCAGCGGGCGCTGGAGATAGGGAGAGCAGAAGGTGTTGTCCACGATGACCCGAATGGAGGGGTTGAATTCATGGGCAATCCGGGCGATTTCGGCAATATCGATGACCTTCATGGTGGGGTTGCAGGGCGTTTCAAAATAGACCACCTTTGTATTGCGGGTCAGGTGCTTTTTCAGGTTTTCGGGGTGACTCAAGTCGGTGAGGGTCACATGAACCCCGAATTTGGGCATCCCATGGCTTAATAGGGCATAGGTACAGCCGTACAGCGTCTCATCCGCCAGAATCTCGTCCCCCGCCACAACGGAGGTCCACAGGGCGGTGGTGATGGCCCCCATGCCGGAAGCAGCGGCAAGCGCCGCCTCACCTCCTTCCAAGGAGGCCAGCTTTGCCTCCACCTGCGTCAGGGAGGGGTTGCCCAGGCGGGTGTATATGTAGCCGCTTTCGTTTCCGGCAAACCGGGCTCCGCCCTGCTCCACGGAGGTGAAGGAAAAGGTAGAGGTTTGATAGATGGGCGCGCAGAGGGAACCTGCGCTGTTTACTTCCTTCCCCGTGTGAATCTGGCGGGTGGAAAAACCGAGCTTCTGTTCATGCTTCATAATTACCATCCTTTCTGACGGCCCGCAGAGCGGGCAAGCTGGCGGCGGACAAAAAAGCGCTCTGTTGCAGCGGGACGGAGGAAATCGGCAGCCGCCCCGCAAAGACGACAAATTTGCATAGAAATTGTGAAATATAGCTATATATTTTCTAAAGTGAAAATTTTTTTTATATTCCTTAACAACAATATAGCAGATTTTGGGAAAAGGCGTTAGCGCGTATTTCCGAAAATCAGTTGCCAGTTTTTTCGATAATGAATTGACAAGGTTACCGAAAATTTTTATACTAAAGGGAGCAAGCCAATTGAAGAGGAGGGAGTCTTATGACATTCCGGCAGCTCTCTTATGTGGTGGAGGTCAGCAGATGCGGGTCTATCAACAAGGCCGCCCAAAAGCTGTTTCTCTCCCAGTCCGGAATCTCCGCCGCCATCCGGGAGCTGGAGGAGGAGCTGGGCATTCAGTTTTTCAGCCGCAGCAACCGGGGTGTGGAATTTACGCCGGAGGGCGAGGAATTTGTCACCCACGCCGTCTCTCTGATGGAGCAGAAGCGGCGGATTGAACGCCTGTATACCGGCGCCCGGTTTGCACCCGCTCCCGTGCGCTTTGCTGTGTCCACCCAGCGCTATCCCTTTGCGGAGGACGCTTTTTTGCGCCTGCTGAAGGCTATGGACCCGCCGGGGTACAGTCTTTCCATCCGGGAAACGGGGATGGACGCGGTGATTCAGGATGTGTGCGAACACCGGGCGGACGTGGGGGTGATTTTCCTCTCAGATTTGACGGAAAAAATTATCCGCCGGCGGATGGACGATCAGGATGTGGAGTTTCACGAGCTCGCGGCGGTGCCGCCCTGCGTTTATCTGCGCCGAGACCATCCGCTTACCGCCTGCGAAGGCATGACCGAGACAAAGCTTCTCGAATATCCCTACGCCTGCTTTGAGCACGATCAGGGCGCGGCGGCAGATTTTTCCGAGGAATATCAGCTTCTTACCGACAAAAAGCCCGCCAAAACCGTGTGCGTCAACAGCCGTACGGCAATGATGGAGGTGCTGGCCCAAACCGACGCGTTTACCACCGGAAGCGGGCTTCTCACCGCAGGATTAAGCGACGAACGGGTGATTTCCGTTCCGTTGGAAGGGCGTGGATGTGTGCGCCTTGGCTGGATTCGGGCAAAAAACACCAAGACAACGGCGCAGGCAGAGGCGTTTCTGCGTTTGCTGGCGGAATCGGCGGCAGACGCCGCAAGCTATACCCGTGACCTTCAGGCCCGCCGGGGATAGGCCACCGGAGAATTGCCCCTGAGGGCTTTCAGAGAACCCACGCCGACAAAGGACGGAGGCGCTTCTCAGGCGGCGGGGCAAGAAAAACGGATGAGGGGAAGGTCCCGCAAGTAAAAAACAGGAGGAACAGAACGTGGAGGAACGACAGGAGGAAAAATTTCACCGGATGACCACGGAGCCTGTGGGCCGGTTGATTGGCGAGCTGGCCGTACCCTGCATCGTCAGTATGCTGGTGACGGCGATTTACAACATGGCGGACACCTATTTTGTGGGAAAGCTGGGCAGCAACAGCGCCACGGCGGCGGTGGGCGTGGTGTTTTCCCTGATGGCGGTGATTCAGGCCGTGGGCTTTTTCTTCGGACACGGCTCGGGAAACTATATCTCCCGAAAGCTGGGGGCACAGAATGGGGAGGAGGCCCACAGGATGTCCTCCACGGGGTTTGTCCTGTCGCTGCTGGCGGGCGGGGTGCTCTGCCTGCTGGGAGAGGTGTTCCTCACGCCGCTGGCGGATTTTTTGGGGGCCACGCCCACCATCCTGCCCTACGCAAAGGACTATATGCGCATCATTTTAATCGGCGCGCCGTGGATGACAGCGTCTCTGGTGCTGAACAATCAGCTTCGCTTTCAAGGCAGCGCGGCTTACGGCATGGTGGGCATCGCCTCCGGGGCCGTGCTGAACGTCATTCTGGACCCCGTGTTCATCTTCGTGCTGGATATGGGCGTGGCGGGGGCGGCGCTGGCAACGGTATTGAGTCAGTTTGCCGGGTTCTGCCTGCTGCTGTGGCAGAGCGGACGGGGCGGTAACCTGAGGCCCCGCTTTTCTCAGGCCAAACTCAGGCTGTTTTACCTGCGGGAAATTGCAAGAGGCGGATTGCCGTCCCTGATACGGCAGGGGCTGATCAGTCTTGCAGTGGTGAGCTTGAACCGGGCGGCCCGGGGCTACGGCGACGCGGTGATTGCCGCCATGGCGGTGGTGACCCGCGTGATGGTGTTTGGCGGCTCCGCATTGATTGGCTTTGGGCAGGGCTTTCAGCCTGTGTGCGGGTTTAACTACGGAGCAAAGCTCTATCACCGGGTGCGGCAGGGCTTTTGGTTTTGCGTAAAGTGGGGCACCGGTTTTTTGACGGTGATGGGTGCGCTGGGAATCATCTTTGCGCCGGAATTGATCGCCCTGTTCCGAAACGATCCCGAGGTGGTGGCCGTGGGGGCGCGGGCCTTGCGGCTCCAGTGCGCCACCTTCCCGCTGACAGGCTGGGTGGTGTTCAGCAACATGACGCTGCAAACCATTGGAGACACGGGCCCTGCCACTCTTCTGGCCGGGGCGCGGCAGGGGGTGTTTTTCATCCCTGCGGTGCTGCTGCTGCCCCGTCTGATGGAGCTTTGGGGCGTGATGCTGGCGCAGCCGCTGGCCGACGTGCTGACCTTTGCTGTGGCGGTGCCGCTGATGCTTCGTGTGCTGGGGCAGATGAAGCGGGCGGAAGAAGCAGCCGGGGCGTGACGTTTGACGTTTGCCGGGAAGCAGTTGACAATTTCCTCCGGACTGGATACAATAAGAATTCGGTGAAAATGCAACACGCGGTTGCAATTATTACAAATATAAAGGAATGAAGAACATGGCACAGGACAAGAGACAGGTGGACGCCATCACGTCCCGGGACACGGATTTCGCCCAGTGGTACACCGATGTGTGCAAAAAGGCGGAGCTGATCGACTATACCAGCACGAAGGGAATGTTCGTCCTGCGGCCATACGGGTACGCCATCTGGGAGAACATTCAGCGCATTTTGGACGGGGAATTTAAGAAGACGGGACATACCAACGTCTCCATGCCTATGCTGATTCCCGAGTCGCTGCTGCAAAAGGAAAAAGACCACGTTTCCGGCTTTGCACCGGAGTGCGCGTGGGTCACCATGGGCGGAAGCGAGAAGCTGGAGGAAAAGCTGTGCATCCGCCCCACCTCCGAGACGCTGTTCTGCGACCACTGGAGCCGGGTAGTCCATTCCTGGCGGGACTTGCCTATGCTTTACAACCAGTGGTGCAGCGTGCTGCGGTGGGAGAAGACCTCACGCCCCTTCCTGCGCCACCGGGAGTTTTTGTGGCAGGAGGGGCACACCCTCCACGCCACGGCTGAGGAGGCCGTGGAGGAGACGGAGCGTCAGCTTGAGTGCTATGCCTCCTTCTGCGAAGACGCGCTGGCCATGCCGGTCATCCGTGGCCAGAAAACGGAGAAGGAGAAGTTTGCCGGGGCAGAATCCACCTATACCATCGAGTGCATGATGCACGACCACAAGGCGCTTCAGGGCGGCACCAGCCACTATTTCGGAGACGGCTTTGCCAAAGCCTTTGATATCACTTTCACTGATAAAAACAACCGGCTCACCAATCCTTTCGAGACGTCCTGGGGCCTGTCCACCCGCATTATCGGCGGGTTGATCATGACCCACGGAGACGACAACGGTTTGGTGCTGCCGCCCAAGGTGGCTCCCATTCAGGCGGTGGTCATTCCGGTGGCTATGCATAAGGAGGGTGTGCTGGAAGCGGCGGAGGCGCTGCGCGCGCGTCTTGCGGACGCGGGGATTCGGGTAAAGCTTGACGATTCCGACAACTCCCCCGGCTGGAAGTTTGCCGAGTATGAGATGAAGGGCGTGCCCCTGCGGATTGAAATCGGGCCTAAGGACATTGAAAAGGGTCAGTGCGTCGCCGCCCGGCGAGACACGGGAGAGAAAGTCTTTATTCCTCTTGCGGAGTTGGAGACGGCGGCGAAAAAGCTGCTGGACGGAATTCACGACAATATGTATGCCATGGCCCTGAAAAACAGGGAGGACAACACCTTTGATATCAAGACCCCCGCCGAGGCAAAGACCATTGCCGAGGGTAAGGGCGGCTTCCTCCGCTCTAAATGGTGCGGCGACGAGGCTTGCGAGGTGGCGATGAAGGAGCAGGCGGGCGTTACCTCCCGCTGCATGCCTCTGGTCCAGTCCGGGACGGAGGGCGTGTGCCCCGTGTGCGGCAAGACCTGCAAAACCGATATTTTCTGGGGCGTGGCCTATTGACGGGCAGGCGTTCCATCGATTCATAAAAATAAACGGCTCCCATTGCGTTTTACGCAATGGGGGCCGTTCTTGTAAAAGGGCTTATTCTGCCAGATGCAAAATGGAGGTCATTTCTTCAGGGCCGATCTTCACAAATCCGCCGAGGGGGAAGCCGCCGGGCTTTTCCCCGTGGCGGGCGGTCATAGCGGGGATGTCCTCCGCCTTCGCGCCGATCTCAGACAGGGTGAGGGGCATTCCGATGGACTTCAAAAAGGCCCGGAACCGGGCAATGCCCGCTCTCGCGGTCACCTCGGGATGGGCAAAATCCATTTCGCAGTCCCAAACCCGGACGGCAAACTGGGCAAACCGGTTTACATCGTGGGGCAGGACGTACTCCATCCACGCAGGCATGACCACCGCAAGGCCCGCGCCGTGGGCGCAGTCGTAAAGCGCGGAAAGCTCATGTTCAATCTGGTGGCTGGCCCAGTCCTGTGCGCGGCCCGTGCCACAGAGATTGTTGTGGGCCAGCATTCCTGCCCACATGAGGTCCGCCCGTGCGGCATAGTCGCCCGGGTTTTCAAGGGCCTTGGGCGCGGCGGCGATAATCGTTTTCATCAGCGCTTCGCCCAGCCGGTCGGTTATGTCCACGTCTTTGGTGTTGGTGAAGTACCGCTCCATAATGTGGGCCAGCATGTCCGTCACGCCGCTGGCAGTTTGATAGGCTGGGAGAGAGCAAGTATAGCTGGGGTCCAAAATGGCAAATTTGGGCCGGATCACGTCCGTTTTCGGGCAGCCCCATTTCAGGTTGCCCTCCTCCAGCGTGATGACGCAGCTATCCGATCCCTCGGACCCAGCCGCCGCGATGGTCAGCACCACGCCCACGGGCAAAATGGTTTCAATGGGGTGCTTTCCGGCAAAGATGTCCCAGAAGTCCCCGTCGTAGGGTACGCCCATGGAAATGGCCTTTGCCGTGTCGATGACGGAACCGCCGCCAATGGCCAGCAAAAAGTCGCACTCCTCCCTGCGGCAGAGTTCGATGCCCTCATAGACCTTCCCACTGCGGGGGTTGGCCTGAATACCCGACAGCTCGCTGAAAGGAATTCCAGCTTCCTTTAACGAGGCCGTCACCGCATCGTAGGACCCGTTCCGCTTCACGGAGCCGCCGCCGATTACCAGCAGAACCTTGTGTCCGCCGAACTGGCGAACCAATTCTCCGGAGCGCCGGGCTTCTCCGTCGCCAAAAGCAAACAGGGTGGGGGAGTAGAATGCAAAGTTTTCCATATCAATATCCTTTCGACAGGTCTACAAGACGGACGAGGGGCTTGCCCGCCGCATAATTTTCCAAATCCTCGCAGAACAGGGATACCGTCATATCGCAGGTGTAGCCCAGCGTCATGTTGCCCGCCACATGGGGCGTCAGCAGCAAATTTTTAGTGTCCCACAGGGGATGGTCCGCAGGCAGAGGCTCCGGCGTCATCACGTCCAGAGCCGCGCCGGCAAGCTTCCCGGTATTCAAAGCGTCCATCAGGGCCTCCTGGTCAATGGCAGAGCCGCGGCCCACATTTACCAAAATGGCGCTGGAGGAAAGCAGAGAGATGCGCTCTTTTGTCATAAAGCCAATAGTTTCCGGCGTGGAGGGCATGGCCATCACCAGAATGTCCGTCTCGGGAAGAATGGAGTCCACCTGCGTCATGGGAACCACTCGGTCGAATACCCCGTCGGGGCTGCGCCCGCTGCGGTTCACGCCGGTGATGCTGGCAGGCTGAAGCGCCTTGGCGCGCTTTGCAAAGGTGGTGCCGATATCGCCCGTGCCAAGCATGGTAATGCGGCTTCCCTGAATGGAGCGGATGGACAGGTCGTTGGTCCAGTCCCGCTCCCGGATGATGCGGGTATAGTCCGGCATTTTTCGCTGGAGCATCAGTGTTACCATCAGAATATGTTCCGCGATGGTCACGCCGTAGGCCCCGGAGGAGTTGGTGAGCAGCACGCCCTCCGGAAACTGAAACGGCGGCTGATAGGGGTCCACGCCCGCGTAGGAGCAGCAGTACCACTTCAGGCCCGGAGCCTCCGCCAGCAGGGAACGCCAGTGCCCAAACAGCACCTCGCAGTCTTCAAGATGACCGGCGGCGTCCTCCTTAGTGAGGTAATAGCGGGCGGAGAAGCCGTGCTTTTCAGCCACGGCGTCAATTTGCCGCTTGTGGGCTTCGGTGATGAATTCATTGACAACACAGATAATACGGCTCATTTTCATTCCTCCTTGAAAAGTTACAGTGTAAAGGGTTCTTAGTTTATGAGGGGCGCTGTTACAGCGCTTCAATCATTTTTTCAGCGCAGCGAAGTCCGTCCGCTGCGGCAGAGAGGATTCCGCCGGCATATCCCGCCCCCTCACCGCAGGGGTACAGGCCCCGCAGGGGGCTTTGAAGCGTCTCGTCCCGCAGGATGCGCACGGGGGATGAGCTGCGGCTCTCCACGGCGGTTAAAACCGCGTCGCCTGCGGCAAAGCCCGGAAGCTTCCGGTCAAGAAGGGGCAGTGCCTGGGCCAGCGCGTCGCACACGAAGGCGGGAAGGCACTCCCGCAGGTTTGTCCATTTCACGCCGGGGCGGTAGGAGGGCTTCACTCGGCCGGGGCCTTGCGAAGGGCGGTTTTCCAGAAAATCCTCCACCCGCTGGGCCGGGGCAAGGTATCCACTCCCGCCTGCGGTAAAGGCGGATTCTTCCAGCCTGCGCTGAAATTCCACGCCCGCAAGGGGACCGTCCGCGCCGAAATCCTCCGGTGTGACGCTGACAAGCAATCCGCCGTTGATGTTTTCCCCGTCTCGGGCAAAGCGGCTCATGCCGTTGGTAACTAACCGCCCTTCCTCCGACGCGGCGGCCACCACCTGCCCGCCGGGGCAGACGCAGAAGGAGAAAACGCCCCGTCCCTCCGGCAAATGGCAGGAGAGCTTGTAGGAGGACACGGGAAGACCCGGATGGCCTGCATACTTTTTATATTGTACTCCATCCATATCCGCCTGTAAATGCTCAATGCGCACACCTACGGCAAAGGGCTTTGCCTCCATGGGAATCTGCGAGGCAAGGAGCGCTTCAAAGGTGTCACGGGCGGAGTGGCCGATTGCCAGAAGAAGCTGGGCGCAGGGAAGGGAATACGCGCCGTCCGGGCCCTCCACGCTAACGCCGGACAGGACGCCGTTTTCTGTTCGCAGACCCGTCAGCCGGGATGCAAACCGAAGATCTGCCCCAAGGCCCAGCAGCTCCTGCCGCAGATTTTTGAGAACAATGTGGAGCATATCCGTGCCAACATGAGGTTTTGCGTCGATTAAAATATCCTCCGGTGCGCCAAAGCGAACCAGTTCTTCCAGAATGAAGCGGTGGCGGACATCCTTTGTACCGGTGTTCAGCTTTCCGTCGGAAAAAGCGCCCGCGCCGCCCTCGCCGAACTGAATATTGGACTGGAGGTCCAGCGATCCGGTTTGAAAAAATCGCTCCACGTCCTCCTGCCGCTGTTCCACAGGCTTGCCGCGCTCCAGCAAAATGGGCCGCAGGCCCGCCCGGGCCAGCAGCAGTGCGGCAAACAGGCCTGCCGGTCCCGCGCCCACCACCACTGGCGGAGTCGCCGACGGCGACATGGGCTCCGGCAGGACATACGCGGGGGAGGGGATATAGCGGGATACTTTTGCATTGCGGCTGCGGCGCAGGAGCTTGTCTTCCTCTGCTGTCTCCACAGCCACGGTGTAAACCAGCTCCGGGTCTTCCCGAGCGTCCACGCTGCGGCGCAGGATGTGGATGCTTTTGATTTCGTGCTCGCCGACGCGCAGAATGCGGGCGGCTTCCCGCACCAGTTCTCTAAGGCTCCGTCCGGGCCTCTGTTTCAGTCCTTCTATTTTCAGCAAACTTTTCTGCGTCCTTTCATACTGTTTTAAGCTAAGCATACTATACTTCCCTCAAAGGTGCAAGAAAGAAGTGCCGCAAAAGCGCGGCGGATCGCCTGTTGATGCTTTAAAAATTTTTTATATCCCGTTCATATGTATGACATGTCTCTTTGTGACACTTGTTTCATAAGACAGGCAGGAGACGACGGGAAATATACGTCAGGAGGAAATTATCATGTATAACGACGAAAAGAATCTGTATCATTACACTTATCGCAAAGACGGCAGCGAGCCGGGAGACGCCCGGATCGCAGTGGACGCCCCGTACCGGGAGAGCTGGGACGAGGGCTCCGGGAAAAAGGCAAAAAAGAGCCGGGGCGGTGCGAAAATTGTGGCTTTGGCCCTGAGCTGCGCCTTACTTGGCGGCGCGGCGGGGGCTGGGGTGGCCGTGTGGAGCGGTTCCAGCGGCGGAAATTCCACCGATGTGTACATGTCCAACCGCACTGCCGCCACCGTCTCCGTCAAGGCAGTGGACGGAAAGAACGCCATGACCGACGCGGAGGTTTATGCCGCCAATGTCAACTCCGTGGTTTCCATCAGCACCACAGGAAGTTCCGGGACCAATTACTTTGGGCAGAGCGTGGAGACAGCCTCCGCGGGGTCCGGCTTTGTCCTGACCGCCGACGGCTATCTCGTCACCAACCAGCATGTGGTGGCCAACGCCAACACCGTGAAGGTGACACTCTACAACGGCGACACCTATGACGCGAAGATCATCGGCAGCGACCAGCAGTATGACATTGCGGTTTTGAAAATTGACGCTTCGGCGCTCCAGCCCGTGACCATGGGCGACAGCGATACGCTGAACGTGGGCGACCATGTGCTGGCGGTGGGCAACCCGCTGGGCGACCTCACCTTCTCCATGAGCGGCGGGATGGTTTCCAGCGTGAACCGGGCCATCAATGTGGACGGCACTCCCTTTAACATGATTCAGACCGACGCGTCCATCAATCCCGGCAACTCCGGGGGCCCCCTGTTCAACCAGTACGGCGAGGTGGTGGGCATCGTGTCCGCCAAGTATTCCTCTTATTCCAGCCAATCCGTGGAGGGTCTGGGCTTTGCCATCCCCATGAACGACGTGCTGGCTATGATTCAGGACATCATGACCAACGGCTATGTCACCAACAAGCCCTATCTCGGCATCAATCAGGGCACTATGACCGCCCAGATGGCCGCGCAGTACCGCTATGATGTGACCAAGGGTGTGTTTGTCTACTCCGTGGAGGCAGGTAGCGCCGCCGACAAGGCGGGACTGAAAATGGGCGACGTGATTACCAAGGTGGACGATACCGACATTGCCACCTCGGAGGACCTGGTTGCTTTGAAAAAGACCTATTCCGCCGGAGATACCTCTACCTTTACCATCTACCGGGCGGGAGGGTATCAGACAGTGGAAATCACATGGGACAGCGTACCCGCCGACAGCGAGGAAGCCCAATCCTCCCAGCAGGAGGAGACACAGCAGACACCCCAGAATGGGAGCAACAGCAATGACGGCAGTATGGAAGACCTCTTCAACTACTTCTTTAACGGCGGGTATAACCGTTAACCAAGTCAGAATAAACCGAGGGCGGAAGCTTTGCTTCCGCCCTCGGTCTTCGCGTGCCGGACGGGTTAGAGGGGAGAGCAACACGGGCGCGGCCCAATTGGCCGCGCCCGTGTTCTATCTTAAGAGATAAAGTTCCTTTTTAGACGGCTTCAGGCGTAAAGCCCAAATCCTCCAGCTCGCCCACGGCGGTCTTCACGGAGTTCTCGTCGCCGTCCACGGTCACATTCTTCTTCTCCAGAGAAACCTCAAATTTCAGGTGTTCCTTGGTTAGGGCCTCCGTAATACGGCGGACGCAGTTTTCGCACATCATGTCGGGTACGGAAATGGTTTTCATCATACAGGTCTCCTTTTTATGATTTGATTTGTTTTATCGCTTGCGGTCCGCAAAAGCGGATCGTTCACTTCATCAGCTTTTGCAGGGTGTTCATCAGTTCGTCCACCACCTCGGTGCGTCCGGACTGAATGTCCTCCACCACGCAGGTTTTTACGTGATTGCCCAGCAGCTCCCGGGCAAAGGCGTTCAGCGCGGCCTGCACCGCCGAAACCTGCGTGAGAATATCGGTGCAGTAAACTTCTTTTTCCACCATTCCCCGGATGCCCCGCACCTGGCCCTCTATGCGGTTCAGGCGGCGGAGCAGAGCGTCCGCCTCGGCGGGCTCCCGGTGCTTGTGGCGTGTACAGCAGATACAGTTTTCCCCGGTGTCGGGGCACTTCTTTTCCTCCATTTGCAAATTCTCCTTACAGCAGCTTCCTGCGGCCCAGCCGCAGGGCGTTGCCCACCACGCTGATGGAGCTGAGGGACATGGCTGCGCCCGCCAGCATGGGGGTGAGCAGCAGTCCGTGACTCAGATACAGGGCGCCGGCGGCAATGGGGATGCCCACGGTGTTGTAGCAAAACGCCCAAAACAGATTTTGCTTGATGTTTCGGATGGTCAGGCGGCTAAGCCGGATGGCCCGGGCCACGTCTTTCAAGTCGCCCCGCATGAGAATCACCTGTGCGGACTCGATGGCTACGTCGCTGCCGTTTCCGATGGCGCAGCCGATGTCCGCCTGAGCAAGAGCGGGCGCATCGTTGATGCCGTCGCCTACCATCATCACGGTCTGACCCTCTTCCTGAAGGCGGCGGATGATTCCGGCCTTCTCCTCCGGCAGAACCTCCGCCACCACCTCGTCCACGCCCACCTGGGCAGCGATGACCTCGGCGGCGGCACGGTTGTCGCCGGTGAGGAGCACCGTGCGGATGTTTTGGGCCTTGAGGGCGGCAATGGCCTCGGCGCTGGAGGGCTTCACCCGGTCTGCCACGGAAATCAGGCCCAGCAGAGAGCCGTCTTTTGCAAAGTACATGGGCGTCTGCGCTTGCGCGGACAGCCGCGCCGCGTCTGCTTCCAGTGCCGTCAGGTCCACGCCGGACTCCTCCATCAGCCTGCGGTTGCCCGCAAGGACGGTACCGTGGGCCGTCTCGGCCCGCAGGCCCCGGCCCGACAGGTTTTCAAATTTCTCCGGCGCTTCCAGCGCGGGCAGCTCCCGGTGCTTGGCTTCTTCCACGATGGCGGAGGCCAAGGGGTGCTGAGACACGGACTCTACGCCCGCCGCCAGCGCCAAAAGCTGATTTTCCTCTATGCCGAGGGGAAGAATCTCCGTCACCGCAGGCTTTCCCTCGGTAACGGTGCCGGTTTTATCCAGCACCACGGCGGAGGTCTTGTGAGTAATTTCCAGCGCCTCGCCGCTGCGGATCAAAATGCCGTTGGAAGCGCCAAGGCCGGTTCCCACCATGATGGCGGTGGGGGTGGCAAGGCCCAAGGCGCAGGGGCAGGCGATGACCAGCACGGTGGTGAACACCCGCAGGGCAAAGGGGAAGTCCTGCCCCGCGATGAGCCATGTGGCGGCGGCCAATATTGCAATTACGATAACCACCGGGACAAATACACCCGCCACCTTGTCCGCCACGCGGGAGATGGGAGCCTTTTTCCCCTGTGCATCCTCCACGAAGCGAATGATTTTGGAGAGGGTGGAATCCTCGCCTACCCGGGTCACGGAGACGTACAGCACCCCGTCGCCGTTGATGCTGCCACCGATGACGGAGCTGCCCTCCGCCTTTTCAACAGGCAGGCTCTCGCCGGTGAGCATAGCCTCGTTGACGCTGCTCTCACCCTTAGTTACGGTGCCGTCGGCGGCGATTTTTGCGCCGGGCTTTACGAGAATTAGGTCTCCGGCCTTCAGGGAGGCGGTGGGCACTTCTGTGCCGTTCTCCGCCATAATCGCCACATCGGGACGCAGATCCATCAGTCGGGTAATCGCACCCTTGGTCTTCTGCACATTGCGGCTCTCTAAGAATTTACCCACCATGATCAGGGTCAGCACCACCGCCGCGGACTCATAGTAGAGGTGATGGACGTGGTGGGGAACGTCGGAAATCAGGTAGGTCATGGCAAGGGAGTACAAAAACGAACAACTGCTGCCGATGGCCACCAGAGAATCCATATTGGGATTGCGGTGCCACAGGGCTTTCAGACCGCTGATCATATAGCTCCGCCCGAACCACAGCACCGGGATGGTGAGAAGAATCTGCGTGATTGCGTAGTTCACCGGATGGGTTTTCATGGACAGAATGTCCGGCAGGGGCAGGGGAGTGGGCAGCATCTGTCCCATGGATACATACAGCAAAATCACCGTAGTGACGATTGCTCCGATAAGGTTTCGCTTGGTGCGCTGAAGCTCCAGCGCGCCTTCGTCAATCTCTTCCTTCGGCTTGGTCTGCCCGTGCTCTTCCTTGGGTTTGCAGCCAAAGCCCGCCTTTTCCACTTTTTTGACGATGTCCTCCGGCGCGGTTTGGCTCTCGTCGTATTCAATGGACATCACACCCGTGGTGAGATTTACCTCGCTGCGGGAAACTCCCGGCAGCTTCCGGGTCACCCTTTCCACGGACGAGCTGCACGCTGCGCAGTGCATCCCGATGATATTATAAGCTTCCTTGCGCATAATTGGCTCCTTTCTCTGTTGGGGAATATACCCCTTGGGGGTATTTTTTACACCCTCATCATATACCCTGTAGGGGTATGTGTCAAGGGCGTTTTTTGTTTTTGAGGAACTTTCTATGCGCAGTCTGCCCCGAAATAAAGCAGTTCACCCGCTTTGCGGAAATTTGGGGAAAAGGCTGCTTGCCGGGGACGCTTTCGGGCGGCGCGGTCAGTTGGTCACGGAATGGGCATGGTCGTTGGGCTGCTTGCTATGGGACGGGGTTGCTTCCTGTGTGTAGGTTTCCCAAATGCAAAAAAGGCCGGAGCAATTTGCTCCGGCCTTTTTAATGCCCGCATCCTGCGCCCGCAAGCAAAGCCAACGGCTTTTCAGGACGGCGGAATTTTTCTGCGGGTTTTATCAGCGTTCCTTCATCCGAATCAAAGCTTCAATCAGCTCCACAGTGCCCTCGTACCCGAAAATGCTGCTGTCCAGACAGAAGTCGTAGCTGTCCACAGCGCCCCACTTTTTGGCGGAGTAATACTCGTAGTAGCTGGCGCGGTGTTTGTCCGTCCGCAGAATCTGCTGGCGGGCCTGCTCTGCTTCAAGCTTCTGCCGCCGGGCCTCCACGGCAATCCGACGATCCAAAGGCGCGTGGATAAACAGGTTCAACACGTTGTCCCGATTCTCCAGCGCATAGTCCGCGCAGCGGCCGATGATGACGCAGGGACCGTCGTCCGCAGCCCGGCGGATGGCGCCAAAGGTGGCCTGATACACCTGCTGCTCCAGCGAATCGCTGACGCCCGCGCCCGGCAGCGCAAACATGTAGGAGTCCATGGCGATGGAATACAGCAGGCTTTTTGGGCGTTCGTCAAAGCTGTCGAACAGTTTTTCGTTCAGGCCGCTCTCTTCCGCCGCTTTGCGCAGCAGCTCTTTGTCATAGAAGGGGATTCCCAGCTTTTTTGCAAGGCGCAGGCCAATTTCCCGGCCCCCGCTGCCAAGCTGGCGGCCGATGGTGACGACGGTTCTCATAAAAGTGATTCCCCTCTCTTGCGGCAACGCTTGGCCGGTTGGGTCAGTTTTCTTCAGACATGGGTTTTCCCAGCCTGCGGTACATCGTCTTTTTCACTGCCCGCAGGATATTTTCATACCCCGTGCAGCGGCACAGATGGCCCGAAAGCAGCTTACGCAACTGGTCGTCCGTATATTCCTCGCCGGTTTCCAGAATCTCCACGGCGGTGAGAATGAAGCCCGGGGAGCAGAAGCCGCATTGAATGGCGGCTTCGTCCACAAAGGCCTGCTGAATGTCGGCCAGCTCGCCGTTGGGACCCAGCAGGCCCTCCAGCGTGCGGATGGACTTGCCATCCGCCCAAACCGCAAGGTAAATACAAGAGTTGAATGCCTCGCCGTCGATGAGGACGTTGCACGCGCCGCACTCTCCCACCTCGCAGCCTTTCTTCACTGAGGTCATGCGGAAATCGTTGCGGAGCATATCCGTCAAGGATGCCCGTGTGTCCACCACTCGCTCGACCTCTTTGCCGTTGAGGGTGAAACGGACGGGTTTATACTGCATCGCATGCTTTTCCATCACAGCGCACCTCCCGCCAGCCGAACGCTTTCAATAAATCCCCGCTTGGCGCTTTCCACGGCAATGTGCAGCCGGAAATCCCGGCTGGCGCGCCAACTGTCTCTGGGGTTGATGTCCTCTTTCACCGCCTGAGCAAACCGCTCGGCCAATTCCCCGGATACCGGCTGACCATTTGCGGTTTTCTCCGCTGTTTCGGCCCGCAGGGGAATAGGACCTGCCACGCCGAAGGCCACCCGTGCCCGCTCCACGGTCTTTTTGTCGGCAGACAGCCGCACGTTTACAGAGGTACCAAGCGTTGCAATGTCCATGGCGTTGCGCATGGCGTATTTGATATAATGGCCATAGGCGTTTTCATAACTCTCCCGGGGAATCAGGACGGCGGTTTGAAGTTCGCCCTCCCGGATGTCCACCTTACCGGCCTTGATATAAAATTCCTGAATGGGAAGCCGACGAACCCCTTTCGGTCCTGTGAGCTCAATGACTGCGTCCCAGGCGAACAGCGTGGCGGCGGAGTCGGCCGAGGTCACGCCGTTGCAGGTGTTTCCTCCGATGGTGCCGATGTTGCGAATTTGCGGGCCGCCTACCTGATCCACCGCCTGACCCAGCACGTTAATGTATTGCTGAATCAGGGGATGCTTGGTAATGTGGGAAAAGCTGGTGAGGGAGCCAATGCGCAGCGTGGCGTCCTCTTCCAGACAAACGCCCCGCAGAGCATCAATGCCGTAGATGGAAATCAGCTCCGCACCGGCCCGCTTTCCCTCCCGCATCTGGACCAGCACGTCGGACCCGCCGGCGATGATCTGGGCCTGCGGATGCTCCATGCGGAGAGAGACGGCCTCTTCCACGGTCGTTGCCTCGTAAAGGGCTTTCATGTCATACATATCGTCTTCCTCCTCTCAGTCCTGAATCAGCCCCGCCGCGCGGAACTCCGCGTACAGCACATGGGGCGTGATGGGGCAGCGGTCAATGGATACGCCGGTGGCGTTCAAAATGGCGTTGCGGATGGCCGGTGCGCCGGAGCAGGCGGGGGGTTCGCCCAGCGCCTTGGTTCCATAAGGGGAGGTAGGCTCCGCGTTTTCCACAAACTGCCCCTCCAGATGGGGATGGTCCAGGAAAGTGGACAGCTTATAGTCCAGCAGGTTGTCGTTCAGGGGCTTTCCCGTCTTCTCGTCAAATTTCAGCTCTTCTGACAATCCGTAGCCAATGGCCATGGACATGCCGCCGTGGACCTGCGCCTCCGCAAGCTGGGGGTTGATGAGGGTTCCGCAGTCGTGGACGTTCACCAGCTCCAAAAGCTTCACTTTGCACATGGGGATATCCACCTCCACCTCGGCAAAGGAGCAGCCGAAGGAATAGGCGTTGCTGCGGATGCTGGCGGTGGTTTCGGCGGTGATGTGGTGGCTGTCGTTCACGGAGTACAGCGCTTCCATCGCCACGTCTCCCAAGGTTTTCAGAATCCGCCCGTCAGATTTGCGGACAATATTGCCGTCTGCCAAATCAAGATTGGAAATCGGCATGCGGGTTTGCTCATGGGCGATATCCAAAATCCGCTTCCGCAGAGCAAGGCCGGTCTGCATGATGGAAAAGCCGCCGATATAGGTTTGCCGGGAAGCGTAGGCGCCCGTACCGAAGGGGGTGATGTCGGTGTCCTGCGTAGAGACGACGTGGACGTTTCCCACAGGCACGCCCACTGCGTCGGCCACCATCTGGGAATAGGCGGTGTCGCAGCCCTGACCGATCTCCGTCTCTCCGGTCTGGAACTGAAGGGACCCGTCCTGATTCAGCACCATCCGGCAGGAGGAGCTTTCCATGGAGATGGGCCACACGGCGGTGTTGTACCAGAACACCGCACAGCCGACGCCCCGGCGGATTGGACCGGTCTGGTTCTTATATTCCTCGTATTTGCGCTGGAAGTCAATGTAGGCCATGCCCTTGTCCATGCACTGATTAAAGGTGTCGGTATACAGCTCGTTTTTGGAGAAGGCGTCCACATACCCCACAGGCATCAGATGTGCCCGGCGGTAAGCCACGGGGTTCTGGCCCACCGCCTTTGCCACGTCTTCAATGTGGCTCTCTCCGGCAAACATGGCCTGCGGGATGCCGTAACCCCGCATGGCGCCTGCGGCGGGCCGGTTGGTGTACACCGACCATGCGTCGCACTCCACGTTGTCGCAGGGGTAAAGCTGGGGGAACGCGCCCATGCCCTTGGCCACCACACCGTGACCGTGGGAGGCGTAGGACCCCTGATTGGAAAATGCCTCGAACTTCCGGGCCACAAGCGTTCCGTCGGGACGGACCCAGGAGATGATGTGGGTGCGGATGGCGTGGCGGACGCGGTTTGAGACAAACGTCTCCTCCCGGGTGCAATCCAGCTTTACAAGCCGCCCGCCCACCATGGAGCTGAGCCACGCGCACAGGGGCTCGTACAGCGCGTCCTGCTTGTTGCCGAAGCCGCCGCCGATATAGGGCTTGATGATGCGGACATTGCCCCATGGAATGCCCATGGCCTGCCCCACCACCCGGCGGACAATATGGGGAATCTGGGTGGAAGAAACGACTACCATCCGGCCCGCCTCTTCATAGGCGAAGCAGCCGTGGTTTTCAATGTGGCAGTGCTGAACGGTGGGAGTGTCATACCAGCCCTCGACCTTGATAAGGCCCGGTTCCTGAATGGCAGACTGATAGTCGCCGCGTTGAATCTCGGTGTGGGCAAGGATGTTTCCGGGGTAGTTTTCATGAATCTGGGGCGCGTCCGGCTCCATGGCCTTCTGCGGGTCCAGCACAAAGGGAAGCTCCTCGTATTCCACCTTGATGGCCCGGATAGCCTGCATGGCCGCCACTTCGTCCTCCGCCACCACGGCGGCTACGTCGTCTCCGTAGTACCGCACATGTTGGTTCAGCAGCTTCCGGTCCGCCACGTCCTGATGATGGGGGTCCATGGACCAAGGGTGGCCCGCGGTGGGAAAGGGGATATCAGGTACGTCAAAGCAGGTGAAGATTTTCACCACGCCGGGAATGCCCTCCGCCTCGCTGATATCAACGGACTTCACGTATCCGTGGGCGATGGAGCTGTGCTTGATTTTGGCGATCAGGGCAGAGCCGTCGCACAAATCATCCATGTATTTTGCACGGCCCGTGGCCTTTTCGTATGCGTCCACGCGCACGATGCTTTTGCCGACGCTTTTGCTCATGGTTTGGCCTCCTTTTTATTCTCTGAACCGTTCCCGCCCTCTTGACTGGCCGTGGGAAAAGTGGCTATACTATGGGGTAATATAAAAAACCAAAACGAAGTTTGGGGGTTCCCGTATGAAAAAACCGGGCTGTGTGGTGCTGGCCGCCGGAAATGCCAGCCGCTTTGGCAAAAATAAGCTGGAGGCCGCGCTGGACGGACGTTCTTTGATTCTGCGCTCTTTGGAGACGGTTCCAACGGAGTGCTTTTCCTCCGTGGTGGTGGTCACCCAGTATCCGGACGTTCTGAAGCTGGCGGGGGAGTTTCACTTCTCCGCCCTGCACAACGACAGGCCGGAGCTGGGGCTGAGCCGCTCCCTTCAGTTGGGGCTTACGGCGCTGCGGGATTGCACCGCCGTGTGCTTTCAGGTGTCCGACCAGCCGCTTCTGCGGCGGGAATCCGTGGCCGCGCTGGTGAATTTCTGGCGTGAGGAGCCGGAGAAGCTTGCCGCTCTTTCCCACAACGGCGTCCGGGGCAACCCCTGCATCTTTCCCGAGAAATTCTATCCCGAGCTGATGGAGCTTTCCGGCGACGTGGGCGGCGCGGCGGTGATCCGCCGCCACGAGGACGAGCTGCGGCTTTTGGAGGTTCCCCCCGGGGAGCTGTGGGACGTGGACACGCCGCAGGCGCTGCGCCGGGCGAAGGATTTGCTGGGAGAGGGGAGCATCCTATGAATTTTCTGGTTGTGGGCCTTGGCGGCGGCCTGGGGGCCGTCGCCCGATATGGGATCGGGCTGCTCCCCTGGCGGGGGAGCTTTCCCGTTTCAACACTTCTTGTGAATGTTTTGGGTGCGGTGGTCATCGGATTTCTCACCGGCTATGCAATCCGCCGCCGGATGGACGGACGACTTCTGCTTTTTTTGAAGACCGGGATGTGCGGCGGCTTTACCACCTTCTCCACCTTTTCGCTGGAATCGGTGCAGCTCATCGCAGCGGGGAACCGCGGACAGGCCGCGCTGTACATATTCCTCAGCCTGACAGGCTGTCTTCTGGGGGTTTGGCTGGGTCAAGCCCTGAGCCGGACCCTGCCGGAATAAAAGCGGAAGCCCCCGGCGGTCCTCCCATAGGAGGGCCGCTTTATTTTTCCGCGTAAGGCGTATTCTCCAACGGCAGGCTGCTGCGGAATACCCCGTCGTACCGGAAATAAGCGTCGGCGATGGCGGGCGCGGTGGGGATGGAGGTGATTTCGCCGATGCCGATGGCGCCAAGAGCCACGTTCAGGCCCGGCTTTTCCACAATCAGGGCCTTCACGTCGGGTATCTGGTTGGAGCGCAGCAGGCCCAGCGTGCCGTATCTGGCAAGGGGCTTGCAATCCTGAAGGGGATATTTCTCCGTCAGCGCGTATCCCATGGACATCACCACGCCGCCCTCAATCTGCCCCTCCACGGAGGTGGGATTCACGGCCCTGCCCACGTCGTGGGCCGCCACAATCTGCTTGACCGTTCCGTCGTCGTTGAGAATGCAGATCTGCGTGGCGTAGCCGTAGGCCACGTGGCTCACAGGATTGGGAACATCCGCGCCCAGCGGGTCGGTCTTCGCCAGATATTCTCCGTAAAATTCCTGCCCCTCCAAATCCGCCAGCGTTTTTCCATTCAGCGCCGCACAAAGCTGGTCACAGGCACGAAGACAGGCCTCGCCGGTAATCAGCGTCTGCCGGGAACCGGAGGTGGTGCCGGAGTCGGGGGCAAGATAGGTGTTGGAACGCTCGTAAATAATGTCGTCCCGTTTGAGGCCGGTCTTTTCCACTGTCATCTGCGTCAGAACTGTGCCCAGTCCCTGCCCGATGCAGGATGCGCCCGCAAAAATGTGGAGCTTTCCGTCCGTCACCGTCAGTTTTACCCGCCCGGTGTCGGGGATGCCCACGCCCACGCCGGCGTTTTTCATGGCGCAGCCGATGCCCACGTATTTTGCAGAATCGTAATAGGGCTTCACCGCCTCCAGCGTTTCGGCAAGGCCGGTGGATTCGTCCACAAGCTGACCGTTGGGCAGCTCCTGCCCCGGGCGGATGGCGTTGCGCCAGCGGATTTCCCAAGGAGTGATGCCCACCAAATCCGCCATCTGGTTCAAAAGACTTTCCACGCAGAAGCAGGTCTGGGTCACGCCGAAGCCCCGGAACGCGCCGGCGGGGGGATTGTTGGTGTAATAGGCCCAGCCGTCGATTTCAAAATTCTGATAGTTATAGGGTCCGGAGGCGTGGGTACAGGCTCGTTCCAGCACCGGCCCGCCCAAAGAAGCATAGGCCCCGGTGTCCGCGATGACCTCCGCCGCCACGCCCTGAATGATTCCGTTTTCGTCGCAGCCCATGGAAAACTCCATCTCCATGGGGTGGCGCTTGGGGTGGATGAGAAGACTCTCCGCCCGGGAGAACTTCACTTTTACCGGGCGCTTAGTAAGATATGCCACCAGCGCCGCGTGGTGCTGGACGCTTACGTCCTCCTTGCCGCCGAAGCCGCCGCCCACCAGCAGGTTTTTCACCTTCACCTTTTCGGCGGGCAGGCCCAGCATCCCCAAAATCTCATGCTGGGTGTCGTACGCGCCCTGATCCGTGGACCAGACGGTTACGCCGTCCCTCTCGGGGAAAGAGACGGCGCACTCCGGTTCCAAAAACGCGTGCTCTGTCCACGGCGTTGAAAAGCGCTGGGTCAAGATATGCTTTGATTTGGCAATGGCCTCCGCCGGGTTGCCCCGCTGAATGTGCTTGTGGGTGAGAAGATTGCCGCTTTTGTGAACCAGCGGCGCGTCGGTCAGCATAGCGTCTCTGGGGCTGCGGACCATGGGAAGTTCCTCATAGTCCACCTGCACCAGCGCCTTTGCCTGCGCCAGAATTTCCTGTGTCTCGGCGGCTACCACGCAGATGGCGTCCCCCAGATAATGCGTGATGTCGCCCACGGCGATCATAGTGTCCCAGTCCCTTACAAGGTGGCCCACTTTGTTATTTCCGGGGATATCTTCCGCCGTGAAAATGCCCACCACACCGGGAAGGGCCTTGGCTTCTTCCGTATGGATGGCCAGCACTCGCGCCCGGGGATAGGCGCTGCGCACCGCGCTGGCGTAAATCATTCCGTCCAGATACACATCGTCGGGGTACAGCCCCGTACCCGTCACCTTTTCCCGTACGTCGACACGGGGGACCCGGGCGCCAAGGCCCCAGTCCTCAGGCGGCGCGGGAATTTCTCCGGCGCGGAGCACCTCCGCCGCCAGCAGGATCCCGTCGATAATCTTTACATACCCGGTGCACCGGCAGATGTTGTTGCGGATGGCAAATGCCGCCTCCTCCCGGGTGGGGCTGGGGTTGCCGTCTATCAGCGCCTTGGCCGAAATCACCATGCCCGGGATGCAGAATCCGCACTGCACGGCCCCCGCCGTGCCAAAGGCATAGGCAAACGCGTCCTTTTCAAATTCGCTCAGGCCCTCCACCGTTACGATGTTTTTCCCCTCCAGCTTGTCGGTCTGGGGAATGCAGGCCTTGGTGGGCTTTCCGTCCACCAGCACCGTGCAGGTGCCGCATGCGCCCTCGCTGCACCCGTCCTTTACGGAAGTCAGATGCAGCTCGTCCCGCAGGAAACGGATGAGCTTTTGGTTGTTCGGCACGGTTACAGCTTTGCCGTTTACGGTAAATGTTGCCATCGTGTACTCCTCCTTCAGCTCCGTGCCCGCCCCGGTCCCACGGCTATCAATGAGCTGCACTTTCATTCCTGAAAGGTCAACCTTTGAGGCAATTATACAATACCTTTTTGTCCGGTGCAATCTTTGTTTATGCAGTTCGTTATACCACTTATAGTATCACGAGTTGTGATGGGCCAACTCCCAGCCCACCAGCAGCGCACCCCGGCGGACTGAGATCACAGCCTCGGACTCAAGAAAATGATTGCTGACGCCCAGCGGAAATTCCGGCGTGAGCACGGCATTACTCAGGGGATATTGAAACCCCGCCTCGTCCACACCCTCCGCCCGATCCCCCAAGCAGAACGCGGAAAACAGGCCCCACTCCATCTCTTTTTGAATGGTGAGGGACTCGTTTTCAATGGCTGTCCAGAGGAAATCGTCGCCGTACAGCCACCCCCGGGCCCCTTTGCGCCGAAGAAACAGAAGGGATTGGAGGTTTGCCAGAGTGTGGTCCAGTCGTTTCCCGCCGGTAAATCCGTAGAGATAAAACGCGTCGCAGCCCTTTTCAAGCCCGGTTTTCAGAGCCAGCATGGCGTCGGTGTCGTCTTTTTCCACCGGGGACCGGTGTACAGCCACGCCCGACGGCTCCTCCATGGAGTCAAAGTCTCCAAGCACAAGGTTCGGTGCGATGCCAAGCTTTTGGCACAGAAGATAACCCGCGTCGGCGGCAATGATAAAGTCGCCGGGGGCAGGGCGCTCCCGCAGGCCGTAAAAGCTGCCTGCGGCGAAAATAAAACAGCGTTTCATAGGTACTTCCTCTGTTTCTCCCGATTCCGGGCGGGCAAAGGATTTGCCTGCCGGGTTTTGGCAGATTATAGCATAATTTGCACCAATTGACAAACAGGGGTCTGGCAAACAGACCCCGGCTCCGCCGAAAGCAGAGCCGGGGTTTTTCGGGAAAATTCCGCTTTTTGGGCGCGGGCAGGTATTACATAATGTGTTCTTCGCAGAAATTGTCCACTACCCGCACGCCCATCTCGCCCCGACTGGCCACGGGGAAGAGCGCGATGCTTGTCGGGTCAAAGGCCGGGCAAAGCCGCTTTTCCGGCTCTAGGCGCAGGGCGGGCGCGTGCCTGACGGAACGGTCGGGCCGCTGTTTTTTGCTCATAAAATCACCCTTTGCTAGTTTGTGACCGGGTGGAAAAAGTATTCAAGGTATTTTTTGAAAAAAAGGGTTGACAACTCCGGAATTTTTTGTATAATAATATCTGTTCGCTGCACAGATTGCTTGTACTGCGGACGGCAGATAGCGGGTTTGTGTAATGGTAGCACGCCGGACTCTGACTCCGTCTGTGAGGGTTCGAATCCTTCACCCGCTGCCAAAAGAAAAACTCTTGGAACCATTGAATTACAGTGGTTCCAAGAGTTTTTTTGTGCTGTTTAGGACTGCACTCTGCTTTTTATTATTCCCGTTTGAGCCTGTTTGCATCTTATTTTAATGTTGCAAATTTGCTGCACTCATTTAAACGAATTAGTCGTGAGTTAAATCAATGGTATGCACTTGGATTAATTTAGAACCAACATGAATAATGGAATATGCAATGATGTCTTTGGTACGTCTTTCGGTGGATGCCAGCGATAGAAAGAACTGATCAAATAATAAGGTAAAGAAAACCACTCGCCCTTGTTGGGCGAGTGGTTTTGGCTTATCCGTTACTCATGACTTATCACGCAGCCAAATAGGTCGTTTACACAAATAAGATAAAAAAACAAGATGCCTATGGAGAATGTTTATGCTCAGTCCAGAATAAGAGGTAGCGTCAAGAGTTTTGC
>DKLF01000109.1:3739-5564 GCA_002455655.1 Oscillibacter sp. UBA6647 | reverse complement strand
GGACGGGAAGGTCTTCGGGCGGGGATCCATGGACGACAAGGGTCCCACCGTGGCGGCCCTCTATGCGCTGGGCGCGCTGAAGGAATCGGGGCTGCCCCTGCGTCGGCGGGTAAGGCTTTTGATGGGAACCAATGAGGAAACCGGCTCCGCCGACATGAAGTACTATCAGGCCCATGGCGGGGAAAAGCCCGTGATGGGATTCACGCCAGACGGGGAATACCCCGTCATCAACGGGGAAAAGGGCATCGTGAACGTGACCTTCCGGCGTGGTCTGCGCCAGTCCGGCCCGGTGCGGCTTCGGAAACTTGTCGGCGGCGACGCGCCGAATGTGGTTCCTTCCTCTGCCTCTGCGGAGCTGGAATGCACCGATGAGCTGGCAAAGCAGATTGCCGGCCTGCTGCCGGAGAAGGTGAAATGCGTCCCAATTCCCGGTGGCGTGCGAATCGAAGCCCGCGGCGTCAGCGCCCACGGAAGTACCCCGGAGCAGGGAGAAAACGCCATCGGGCGGCTGCTGCTGGCGCTGAACGCGCTGCCGCTGGAGGGAGAGCTTGCCGGGGCGGTCCGCTTTCTGGCGGAAAAAATCGGCATGGAAACCGACGGAAGCTCTCTGGGACTTGCGCTGGAGGATGAAATGTCGGGCACGCTGACATTTAATCTGGGGGTCATCTCCGGAGACGAAAACGGCCTGACTTGCCGGGTGAACTACCGCTATCCTGTGACCAAATCTCTGGCTGATTGCGGCCCGAAATTTCAGGCAGAGCTGGAAGCGGCAGGCTTTCAGGTGGAGGAACAAACCCATAAGGAGAGCCTGTACGTTCCGCCGGAAAGCGAGCTGGTAACGACCCTCATGCGGGTGTATCAGGAGGAGACGGGCCTGAGCGACCCGCCCAAAAGCATCGGCGGCGGGACCTATGCCAAGGCCATGCCCAACGTGGTGGCCTTCGGCCCGGTTTTCCCGGGGGACGAAGTGAGAGAGCATAAGCCGGACGAATTTATCGAGGTGGACCGGCTGATGCAAAACGCGCAGATCATCGCACGGGCGATGTATGAGCTTGCGAAATAAAAAAGGAGGAGGAAGAATATGAAAATTACAGAGGTAAGGTTGGGACATATCTCCGTTCCCCTGCGGGTCCCGTTTAAAACGGCGCTGCGGCAGGTGAACAGCGTGGAGGACGTCATTGTGGAGGTTCACACGGATACGGGCGCGGTGGGCTACGGTGAAGCGCCCCCCACCGGCGTGATTACGGGCGACACCACCGGGGCCATTATCGGCGCATTAAAGGACCACATCATCAAAACGGTGGTGGGCCGGGACGTGGATGAATTTGAGGACTTGATGACTGCCCTGAACGGCTGTATTCTCAAAAACACCAGCGCCAAGGCCGCCATGGACATGGCGCTGTGGGATTTGTACGGCCAGCTTTACAAAATTCCGGTTTACAAGCTGATGGGCGGCGCGCGGAAGAACATCGTCACGGACATCACCATCAGCGTCAACGACCCGGAGGAGATGGCCCGGGACGCACGAAACGCCATCGAAAGGGGCTATGACTGCCTGAAGGTGAAGGTGGGCGCAAACCCGGCGCTGGACGTGGCCCGGCTGGCGGCCGTGCGGCAGGCGGCGGGGAGCGATGTGTTAATTCGTATCGACGCGAATCAGGCCTGGTCCCCCAAACAGGCGGTCACGCTGCTAAACCAGATGCAGGAGAAGGGGCTGGACATTGAATTCGTGGAGCAGCCGGTCAAGGCCCACGACTTCGAAGGCCTGAAATACGTCACGGAGCGGAGCTATGTCCCCGTGCTGGCGGACGAGAGCGTGTTTTCC
>DKLF01000109.1:0-3506 GCA_002455655.1 Oscillibacter sp. UBA6647 | reverse complement strand
GCGGACGAGAGCGTGTTTTCCCCCGAGGACGCGGTGAAAATCATGCAGATGGGCGCGGCGGATTTGGTGAACATCAAGCTGATGAAGTGCGGCGGACTGTGGAACGCGCTGAAAATTGCCTCTGCCGCCGAGGTTTACGGCGTGGAGTGCATGATCGGCTGTATGCTGGAGGCGAAGGCCAGCGTCAACGCGGCGGTGCATCTGGCCTGCGGAAAGAAAATCATCACCAAGGTGGACCTGGACGGCCCCGTCCTGTGCAGCGAGGACCCCGTGGAGGGGGGCGCGGTGTTCAACGAGAAGGATATCACCGTGTCCGACGCACCGGGCCTCGGCGTGACGGGTATCCGGGGCATCACGTATCTGGACTGAGGAATTCCGGCGGGATGGCTATCCCGCAGACGATAGAAGAAAGGGGGAGGCTGAGCATGGGGCGCTGCGTGCGCCGAATTGCGCGTCCGGGCGGTATGGGAACCGCGAAACCGGAAACTTAAAATAAAAAGGGAGAGGACAACATGTTTACGATTACCAACGGCTTTACGTACATTGCGTTTCTGATGTTCCTGGCCGGCGGACTGCTGGCACTGGAAAAGTACGCCAAGTGGAAGATTTTCAACTGGGTTCCCCCGCTGGTGTGGATTTACGTGCTGAACATGGTGTTTTGCACCATGGGCCTGTATGCCTCGGAGGAGTGCTCCGCCGCATACAGCGGTCTGAAAAACAACCTGCTTTACTCCATGATTTTCGTGATGCTGCTGCGCTGCGACTTCCGCAAGCTTGCAAAGCTGGGCGGGCGGATGGTGGCTATTTTCCTCGGCTGCTCCGTGACCATCGCCGCGGGCTTTATCATCGGCTATCCCATATTCAAGGGAATGCTGGGTGCGGATACCTGGGCCGCCACCGCCGCGCTGTACGCCTCCTGGGTGGGTGGCTCGGCAAATATGGCCGCCATGCAGGACGCGCTGCCGGTGGACCCCGGCGCGTATAGCTGCGCTTTGGCGCTGGATACGGTGTGCTATTCCGTGTGGATTGCCCTGCTCCTCTTCATGGTGAGGTATTCCAAAAAGTGGGACAATTCCGTACGGGCCGATACCACCAAGCTCTCCGCCGTGGCCGAAGCTGCTAACGAAGAGGTTGCCAAGGAGAAGAAGCAGGCAAAGTCCGCCGACTGGATTTGGCTGATCGGCCTTGCGCTGTTTGTCTCCGCCATGTCTCAGAAGATTGGCCTGCTGATGAATACCGGGTTCAAGGCTGTGGGCCTGAGCATGTTCGACAAGGGCACCTGCACCACCGTGTTTGTCACCGTGCTGGGCCTTGCGTGCGCCATGACCCCCATTGGAAAGCTTCCGGCGGTAGAGGAGCTGTCGAATATCCTGCTGTATGCGGTGGTTTCCCTGCTGGCGACGCAGGCACCCCTCAACGACTTGCTCTCCGCGCCCATGTGGGTGGTTTACGGCGTGTTTATCCTCATCATTCATGTGGCGCTTATGTATTTCCTGTCCAAGATATTCCACTGGGATTTGTGCATGGTGTCCACAGCGTCGGTGGCCAATATCGGAGGCAGCGCCTCCGCGCCGATTATTGCGGTGGCTTATCATGAGTCCTATGCGGGCATCGGCGTTTTGATGGGCGTGCTGGGCGCGGCCATCGGGAACTTTGCCGGGCTTGCCATGGGTGCGATTCTCAAGCTGATGGCATAAGTCAAAATCGAATAAACAGACGCTCGGCCTCCCCATCTCCGGGGAGGCCGAGCGTGGGGAAAAGGAGGAAGCATGGGCATCAACGACAATTTCAGATATCTTCACATCGGCCTGCCGGAGGATGTTCTGCGCCTGAAATACTTTGGAGATTTTGCCGGGGCGGACCGCGCCGCCTTGCGGTATTTAAACGCGCCCAACACGCCGGAGCCGCTGAAGCGCTGCCTGACTGCCCAACGGGAGATGATGGCTCGCCTTCCGGCGGATTATCCTCTTACCCGGGAAGAAGCCGTTGCTCTGTCACAATCCGCCGCGCCGGATTTTACGGCAGAGGAGTTTGACGCACTGGCGGCGGCGGGGCGGATTGACTGGATTTACGTGCAGGGCATTCCCCATTACTTTGACCGTTTCTTTGACTCTCTCTGCAAAACCGACGCGTCCTATGCCGCCCGGGCGGGAGTTTCCCAACTGGGTGCGGACGGCTCCAACGCAGCCCGGGAGGACGGCGAGTCCCGACTGGATCGCGTGGCGCGTCTGTTGGCGGAAAAGGGGGAGTTATCTGCCCGCATTCGGTGCCGTGCGTCTCTGCGGTTGAAGGACGGGGCATTTCAAAAAGGCGAGCGGGTTCGGGCATACCTGCCCCTACCTTGTGCCTGCGACGCGCAGAGCGAACTCCGTATCGAGAGGATTTCCCCAGAGCCTGCCCATATCTCCCCGGAGAACGCACCCCAGCGTGTGGTGTTTTGGGAGGAGCGCATGGAGAAAAACCATCCCTTTGAGGTGGAGTTTTCCTATGTGCGCACGGCGCGGTATACGGATTTAACCCGTCCGGAGAAGAACAGAGAGGAGTCCACATACCCGCCGGAGAAATTTTTGGCGGAGGAGCCGCCCCATCTGCTGTTTACCCCGTATCTCCGTGCCCTGACGGCGGAGCTGACGAGGGGCGTGGAGAAGCCGCTGGAAAAAGCCCGCAGGATTTATGATTTTGTGACGCTAAATGTGAAATACACCTATGTGCGGGCCTATTTCGGTCTTGAAAATATTGCGGAGAACTGCGCCAGAAGCCTTGTGGGAGACTGTGGGGTCATGGCGTTGCTGTTTATCACGCTTTGCCGCTGTGCGGGGATTCCGGCCCGGTGGGAAAGCGGTTGGAAGGCGGAGCCGGGGTTTTGCGGGGCCCACGACTGGGCGCGGTTTTACATCGCGCCCCACGGCTGGCTGTATGCCGACCCCTCCTTTGGCGCGGGCGCCGTGCGAGAGGGAAACGAGGCCCGCCGCCGGTTTTACTTTGGCAATCTGGATAGTTACCGCATGACCGCTAACACGGCATTTCAGGCCCCCTTTGACGTGCCTCAGGACCATTGGCGGGCCGATCCCTATGACAATCAGGTAGGGGAGATGGAGCTTACGGACCGGGGACTGCGGTATGAGGAGTTTGAGCGGACGAAGGAAGTCCTTGAATTTACAGAGATGTGACACGGCATAAAGCCGCCAAACAGCAAAAGGAGGAAGCCGCGCCGCGGCTTCCTCCTTTTTATAAATGCATGTTATGCCTCCTCCGAGGTATCCTTAACAAGAGCCTCCCGGGAGGCTTGCGGCGGGTAGGCCTGTTCCGCTTGCGCTGGAACAGGAGATTTGCGCCGCTGGGCCAGAATCACGCCGGCGGTAATCAGCACCGCGCCTGCCACCGCTGCCGGAGAGATGGGCTCCTTCAGCGTCAGCCCCGCCATGACAATGGTGACAAAGGGAATCAGATACAGGCAGTTGTTGGTGGAGACGACCCCCAACAGCGTAAAGGCTTTCCCCCACAGC
>DKLF01000069.1:27394-34060 GCA_002455655.1 Oscillibacter sp. UBA6647 | reverse complement strand
CCGGTGAGGGTGGTGAAGAGCTGCCCAGGTGGGTTCGATTCCCACATATTCCCGCCAGGGGACGCCGCGCCAACGCGCGGCGTCCCCTTTTTGGATATTTTGGAACAATTGGGTTAAAAAGAAGATTGAACGGTGACTTTATCCCAAACAAATTTTTGCGGATACGCGTAGCGGGAACAGCGCCCGCGAAAGGAGAATCCATGGATTTTCGGCAGTTGGAGGCGTTTTCCCGAGTGGTGGAAACAGGCAGCTTTTCCCGGGCCGCGGAGGCGCTGGGTGTGAGCCAGCCCACCGTCAGTTCTCATGTGACGGCGCTGGAGCGGGAGCTGGGACTGACGCTCATTGCCCGCACCACACGGGAAGCCGGCCCTACGGAGGCGGGACGGCTTCTGTCTCAATATGCCGGGCAGATGCTGTCCCTGCGGCGGCAGGCGGACGAGGCCCTACGCCGGTTTGCAACGGACTTGTCCGGCACGGTGGTCATTGCCGCATCCACGATTCCGGGGCGGTATTTTCTGCCCCGTCTGCTCTCGGCGTTTCAAAAACGGCACTCCGACGTGAAATTCGATCTGCGCATCACAGACAGTGCGGGGGCAGTGCGTCAGGTGACGGACCGGGAGGCGGAGTTGGGTTTTTGCGGCACGCTTCCCGGCGGAAAGTATGTTGCCCGGGAGTTTGCCAACGATCAATTGGTGCTGGTGGCTCCCAATCTTCCCAAATACCGGGCCTGGCGGGACGAGGGGGTCTCCCTGCGCCGCGCTGCCCGGGAGCCTTTCGTGGTCCGGGAGGAGGGAAGCGGCACCCGTCGGGAGACGGAACTGTTTCTCCGGGCCATGGGCGTGGACCCTGCCAGCGTGAAAATTGCCGCGCAGGCATCCTCCAACGAGGAGGTGGAGCGATTGGTGGAGGAGGGAACCGGCGTTGCCATTCTCTCCAAAAGCGCGGCGGAGGAGCGGGAAAAGCTTCTGACACTGGAGCTGCCCGGTATCAGGATTCGGCGCAAGCTTTACCTTCTCCGCCGGAAAAACAGCGTGCTCTCTCCCTCTGCGCAGGTGTTTTACAGCTTTGCCGAGGGATTTTACCTCCGCAGCCCGGAATTGTTGCCTTGAAATTGTGCAAAACGTAGAAAAATATGAAATGATTTCATAGCAAATACTGCAATCCGCTGATAAAAGCATTGCAAAACTGTGAAAAAATCAACAAAGTATAGAGATTCCAATGGGAAAAATCAAAAAATTCCAAATTGTTGGCTCCGTCAATTTGCTGAACTGAATTTATAGATAAAAGTTATAAATACCCTTTTTTTCTTGCACCCCAAGAGATGTGGAGATTACAATGGGTATAAAGACGGGGCAAGTGTCCGGTTTGGAAAATTGAATGATTTGAATGACGGTTGCAGGAGATCTGCCCATTGGAGGCGGGGCCGAAGGTATAAGTATTGCTAGCTTGCCGGCGCGATATGAACATCTCAGGCGAAAGGACTGCAGCCCGACAACCCTCTGGAAAGCGAAAGCGCCGAAGGAGCAACCCGTATTTTGCGGGGAATCTCTCAGGTAAATCAACAGAGTCGGGCAGCACAGGTTTGTGCTGTCCGATTCTGTTTTTGCTTTGGAAAGGGGGAGAAGGCTGTGATTAGTGAGCGGCAATATTTGATTCTTACAAATAATCCCCTGGTAAAAGCATGTATGGCTGAGCGATACGAAATTCTCCTTGCGGAGGAACTGACCCTTCGGGAAATTTTGGTGAAGGCGCGGGATATGGTGTATGCCGGGTATACTCTGTATACCCACCCTCTGGCCGGCAGCGTGAAGCCCAATGAAACGCCCTATAAATCCGTGGTGGTGTCCAAAACCCCCGGGGAATTTTCGGCGGAGCAGGCGGGACTGATTGCGGGCAGCATCGAGGTATGCGACAAGCTTACGCCCCGCCGCCGTACGCTTACGCAGAGCGTGCTGGAGGATTTCCAACTGATCGACTATACCCTGCTCTCCGGCGCTCTGGGCTTTGACGCTGCGGCAGGACTTAGTAACGCAGGCAAATAAAAATGAAAAGAAGGAGGTGCTCACTTTGAAATTGGAATTGGGCTTTATCCAGATTCGGGACATTCAATTTTCAAAGGAATGCAAGGTAGAAAACGGGACGCTTTCCGTCAATGCCGATGAAGTCATGGATTTTATCTTCAAAGACGACGACGTGAAAGCCTGCATCAAGTCGGCGAAATTTGACATCGCAAGACCCGGCGAGAGCGTGCGCATTACCCCGGTGAAGGACGTGATCGAGCCCCGCGTGAAGGTGGAGGGCCCCGGCGGCGAGTTTCCCGGCGTCATCGCCAAGGTGGATACCGTTGGCTCAGGAAAAACCCATGTGCTGAAGGGCATGGCCATTGTCACCGCGGGCAAGATCGTGGGCTTTCAGGAGGGCATTATTGACATGACCGGACCCGGCGCGGACTATACCCCGTTCTCAAAGCTTTTGAATCTTGTGCTGGTGTGCGAGCCGATGGAGAGCGTCCATCAGCACGAGTACGAGCACGCCGTCCGCATGGCGGGCCTGCGGGCCGCCACCTTTGTGGGCGAGCTTGGTCGCGACGTGGCCCCTGACGAGACGCGGGAGTTTGAGACCTACGGCGTGAAGGAGGGCATGGAAAAGCTCCCCGACCTTCCCCGGGTGGGCTATGTCCACATGCTTCAGAGTCAGGGCCTGCTCCACGACACCTATGTCTACGGCGTGGACGCGAAGAAGATTATCTCCACCCTGCTGAACCCCACCGAAACCATGGACGGAGCTATCATCTCCGGCAACTGCGTGTCCGCCTGCGACAAGAACACTACCTATCACCACCAGAACAACCCCGTGGTGGCGGACCTGTTCGAGCAGCACGGCAAGACCATTAACTACGTGTGCAACATCATCACCAATGAAAACGTGTATCTGGCTGATAAGCAGCGTTCTTCCGACTGGGCCTCCAAGCTTACCCGGCTGCTGGATCTGGACGGCGTGGTCGTCTCTGAGGAAGGCTTCGGCAATCCTGACACCGACCTGATTATGAATTGCAAAAAGACCGAGCAAAAGGGCATCCGCACCGTTTTGATTACCGACGAATACGCCGGACAGGACGGCAAGTCCCAGTCCCTGGCGGATGCGGACGCATTGGCCGACGCAGTGGTCACTGGCGGAAACGCCAATCAGGTGGTGATCCTTCCCAAGCTTGACAAGGTCATCGGGATGCTGGATTACGTGGACAAAATCGCGGGCGGGCACGTCGGGTCCCTGCGGCCGGACGGGTCCATTGAGGCTGAGCTTCAGGTCATTACCGGCGCTACCAACGAAATGGGCTTTAACCGCCTGAGCGCCAGATAAGGAGAGGAGGAGAAAAGCATGAGTTATCGCGTCGTACACTATATCAACCAGTTCTTTGCCAACATCGGCGGCGAGGAAATGGCCCATGTGCCGCCCGAGCTGCGGGAAGGCCATGTAGGCCCCGGCCTTGCCTTCAATCAGGCATGGAAGGGCGAGGCGGAGGTGGTGCAGACCATCGTCTGTGGCGACTCCTATTTTGCCGAACATGAGAAGGACGCCAAGGCACAGGTATTGGAATGGGTCAAAGCGGCAAAGCCAGACCTGTTTATTGCCGGTCCCGCCTTCAACGCCGGACGGTATGGCTATGCCTGCGCCAACATCTGCCAGGCTGTTCAGGACGAGCTGGGGATTCCCGTTCTCACCGGCATGTACGAGGAAAACCCCGGTGCGGACCTGCGCACCAAGGTTTTGATTGTCGCAACCACCAACAGCGCCGCCGGTATGCGCAAAGCCGCCCCGGCCATGGCAAAGCTTGCCATGAAGCTGATGCACGGCGAGGAAATCGGCGCTTCCTGTGAGGACGGATACCTGCCCAACGGCATTCGCCGCAACTTCTTTGACAAGGAGCGCGGCTCCAAGCGGGCCGTGGATATGCTGGTGGCAAAGCTTTCGGGAAAGCCCTTTACCACCGAATATCCCATGCCGTCCTTTGACCGGGTGGCCCCCAACAAGGCCGTGAAGGATTTGAGCAAGGCCATTGTGGCCCTGTGCACCTCCGGCGGCATCGTTCCCAAGGGAAATCCGGACCATATCGAGTCCTCCAACGCCTCGCATTACGGCGAATACAACATTCAGGGCGTGGAGACATTGACGGAGGAGACATACGAAACCGCCCACGGCGGCTACGACCCCGTCTATGCAAATCAGGATCCCAACCGCGTGCTGCCCGTGGACGTGCTGCGGGAGTTTGAGCGGGAGGGCAAAATCGGCAAGCTGCACGATTTCTTCTATACCACCGTGGGCAACGGCACCGCCGTGGCCTCATCCAAAAAATTTGCCGCCGAATACGCGCAGAAGCTTTTGCAGGCCAATGTAAGCGCGGTCATTATGACCAGCACATGAGGTACCTGCACGCGTTGCGGTGCAACGATGGTAAAAGAGATTGAGCGGGCGGGTATTCCCGTTGTGCATATGTGCACGGTCACGCCGATCTCCATGACGGTGGGCGCAAACAGAATCGTTCCCACCATTGCGATTCCCCATCCCCTTGGAAACCCCGCGCTGGCCCATGAGGAAGAATACGCTCTGCGCAAAAAGCTGGTGGCCCGCGCTCTGGAGGCACTGACCACCGAGGTCGAGGACCAGACCATTTTCGAGGTCTGACAAAAGTTGAACATCGCCTCCGGCGGCGGCTTTGCCGCCGCCGGGGAGCGAGTATGGGAGCGATAGCAATGAGCAAAACCTATGATGTAATCATTCTGGGCGCCGGTCCCGCGGGTCTTGCCGCAGGGCTGTATGCCGGGCGCAGTCGGCTGGATACCCTGATCATTGAAAAAGGGCAGGATGGTGGACAAATCGCGATTACCAGTGAAATTGAAAACTATCCCGGGCAGCTTTTGGAGGGGGAAACCGGCCCCTCCCTGGTGGCCCGGATGACGGAGCAGGCCAAAAAGTTCGGCGCGGAGCGGGTGAGCGACGTGGTGAAATCCGTGGACCTTTCCGGCAACGTGAAGAAGGTGACGGGGAACAAGGGCGAGTATCTTGCAAAAGCCGTGATTCTCGCCACCGGCGCGTTCCCCCGGCCCATCGGCTGCAAAAACGAGGCCAAATTTGTGGGCAAGGGCATTTCCTACTGCGCCACCTGCGACGCCGCGTTTTTTGAGGATTTTGAGGTCTTCGTGGTGGGCGGGGGCGACTCCGCCGTGGAGGAGGCCATGTACCTCTCTAAATTTGCCCGAAAGGTCACAATTATCCACCGCCGGGATGAGCTGCGGGCCGCCAAATCCATTCAGGAGAAGGCCTTTGCCAACCCTAAGCTGCATTTTATGTGGGATTCCGTGGTGGAGGAGGCGGACGGCGACGAGCTGCTGTCCAAGATGGTGATTAAAAACACCAAAACCGGCGAGCTGACCACCGTTGAGGCGGATGAGGAGGACGGGATGTTCGGCCTGTTTGGCTTCATCGGCCTGCTGCCGAATACAAAGCTGTACGAGGGTGCAGTAGACATGGAAAACGGCTATATCCGCACCGACGACAATATGCATACCAACCTCCCCGGCGTGCTTGCCGCGGGGGATTTGCGGGTAAAGAGCCTGCGGCAGGTGGTTACCGCGGCAGCGGACGGTGCGATTGCCGCCATGCAGGCGGAGCACTATATCTCAAATCTGAAGTAAAAGGAGCGAAGGATATGCTGGAACTGGATAAGGAAACCTTTGAAGCCGAAGTGCTTCAGGCCCCCGGCAAGGTCGTTGTGGACTTCTACGGAGACGGCTGTGTCCCCTGCGCGGCATTGATGCCTCACGTTCACGAGTTCGCGGAAAAGTATGGCGGCGACGGTCTGAAATTCTGCGCCCTGAACACCACCAAGGCCCGCCGCCTTGCCATCGGGCAGAAGATTCTGGGCCTGCCGGTGATTGCCGTGTATGAAAACGGCGAGATGATCGACTCCTGCGTGAAGGACGACGCAACGCCCGAAAACGTGGAGGCCATGATCAAAAAGTACGCCTGAGTCAGAAGCCCCCGCCCTGCGGGGCGAGAAGCGTTTCAGGTTGCAAATTCAGGTAGCGGGCCGGAATCCCTGTTTGTCCGGCTGACTATAATCTTACAGAAAAGGAGGAACAGAAACATGGGTATCTTAGCGGGCAAGAAGGTTGTCATCATTGGTGACCGGGACGGCATCCCTGGTCAGGCCATCGAGGCGTGTGCCAAGAGCGCCGGTGCCGAGGTCGTGTTTTCCTCGACGGAGTGCTTCGTCTGAACGGCCGCTGGTGCAATGGATCTGGAGAATCAGAAGCGGGTTAAGGAATTCGCCGAGCAGTATGGCCCCGAGAACGTAGTCGTTCTTTTGGGCGCGTCTGAGGGCGAGGCTTCCGGCCTTGCGGCTGAAACGGTCACCAATGGTGACCCGACCTATGCCGGTCCATTGACAGGAGTCCAGTTGGGACTCAGGGTTTATCATGTGTGCGAGCCTGAAATCAAGACGGAATTTGACGAGGCCGTCTACGAGGAGCAGGTGAGCATGATGGAAATGGTTTTGGACGTTGACGACATCGTCAATGAGATGACCAGCATTCGGGAGCAATACTGCAAGTTTTGATTCCGAAATCGGCGGAGGCGGCGGCAGAAGCCGCCGCCTCTCCGTTTTAA
>DKLF01000069.1:20968-27313 GCA_002455655.1 Oscillibacter sp. UBA6647 | reverse complement strand
CCGCCTCTCCGTTTTAAGAGAAGGCCCCGGCGGCCGCCGGGGAGAGGCGCGAAAGCGCCACGCCTTTGCGTCTCTTCGCAGCGGCGGCCAAGCGGCTCGGTAAACATGCATTGGCTTAAGGTAAATCAAAAAGTCGCGGCATAAGTGTGAATAATCCGACAAACGTACAAACGATTTGGGGGAATGTGTGCAACTTGAGAGGGGGCGTGGAAGACCCTTAAAAATGCGAATCAAACCGAAAGGAAATTGAAATCCTTCCACAAAGCACTCGACCAGTCCTAAGCGCATGAGGCAGCACCGCGCAATTGGCGGCTGCCGTCTTTTATACGCGGCTGTCTGCAAATGCTCCGTCATAGCTTATAAGATATGCGCAGATACATTTAATAAAAGATTCTCCCAAAGGCCGGAGGACCGGGAACACCTAAAATTGATTTGAAAGTGCAGAGAGGACGGTATTTTGCCATGAAAAGTGTCATCAAGGGCGCGGGCTACATTCTGGCCCACACGCCGGACATGGTGCTGCGCAGCGGCACCACGCAAACCACGGAGCGCATCGTCAACCCGGAGAGCGAGTATTTAAAGGCGCTGCCCGCCCACCTGCGCAGCTTTGAGCAGGCCCTGTCCTACTGGCCCAATCAGGTCTACATCGGCAACAAAACCCCGGCGGAGCTTGCCGCCGTGGAGCAGCCGTGGTATGACAAGACCTGCGACGTAAACGGGCGCTTCGGCAAATTTGGACAGATGATGCCGCAGGAGGAGTTTTTCCTGCTGCTGCAAAGCTGCGACGTGTTCGACCTTGTGAAGCTGGATCGGGACTTTGTGGCCGCCCACAAGAGTGACCTTGCCGCAAATCCCCTGATGGACGAGACGATTCTGGCCCGCATTCGTGACGGAATCGACGGCGCGGAGATTGCCCGTCTGGTGGAGCAGGAGCATTCCGAGGGACTGTATCACCACGACAAATTGGTTGGCTGCGTCAACCGCGCCCACGACATCGACGGAAACCTATCCGCCCATGTGATGATGGAAAACTTGGTGTCCAAGGCGTCCTCCGTTCTGGCGCTGCTCACCGCCGTGAAAAACGCGGGGATTGAAAAATCTCAGGTGGATTACGTGATCGACTGTGCGGAGGAGGCCTGCGGCGACATGAACCAGCGGGGCGGCGGCAACTTTGCCAAGGCCGCCGCGGAGATTGCGGGCCTTTCCGGAGCCACCGGCTCCGACCTGCGCAGCTTCTGCGCCGCCCCGGCCCACGCGATGATTGAGGCCGCCGCGCTGGTGCAGGCCGGAGCATATAAAACCGTGGTGGTCACCGCCGGAGGCTGCACAGCGAAGCTTGGCATGAACGGCAAGGACCATGTGAAGAAGGGCTTGCCCATTCTGGAGGACATGGTGGCGGGCTTTGCCGTGGTGGTCACAGAGAACGACGGCGTGAACCCCGAAATCAATCTGGAGCTGTTGGGCCGCCACAGCGTGGGCACCGGCTCCGCTCCCCAAGCGGTCATCTCCAGCCTTGTCACCGACCCGCTGGACCGGGCGGGCCTGAAAATTACCGATATTGACAAATACTCTCCCGAGATGCAGAATCCTGACATCACAAAGCCTGCCGGGGCGGGCGACGTACCCCTTTCCAACTATAAGATGATCGCCGCGCTGGCGGTAAAGCGGGGTGAACTGGAAAAGGCGGAGTTGGCAAACTTCACGGTGAAGCACGGGCTGACCGGCTGGGCGCCCACCCAGGGGCACATTCCCTCCGGTGTGCCTTATCTGGGCTTTGCCCGGGAAGAACTGCTGGCGGGGGAGATCAGCCGGGTTATGATTGTGGGCAAGGGTTCGCTGTTCCTTGGGCGCATGACAAACTTGTTTGACGGCGTGTCCTTTGTCGTCCAGAAAAACGCCGGAGCGCAGGACGCTCAAGCGGGCGTGGGTGAAGCGCAGGTGCGGGACATGATTGCCAAGGCAATGAAGGAATTTGCAGCCACATTGCTGGCGCAGGCAGATTGAGCGAGGTGCGGCATGAGTAATCTTCAAAAAACCATCGCCAAAACCTTCTTGGAAATGGCCGAGGGGCTGGAAAGCGGCTCCTACGGGGTTCGTCCCAAAATTGCCCTGACGGGAATGGGCAGCGAGCACGGTGAGGAAAACGCCATCGCCGCCGCCCAAATGGCGGCGAAGCGGGGCGTGGATGTGTACTATATCGGCACGCTGGAAGCCCCGGGCGTAACCACCGTAATGGTTTCAAACGAGGACGAGGGCCACAAGAAAATGGAGGAGCTGGTGGACAGCGGCGCGGTGGACGGGGCTGTGACCATGCACTTCCCGTTCCCCATCGGCGTGTCTACCGTGGGTCGGGTGGTGACCCCCGCCAAGGGCCGGGAGATGTTTATCGCCACCACCACCGGCACCTCCAGTGCCGACCGGGTGGAGGGAATGATTAAAAACGCAGTCTACGGCATCATTGCCGCCAAGGCCGGCGGCATTGCCGACCCCACTGTGGGCATCCTGAACGTGGACGGTGCGCGCCAGACGGAAACAGCCCTCCGCCAGCTTCAGGCGGGCGGGTATTCCTTCCGGTTTGCGGAGTCTGCCCGGTCCGACGGGGGCGCGGTGCTGCGGGGGAACGATGTGCTTCAGGGCACGCCGGACGTGCTGGTGACGGACCCGCTGACCGGAAACGTCCTCATTAAAATGCTCTCTGCCTACACCACCGGTGGTAGCTTTGAGTCCAGTGGGTACGGCTATGGCCCCGGTATCGGCAAGGGCTATGAAAAGCTGATTCTGATCATTTCCCGTGCTTCCGGTGCGCCGCTGATTGCAAACGCGCTGGAATTTGCCGCCCAGCTTGTGCGGGGCAAGGTGTTCGACGTGGCGAAAGAGGAATTTGCCAAGGCGGAAAAGGCCGGACTGAACAAACTTTTGGAGGCCCGGAAAACCGCCTGCCTCAAGCCAGCCGCCGAGACGGAGGATGTGAAAGCCCCGCCCGCCGAGCCGGTGACTGCTAGCATCGCGGGCATCGAGGTGATGGACTTGGAGGACGCGGTGCGCGTGCTGTGGAAGGCGGGGATTTATGCCGAAAGCGGCATGGGCTGCACAGGCCCGTTGGTGATGATGAGCGAGGCCAACAGCGAGCGGTCTATGGAACTTCTGAGAAAAGCCGGCTACGTGGGCTGAGGGAGAAGAAAATGAAAGTCAACGACTTGATTGAAAAGTGCGAGAAGGAACTAAGCTGGGATGATTTGGTGGACCTTGTGGCCAATCACAACCGGCAGGTGGATTTGCTTTTCGCCGAAAAGCAGACCGACGAGGACGGCTATCTCACATGGGATGCGGAAAACTGGACCTCGGTGGACGGCAAGCGGTTTATTCGCAGCTATTCTCTGGAGGGCCGGGCCCTGTCCGACTATTCCGGGTACAACAAATACGATATGAAGGGCTGTTTTCAGCCCGAATCGGCAAAAGAGGTGCGGCTGAACTAAAGCCGCGGATCAGGGAGGACGGCACAAGCCGTCCTCCTTTTTTGCGGCGCGGCAGACCGGAAAAAGGGGACGATACGGAAAATGCCGTGCGTCCCGGAATTTTCCGGATACATTTCATATTTTCACTTGCATGATGGGGAAAAAGCATATATAATACAATCGATTGTAGATTTATGTCTACCATCCCAGAAAATTGGAAATTCCGGCGGTCCTGCCGGATCGGAGCGAGGTGCGTATATGATCCGTCTGAAGGACGTGGAAATGGAATATGACAACGGCACACAGGCCATCCGGGGCATTACACTCACCATCGAGGACGGCGAGTTCATCTTTTTGGTTGGGCCTTCCGGCGCGGGCAAATCGACGATCATCAAGCTGCTTACAGGGGAGGTGGAGCCCACTCGGGGCCGGGTGATGATCAATGGATTTTCCGTCAGTAACATCACCGACAAGCAACTGCCCCTGATGCGGCGGACTGTGGGCGTGATTTTTCAGGATTTCCGCCTGATTGAGAAGAAAACGGTGTATGACAATCTGGCGTTTGTCATGCGGGCTGTGGGTATGGGGGAGAAGGAGCTGCGCAAACGCATTCCCTATGTGCTGAAGCTGGTGGGGCTGGATGAAAAGGCCTCCCATTTCCCGACGGAGCTTTCCGGCGGCGAGCAGCAGCGGGTGGCAATCGCCCGGGCGCTGGTGAACAACCCCACCACCATTATTGCAGACGAGCCCACCGGCAATCTGGACCCGGACCGGTCGCTGGAGTTGATGCGGCTGTTGGTAAAAATTAACACGCTGGGGACCACCGTAGTGGTGGTTACCCACGAAAAGGATCTGGTGGACCGCTTTGAAAAGCGCGTCATCACCATCGACGGCGGCCGTATCATCAACGATTCCGTAGGGCGCTATGTGGGAGGACATATCCATGGGAAGGCATAATTTCCGCTATTTTTTCCACGAGGGCGTTTCCAACATGTTCAGCCATGGATTTATGTCCTTTGCGGCCGTGGGTGTCACCGTGGCCTGTCTTTTGATTATGGGCACGTTTTCTCTGGTGGCGGTGAACGCCAACCAGCAGCTTCTGGATATGGAGCGGGACAACGAAATCCTCGCGTATGTGGACGAGAGCTACACCACCCAGCAGGCCCGGCTGCTCCAAAGCAAGATTGAGGCCCAGCCGAATGTGGCCTCCGCCACCTTCATCACGAAGGAAGAGGCCACCAAGAATTTTCAGGAGAAATACACCGACGAATCGGCGTTTCAGGATCTGGACCCGGAGATTTTCCGGGACCGGTTCGCCGTGAAAACCGTGGACATCCGGCTGACGGGAGAGACGAAGGCCGCCGTGGAGAAAGTGGAGGGCATTGCGGAAGTCACTGCCTACGAGGAGTTTTCCGACGGGCTGATTACCGTGCGGAACATCGCCACGGTGGTGTGCGTGACACTGATTGTGATTTTGCTGGTGGTGTCCGTGTTCATCATGTCCAACACCATCAAACTCACCACCTTTGACCGGCGGGAGGAAATCGCCATCATGCGCATGGTGGGCGCCACCAACGGCTTTATCCGCTGGCCCTTTGTATACGAGGGCTTTATGCTGGGCATCACCGGCGCGGTGGCGGCCTTCCTGCTGCAATGGACGCTGTATGAGGCCGTGGCCCGGGGCGTGGAGAGCAGCGATACGCTTCAGCTTATCAATGTGATGGGCTTTGGGGAACTTTGGCTCCCTGTGGCGGCCACGTTTTTGGTGGCCGGAATCCTTGTGGGCGTGGGAGGCAGTCTGTCCGCCATCCGGCGGTTTTTGCAGGTGTAAACCATGCCTTACGAAACATGCGGGAGGGTGGAACATTTATGAGACGGATGAAACGCCTTACGGCGGGATTGATGGCTTTTTTGGTAATCTGCACTGCGGTGATGCTGCCCCAGCCTGCGGCCGCCGTGAAGCAGGCGGATATCGATGCGCTGAAAACCAGCGCCACCGATTTGAACAAGCAGAAAAAGGAATTGAAGGCAAAGCTTTCGGCCCTTTCTAATGACAAGGCGCAAGTCATGAAGAAGAAGGAACTGCTGGATCAGCAGATTGCCGTGCAGGTAAAGGAAATCGGCAACGTGGAGACGCAGATTTCCACCTATGCCGACCTGATTACCCAGACCCAGGCGGAGCTGGCCGACGCGCAGGAGCGGGAGGCTGCTCAGTACGAGTTATTCTGCCGCCGGGTGCGGGCCATGGAGGAGGGGGGGACTGTTAGCTATTGGTCCGTCCTCTTTAAGGCCGACAGCCTTACGGACCTTCTGGACCGGCTGAACGCGGTGAATGAGATTATGTATGCGGATCAGGCGGTGATTGACCAGCTCAAGGCCCTTCAGGATGAGATTGCCCAGAAGGAAGCCCAGCTTACCGCGTCCAAAGCCGACGCGGAAGCAGCAAAGAAAGAGCTTGTGGCCAAGAAATCAGAACTGGAGGCCCAGCGCTCAGAGGCCAACGACCTCATTCGCCAGCTTGCCAGCGACCAGAACGAGACGGAGGCCGAGATCGACGGTCTTGCCGAGGAACAGGAGTCCATCCAGAAAGAAATTCAAGAGCTGAGCCGCAAGCTTGCGGCGGAGCAGGCCGCAGCCAACGGAGGAACGCCATCCAACGCCGCTCTGGGCGGCTACATCTGGCCGGTGGACAGCCGGTATATCACCTCCACCTTTGGCGGACGCTCGTCACCGGGAGGCATCGGCTCTACAAACCACAAGGGAATTGACATCGGACGGGTGGGCTATACCACCACCATCCACGCCGCCAAGGCGGGAACCGTGATTGTGGCCCAGCGCTCCAGCTCCTACGGCAATTACGTGGTCATTTCCCACGGCGGAGGCAACACCG
>DKLF01000069.1:0-20903 GCA_002455655.1 Oscillibacter sp. UBA6647 | reverse complement strand
CTGTATGCCCATATGAGCAGCCTTGGAACCACCGCCGGGTCTTATGTGAATCAAGGCGATTCCATCGGGGTTACCGGGTCCACCGGCAACTCCACCGGGCCGCACCTCCACTTTGAGATTTCAGAGAACGGCGTGCGCATCAATCCACTGAATTATCTCACCGGTTATTCTCTCTCCCGCTGATTTCTCAGCATAAGAAGCCCTCCTGTCCCATAGAAATGGGACGGGAGGGCTTTTGCGCGTGCCGAAGCAATTTGCTCCGGCACGGAAGGGGCGCTCCGAGTTTCCCACGGGAGGGCAGGGAGGTTGACATGATTGGATTTGTGGCATGGACGGAGGAAAAAGCGCCCCGCCGGGCGGGTGAATCTGCGATTTTACGAATGCGGTTTCTGGAGGTGCGGCTACTTCGCCGGAAAAATACTCCGGCTGCCGTTTTGCGCCGCAGGGCGGCGGGGGCCGCGAAAAAGCTTCAAAAAGTGGGCGTTACCCGTGCGGTATTTCCGGAGGCGTTTCCCTACGAGGCAATTTTTGCGAAATACGGTGTGCTTCCCGTGGAAGTGACGCGCCTATACCGCAGTATCGCCGGGGAGTGGCTTCGGGCTGAACTTGCAAGCCGGGAAATTTCAGGGGCAACCAGAGTGGCGGTGTGCGCCGACTATCTTACGGGAGAACTGGTCCGGGCGGTGACGGAACTGAGTCTGCGCTATCGCTATGTGCTGCTGGACATTCCGGATGGCGGGGAAGAGCTGGCCCGCCAGCTTCGGCGGGAATTTGGCGTTTCACTGCTGCTGCGTCCCGCCCCGGCGCAGTTGGAAGCGGCGGAAGCGCTGCTGCTGTTCGCGCCCAGACCGGAGCTGCACTGCGCGGTGACCTTGCCGCTGTACGACGGCGCGCCGATCCCAGCGTATGTGACCTTAAACGTCCCTGTTCAGGCGGAACGGATGCCCCATGGCTGCCGCAGGGACCAGTTGTTTGCCGCTTTATGCTCTGCCGGCGCGCTGCGCGCGGAGCAGATTGAGGCGCGGGTGAGCTGACTGTCCGCCCGGTTGGAGCTGGAACCGGCGCCAACCGGGCGAGGCCTGTCGTATTTTGATACAGCCGGGATTTTTCCGGGCTTTTCAGTGGCGTTGGGGCGGCAAAAAACCCCATTTAGGCGCAAAATCGTTGACTTGAATTGTTTGACGGCGTATGATATACTCACTTTCACATCAAAATCCGGGGCCTATCTATTTAATGTATCGGCTGCCCGTTTTGAAATTTGAAGGAGAGGAGCGGGGCCATGGAACGAATTTCAAGCAGAAAAAACCCTCTCTGCCTGAAGCTGAAAAAGCTGGCGGCAGACGGCGCGTTTCGCCGGGAGACAGGCCTCTTCCTCTGCGACAGTCCAAAGCTTGTGGAGGAGGCTCTCCGCTGGGCAGACGAGACGGTGGACACCGTGGTGACCACACCGGGGCGCGCGTTGAATGGCCTGCCGCCCTCTGTCCGGACAGTGGAGGTGACGGAGGACGTGATGGAAGCCGTCGCCCCCAGTAAAACGCCGCAGGGCGTTCTGGCCATTTGCCGGATGCGGGAGACGACCCTGCCCGAAACGCTGAATGGCAGTCGCTACGTGGTGCTGGACGGAGTGCAGGACCCCGGTAACGTGGGCACCATTCTCCGCACGGCGGATGCCTTTTGGGCGGACGGGCTGTTTCTGGTAAACGGCTGCGCCGACCTCTACCACCCCAAAACCCTGCGGGCCGGTATGGGTGCGGCATTCCGCTGCCCGGTGTGGACCTGCGGTGCGGCGGAAGTCGCCGCACTGCTGAATAAAAGCGGCATTCCGCTGTACGGCGCGGCTCTGCAATCGGACACGCGGGACGTTCGGAATTTGGATTATACCCGTGCCGCCGCCGCCATCGGCAGCGAGGGCCGGGGACTTTCTCAGGAACTGCTTGCTCTTTGCACCGCCACGGTAAAAATCCCCATGAATGAGCGCTGCGAGTCCTTGAATGCGGCGGCGGCGGCCGCCGCGCTGCTGTGGGAGATGGCCCGGGGCCGGGGATAGAGGAGGGACGGACATGTCTATGCTGAAATACTGGGTCTGGCTTTCCCGTCTGGAAGGCGTCGGCAGTCAGACGAAGCTCTCGCTGCTGGAGCGCTTTCCCACGCCGGAGGATATTTACTGCGCCGACCGGGATGAGCTGTTGCTTACGGAGGGGATCTCCCGCCGTGAAGCGGAGGTTTTGGGGAAGAAGGATTTGGCGGAAGCGGACCGGATTCTGGCGGACTGTGAGCGTTTGGGCCTGCATTTGCTGACGCTCCATGACGCGGCCTATCCCGTCCGCCTGCGCAGTATTTACGACCCGCCCTGCCTTTTGTACATCCGGGGCAGGCTTCCCGCGGTGGACGAGCTGCCCGCTGTCGCCGTGGTGGGGACGCGGAAGGCTTCGCCGTACGGCATTCGATGCGCGGAGGATTTGTCCTTCGGCCTTGCGGAGGCAGGAGCTGTGGTGGTCACGGGCTTGGCCCGTGGCATCGACTCCGTGGCCGCGCAGGGCGCGCTTCGGGCGGGCGGCTCGGTGATCGGTGTGCTGGGCGGCGGAATCGACGTGATTTACCCAAGAGAAAACGGGTGGCTGTATGAAGACGTGGCCGCAGCGGGCTGTCTTATTTCCGAGTATCCGCCGGGTGCGGAGACGCTGCCCGGTCATTTTCCCATCCGCAACCGCATGATCTCCGGCCTGAGCGTGGCCGCACTGGTGGTGGAAGCCCCGACTCGCAGCGGCGCGCTGATTACCGCTGGAATGGCACTGGATCAGGGGCGGGACGTGTTTGCCGTCCCCGGTCCCATTTACGCGGAAAACAGCAAGGGCTGCAACCGCCTGATTCGGGACGGAGCTATGGTGGCGGCGGAGCCGTGGGACATTCTAAGAGAGTATGAGGCGCTGTTTCCGGGTAAACTGCGCGGGCAGACCCGCGCCGCGCCGCCCAGCCCTGAAAAGCAGCCGGGACAGCCCGTGGAGGCAGCGGTTCCCGCCCTGCCGGCCCTTTCCGTCAAAGACGCGGGGCTGACCGACGATCAGATCCTGATTTTGCAGACGCTGACGGAGGAGCCCATGGCGGTGGACGATTTGGCGGAGCTGACGGAACTGCCCGTGCGGCGGGTGCTCTCAGCCCTGACTATGCTGGAAATCGACGGATTTGTAACCCAGAGGGAGGGCAAGCGGTATGTCCGCGCCGTGACCCTCACCCCATAAATTTTTGATCACAACTCAACTCCCGCAAAGTTTTGGAGGTAACTATGGCAAAGCAGAGCCTGGTCATCGTGGAATCTCCCGCGAAGGCCAAGACCATTGAAAAATATCTGGGAAAAGATTTCCGCGTAAAGGCATCCATGGGCCATTTGCGGGATTTGCCCAAGAGCACGCTGGGCGTGGACGTGGAGCGGGATTTTGACCCGGTGTACCAGCCCATCAAGGGCAAGGAGGACATCATCGGGGACCTTAAAAAGTCCGCCAAGTCCGCCGACACCGTGTATCTCGCAACCGACCCCGACCGGGAGGGCGAAGCGATTTCCTGGCACTTAAAGCAGCTTTTGAACCTGCCGGATGAAAAGACCCGCCGGGTGACCTTTAACGAGATTACCAAAAAGGTGGTGCAGGAGTCCATTCAGCGGCCCCGGGACATCGACCAGAATCTGGTGGATGCCCAGCAGGCCCGGCGTATTCTGGACCGTATCGTGGGCTATCAGCTCAGCCCCCTTTTGTGGAAGAAAATCCGCCGGGGTCTTTCCGCCGGGCGGGTCCAGTCCGTGGCAACCCGGATGGTGGACGACCGGGAGCGGGAGATCGAGGCATTTCAGCCTGAGGAATACTGGACGCTGGACGCGTTTTTGCGTACCGACGATGGGAAAAAGACGGAGTTTACCGCCCATTATCACGGCAAAGACGGCAAGAAAGTCGAGCTGAAATCCGCGGACGAAGTGGAGTCCGTGGTGAAGGAGACGAAGAATCAGGCATTCGCGGTCAAGTCCGTGAAGCGGACGGATAAGCAGCGCAGCCCCTCTCCACCGTTTACCACCTCCACCCTCCAGCAGGACGCGTCCCGAAAGCTGAGCATGACCCCCCGGCGCACCATGGCCATTGCCCAGCAACTCTACGAGGGCGTGGACATCGCGGGCGAGGGCGCAGTGGGCCTCATCACGTATATGAGAACTGATTCTCTGCGGATCAGCGAGGAAGCGCAGGCAGCCGCCAAGACCTTCATTCTCAGCCGGTACGGAAAAGAATACTACCCCGCGCAGGTTCGCCACTATAAGGCCAAGGCCAACGCACAGGACGCGCATGAAGCCATCCGTCCCAGCAGCGTGGAGCTGACGCCGGAGCAGGTAAAGGGCGACCTCACCGGGGAGCAGTATCGGCTGTACAAGCTGATTTGGAGCCGCTTTTTGGCAAGCCAGATGGAAAACGCCGTGTACGACAGCGTGTCTGTGGATATCTCGGCGGGAGAGCATATTTTTCGCGCAACCGCCTCGGGCCTGAAATTTGCGGGCTATACGGCGGTTTACGAAGAGGGAAAGGACGAGGAGAAGGAAGAAAAGGAATCTCCCCTGCCTGCCCTGCGGGAGGGAGAGGCATTGGGCCTGAAGGAGTTCCGCAGGGACCAGCACTTCACCCAGCCCCCCGCCCACTATACCGACGCAACGCTGATTCGCGCCATGGAAGAGCAGGGCATCGGCCGCCCCTCCACCTACGCACCCACCGTTTCCACGATCCTTGACCGGGAATATGTGGTGAAAGAGGGCAAATACCTCAAAATCACCAACCTTGGCCGGGTAGTGACGGATTTGATGAAGCAGCGCTTTTCCGACATCGCGGATTTGCAGTTTACCGCCCACATGGAGCGGAAGCTTGACTCTGTGGAGGAGGGGATGACCCCGTGGAAGGGCGTTTTGCGGGAGTTTTACGGCGACTTTGAACAGAGCCTGAAGGACGCGGAGACGGCGCTTGAAGGGACTCGTATCAAGGTGCCCGACGAAGTGAGTGAAGAAATCTGCCCCGAGTGCGGGCGAAATCTGGTGGTAAAGTCCGGGCGGTTCGGGCGGTTTTTGGCATGCCCGGGCTATCCCGATTGCAGCTTCACCATGCCGCTGGTGGTGGTGATGCCGGGCCGCTGCCCCAAGTGTGGCGGGCGGATTATGAAGCGCAGCGGCGTGAGCAAGAAGTCTGGCAAGCAGTATAATTACTATTGCTGTGAGCACCGCAGCGCCAAGGATGAAGCCGCCAAGTGCGACTTTATGACCTGGGACGTGCCGGTGAAGGACGACTGCCCCGTGTGCGGGCAGACCATGTTCAAACGGTCCGGGCGGGGCTATAAGCGGCCCTATTGCGTCAACCCCGCCTGCTCCAACTTCCTGCCCGAGGACCAGAGGGGCTATCCCAAGAAAACCGCCGATGAGGGCGGAGAGTCCGACGGCGAGGGCACGGCGAAGAAGCCGACTGAAAAAGCAGCCGCCAAAAAGCCTGCGGCAAAGAAAACGGCGGCTAAGAAAATAACCGCCAAAAAGCCCGCTTCCAAAAAGACGGCGGCCGGAACTGCCGCTGCCAAAAAGAAGGCCCCGGCGAAAACCGCGAAAAAGCCGGTCGATCCGGCCGCTGAAGCGGAAGAGACGGCGGAGAAAAAGACGGCTATGAAAAAAGCGGCGACGAAGAAGCCTGCCGCAAAGAAAACGGCGACGAAGAAGCCTGCCGCGAAGGCGGCGAAAAACCCCACTGGGAAAAAGCCCGTCTCCGACGAAGAAATCTGATTTGCCCCGCGCCATATCGGCGCGAAGCGCCCCACACGGGAGCTGGGCATGCGAAAGGACACACGTATGAACGTATCGGTCATCGGAGCGGGCCTTGCCGGGAGCGAAGCCGCCTGGCAGTTGGCCCGCCGGGGCGCCCAAGTGACGCTTCTGGAGATGAAGCCGCAAAAGAAAAATCCCGCCCATGTGACGGACGATTTCGCGGAGCTGTGCTGCTCCAATTCCCTGCGCAGCGACCAGTTGGAAAACGCCGCGGGCCTTTTGAAGGAAGAGCTGCGTCGGCTGGGGTCGCTGGTAATTGCCTGTGCCGACGAAACCCGGGTGGAGGCAGGCGGCGCGCTGGCGGTGGACCGTCAGGGCTTTTCCGCGCTGGTGACGGAGCGGATTAAGGCATGTCCCAATATCACCGTGGTTCCCGGTGAGGTGACGGAGCTGCCAGAGGGCGAGGTACTGGTTGCCTCCGGTCCCCTGACCTCCGACGCGCTGGCAGAGCGCCTGCAATTGCTTCTGGGCACGGACACCGCTCTGCATTTTTACGATGCCGCCGCGCCGCTGATTTCAGCGGACAGCGTGGACATGGATCATGCGTGGCTGGGGTCCCGGTATGGGAAGGGCTCGGCGGATTATGTCAACTGCCCCATGACGAAAGAGGAGTACGACGCGTTCTGGCAGGCTCTTACCGCCGCCGAGGAGGCGCCGGTTCACGGGTTTGAGGACCAGAAGGTATTTGAGGGTTGTATGCCCGTGGAGGTCATGGCCCGCCGGGGGCATGACACGCTGCTTTACGGGCCGCTGAAGCCCCGGGGGCTGGATGATCCTCGCACCGGGCGCTGGCCCTATGCGGTGGTGCAGCTGCGCCGGGACAATGCCGACGGCAGCGTTTACAATCTGGTTGGATTTCAGACCCATTTGAAGTTTCCGGAGCAGAAGCGGGTGTTCTCCATGATTCCTGCCTTGCATCGCGCGGAGTTTTTGCGCTACGGCGTGATGCACCGCAATACATTTTTGGACTCGCCACGCCTGCTGGATCGGTATTATCGGCTGAAAAAAGAGCCGCGTGTTACATTTGCCGGGCAGATGACCGGCGTAGAGGGCTATGTGGAGTCCTGCGCCAGCGGGTATCTGGCGGCGGTGGAGCTGACGCGCCGCCTGCGGGGGCTGCCGCCTTTGGACTTTCCCCGGGAGACCGCCATCGGCGCGCTGGGGCTGTATGTCTGCGATCAGTCGGTGGTCCGGTTCCAGCCCATGAACGTCAACTTTGGCATCATGCCGCCTTTGGACCATCGGGTCAAGGGGAAGCGGGATAAAAATACGGAGATTTCCCTCCGGTCGCTGAATATCATAGATGGCCTGCGGGAAGACGCGCTCCGTTAGAGAGATTTTGCGCCCGCGGGCGCGGCGAAAGGGATGGCTGCATGAAAATCATCGTCGATGCAATGGGCGGGGATAACGCCCCGGTTGAAATTGTGAAGGGCGCTCTGGCGGCCCACAGAGCCTACGGTACGGAAATCGTGCTGGTGGGCCGGGCGGCGCAGGTGCTGGGAGCCGTGGAGGGCTGTGGTGAAAAGACCCTGCCTGCCGGGGTGCAGATTAAAGACGCGTCGGAGGTGGTGGAAATTGCCGACGACCCCGCAACAGCGTTTAAAAAGAAAAAGGACTCGTCCCTCACCGTGGGGCTGAACATGCTGAAGGAAGGCCTGGGAGACGGATTTGTCTCCGCCGGATCGACAGGGGCGCTTCTGGCCGGAGCGACGCTTGTGGTAAAACGTATTCGGGGCGTGCGCCGGGCGGCGCTGTGTCCGCAGATTCCAGTGCTGGGGGGGAAGGCCGTGCTGTGCGACGCGGGGGCCAACGCGGAGTGCACGGCGGAGTATCTGCTGCAATTTGCGTTCCTTGGCAGTTTGTACGCCCAGAAGGTCATGGGCGTGGAGCGTCCTCGTGTGGGTCTTTTGAACATTGGCGCGGAGAGCGAAAAGGGCGACGCCCTGCGCCATGAAACTTATGCCGTGCTGGAGGAGACGGCCCGCGCGGGCCGTTTGCACTTCATCGGGAATATTGAGGCGTCCGACGCGATGCTTGGCGGGGCGGACGTGATTGTGGCGGACGGCTTCACCGGAAATGTGATGCTTAAATCTCTGGAGGGGACGGCGAAGCTCATGTCCAAGGAGCTGAAAGGGCTGTTTCTGTCGGGGACCAAGACAAAGCTGGCCGCGCTTTTGATGAAGGATAAGATGGCGGAATTCAAGCGGATGATGGACCCCGGAGAGGTGGGTGGAACGCCGTTTCTTGGCATTACCAAGCCGGTGATCAAGGCCCACGGCGGGTCCGACGCCCGGGCGATCCAGAACGCGGTGCGCCGCGCGGCGGAATTTGCCGCAAGCGGGTTTATTGCCGATGTGGAAGCAAATGTTGCGCAGATGCAGATGGATCTGGCGGAAAAAATCTGATACCCTATTGACAGATATGCGGCGCTGCCGTATGATTACTCCAACAATTGTGACCTGAGGAGTGACTGGTATGTCGAATGAAGAGGTATTTCAGACAATGCGTGATCTGGTGGCCGAGCAATTTGCCAAAGAGGCCGACGAAGTAAGCATGGAGACTTCCTTTGAGGAGGATCTGGGCGCGGATTCCGTGGACCTGGTGGAGCTGGTGATGGCCATGGAAGAGGCGTTTGACGTGGGCGAAATTCAAGAGGACGATCTGAGCGAGCTGAAAACCGTGGGGGATGCTGTCCGCTATATCGCCGCAAAACTGAACAGATAAGAGAGGAAACCCCGCTCCGAGCGGGGTTTCCTTTTGGGAGAGAGTGGGTGCGCTTTTATGAAGGAACTGGAGAAAAAACTGAATTATGCCTTCCAAACTTTGCCGCTGCTGGAGGAGGCGCTGACCCACAGCTCCTACGCCAACGAGCATCGGGGCCGGAAGATGAACAGCAACGAGCGGTTGGAGTTTCTGGGCGACTCGGTGCTGGGCTTTGTGACGGCTGAGTTTTTATTTTTGCAGCATCCTGACCTGCCGGAGGGGGACTTGACCCGTATTCGGGCGGCTTTGGTGTGCGAGCAGAGCTTGTACGAGGTGGCGCGGAAGCTGGAGCTGGGCCGTTATCTGCGGCTGGGAAAGGGCGAGGAAGCTGGTGGGGGCCGGGAGCGGACCTCCATTTTGGCGGACGCTACCGAGGCGGTGTTTGCCGCCGTATATCTGGACGGCGGGATTCAGGCGGCCTCCGCGCTGATTCACAGGTGCCTTCTGGACGCAGAGTGTGAGGAAGCCGTGGAGGAACGGCGGCGGGACTTTAAGACGGAACTTCAGGAACTGATTCAGCGCAAGCCGGATCAGACCCTTGTCTACCGCATGGTGGCCGAGCGCGGACCCGACCACGACAAGACCTTTGTGGCTGAGGTGCTGCTCAACGGCGCGGTGGCGGGCGAGGGCGGTGGCCACAGCAAGAAGGAGGCGGAGCAGTCCGCCGCCCGGGCCGCTTTAGAGAAGCTATAAAAACCGGTTTTTGAAAACCGTGAAAAGAACATACGGGGCGGCGGGGCAACCCGCCGCCCCGGCTTGCCCAATGCCTCTGAAAAAATTTCCGAAGCGTTCAGATGAGGATTTGGAGGAGTGACAAAAAAGCGCTCAAGAGGTTCTCCGTGAATTCTCTGGATGCGACTGCCAAGACAAGGTGTAAATATGACTGGAATTTTTCGGACCGGCGTGGTATACTTATAATTCAAAATGGGCTTTCAGGCGGCGCATAAAAACGGCGCTCCGGAGAGTCGCCCTCCCGCGGGCAGCGCGGGAATTAGAAAGAAACGTTCCCACACATAGAAGGAGAGTGAGCTTTTGTCACTGCTGACATCTGTCGTCCTGGGGCTGATTCAGGGCGTGTCGGAATTTCTGCCCATATCCAGCTCCGGCCATCTGGCCATCGCGGAATATTTGCTGGGAGAGGCGGGCATCGGAACCCCGCCGGACTTTTTTGACGTGCTGCTACATATGGGCACGCTGGCCGCCGTGTTTGCGGCGTATTGGGATGATATCAAGGCCATGGTACGGGAACTGTTCCTCGGAGTGGGGGATTTGGTCCACCGCACCACGCCCACACCATTGCCTCCGGCCCGGCGGATGATTTTTCTGATTATCGTGGGAACCCTTCCGCTGTTCGCGGTGCTTCCCATAAAGGATTGGATTGAAGGATTGTCGGGCAATATTTACGTTGTAGCGGGCGCCTTGCTCGTTACCGGCTGCCTGCTGTTCGCCAGCGACCGGGTGCGCCGGGGGCGCAAGGCCGAACGCAGCGCCACCGTGCTGGATGTGCTGCTGGTGGGCGTTGCGCAGGCCGTGGCCACCTGCCCGGGACTTTCCCGCTCCGGAACCACCATTTCCGCCGGATGCTGCCTTGGCTTCGAGCGGAAGTTTGCCGTTCGGTATTCTTTTCTGATGTCCATTCCTGCCGTGCTGGGGGCCAACATCCTGACATTGCGGGACGCGGTGAAGACCGGCGTTGTCTGGGCTGAGGTGCCGGTGTATCTGGCGGGTGTTCTGGTGGCGGCTCTGGTGGGATACGCCTGCATCCGTCTGCTGAAAATGATTGCCGATAAGGGCAAATTCGGCTGGTTCGCATATTATTGCTGGGCGGCGGGTCTTCTGACTTTGATTTTTATCTTTGTCAAAAACGCCACTGCCTAATTTCAAGACGTTTACAAAAGACTGAGCAAAGGGAGGTACCAGTGTGGCCAGTACCACGACGAAAAAAAGCGGGGCGAAAAAATCCTCGGGAGGCCGGAAAAAACCGGCCCAGACGGACAATCGGCCTATCCGCCGGGAGGTGGGTGGCACAGTCTGCCTCCTGCTGGCACTGTGCGCGGCGGTGAGCTATTTCGGCGCCGACGCCATTTTTATCGACTGGTTTGCCTTGCTGCTGAAGGGCCTGTTTGGCTATGGCTATTGGCTCTGCGCCCCAGCGCTGGTGCTGGCGGGTCTCATCCTGCTGATTCACCACGGGCGGCCCGTGACTCTGCGAACCATCTGTGCCCTGCTGCTGCCGCTCCTGTTCGGCTCTCTGGCCCACATGATCCTGCTGCGGGACGGCTACGAGCTTGTGAAGGGCATTTTGAAGCTGCTTTGGAGCTCCGGCGGGGCGCTTAAATCCGGCGGGGCAGTTTCGGGCCTTCTTGCCGTGGGAGCGGTGTCGGCCTTTTCAAAAGTCGCTTCTATTATGATTTTTGCGGTGTGCTTCCTTTTGGTGCTGATGACTGCCCTGCGCATCACACCCAAGAGTCTGATGGAAAAGCGCCGCAGCCGCCCCCGGTACGAGCCGGAACCGGAGCCTGCCCCCCGGCCTGCCCCCGCCATCCCGGCCATTCCCTCCGAAGGGCCGGGAGAGAGAAGCGGCGCGCGCCGCTCCATTGACATTCCGCTGGACGGCGAGCAGCGGCCCGCGCCGGAGAAAAAACCCGGCCTGATCCACGGCTTTTTCCGCCAGAAATCCGATCAGCAGCTAACCCCCGACCAGCTTTTGACGGACGAAGCGGCAAAGGCCGCAAAGCTGCATGTCCAGCCGGTACAGATCCCGGCCCCGCTTCCTGCGGTGACACCGGAGCCGATTGCCGTGCCGGAACCGGCTGCTGTGGCGGCGGTCTTTTCACCTGCACCCGCGCCGATTGCGCCCCCCACGCCTGCTCCCGCGGCTGAAAAACCCGGCTCCGCTGCCAAGGAGGTAGCCGCAGCCACCGCCGAGGTCACGGCCCAGATTGAAGACGCTCTGTCTTCCGGTGAGGGAGCCTATCAGTTCCCGCCCATCACTCTGCTGGATGAGAACCGGGGCGGCGACTTTACGGAGGCAGGAGCCGAGCTGCGAAACAACGCCCGCCGTCTTGGCGAGACGCTGAAAAGCTTCGGCGTGGAGGCCACGCCGGGCGAGGTGGTCCACGGGCCTACCGTCACCCGGTACGAATTTGTGCTGGATCAGGGGGTTAAGCTTTCCAAAATCACCAATCTGGCGGATGACATCGCCCTGGCTCTGGGAGCCTCAGGCGTGCGGATCGCGCCCATTCCCGATAAAATTTCCGTGGTTGGCATTGAGGTGCCAAACCGCCACGTCTCTTCCGTTCTGATCCGGGACGTAGTAGAGTCAGGCACCTTTGTGAATCACAAATCCGCCGTGGCCTTCTCTGTAGGCAAGGACATCGGGGGACACTGCATCGTGGGAGATATCGCAAGGCTGCCCCATGTGCTCATCGCCGGCACCACCGGTTCCGGCAAATCCGTCTGTACCAACTCGCTCATCGTCAGCCTGATGTACAAGTCCAGCCCTGACGAGGTGCGCTTTATTATGGTGGACCCCAAAATGGTGGAGCTTGCCCCCTACAACGGCATTCCGCACCTGCTGATTCCCGTGGTGACGGACCCGAAAAAGGCCGCGGGCGCGCTCCAGTGGGCGGTATATGAGATGATGAAGCGGTATAAGCTTTTCTCTGAGAACAACGTAAAGGATTTGAAGGGCTATAACACGCTGGCTCGTACCAGCGAGGAACTGACGGCTCTGCCCTCCGTGGTGGTGGTCATCGATGAGCTGGCGGATTTGATGCTGGTGGCCGCCAAGGAGGTGGAGGAATCCATCTGCCGCGTGGCCCAGATGGGCCGCGCCGCCGGGATGCATCTGGTCATCGCCACCCAGCGCCCCTCCGCTGACGTGATCACCGGTATCATGAAGGCCAATATTCCCAGCCGCATTGCCTTTGCGGTGGCGTCGGCGCTGGAATCCCGCATCATTCTGGACACCCAAGGTGCGGAGAAGCTGGTGGGCCGGGGCGACATGCTGTATGCGCCCCTTGGCTCCGGCAAACCCACCCGGGTACAGGGCTGCTTCATCAGCCCGGAGGAAATTGAGCGAGTGGTGGAATTTGCCAAGGAGAGCGGTGAAGCCCATTACTCTGACGAGGTTATGCGGAAAATCGAAGAAAACGTGCAGGAGAAGGAGAAAACCACGGGCAGCAAGGGTGCGTCCGCAGCGGCGGATGCCGAAGACGAGGGAGACGAGCTGCTGCCTGCCGCCGTGGACGTGGTGCTGGAGACGGGACAGGCTTCCGTTTCCATGCTCCAGCGGAGGCTGAAGCTGGGCTATTCCCGGGCGGCCCGGCTGGTGGACCAGATGGAGCAGCGGGGAATCGTGGGTCCCTTCGAGGGGTCCAAGCCCCGGCAGCTTCTAATCAGCAGGCAAACATGGCAGGAGCAGCAAATGGGTGGCGCAGCCTTGCCGCCTTCCGACGAGCCTCCCTTTGACGACGGGCCTGAAGGAGCGGACTGACGGCATAAAAGCCCGGCGGACGGGAAACGCTTTTGCTTCAAGGCAAGCTGACAAATTGTTAAAAATTGTACAATTAAAATACAAAACCACAGCGGTGAACTGTGCAAAATGTTCTATGATCCGGAGGGCGGGAAAGGACAGGTAGCTGTTGACATCCCGGGCAAAGGCGCATAGAATGAATGAATCAGGAAAACTGAAGCGGTAATTGGAAAATGAAAAGGAGGTATCCCGTCATGAAGTTTTCGAGCAAGATCGAAAAGTGCGGTTTGTCCCCCATGCGGAAGTTCCACCCATTTGCGGTGGCGGCGGAAGCCAAAGGACGCAAAATCTACCACCTGAATATCGGCCAGCCGGACATTGAAACCCCCGCCGCTTTTTTTGACGCGGTAAAGGGCTTTACTCAGCCTGTTCTGGAGTATGCCCCCTCTCCCGGCATTCCCTCGTTTTTGGAGGCTGTCCGTGGATATTATGCAAAGCTCGGTATCAAGCTGGCCCCCGGCGACCTTTTGGCCGCTACCGGCGGCAGCGAGGCACTGGAGATGGTTTTGGAGTGCATTCTGGACGACGGAGACGAAATCCTGATTCCGGAGCCCTTCTATCCTAACTACAACACCTTTACCCGTGTTACCGGCGGGTTGATTCATCCCATCCCCACCACTCCGGAGGAGGGCTACCGCTATGCCGATCGAAGCAGAATCGAGGCGGAGATCAACGAGCATACCCGTGCCATTATGGTGACCAACCCCGGAAACCCCACCGGCGTGGTGCTGAGCCACGACGAGATGCGGCTGATTGTGGATATTGCCAAGGAGCACAATCTGTTTGTGATCGGCGACGAGGTGTACCGCGAGTTTGTTTACGGCGGCGAGGGCCTTGCCACCATGCTGGAGTTTGAGGACGCGGCGGAGAACGTCATCGTCATCGACTCCGTATCCAAGCGATTTTCTGCATGCGGCGCCCGTGTGGGCGTGCTTATTTCCCGCAATAAGGATCTGATGTCCCACGCGATGAAGTACTGTCAGGGCCGCCTGTGCTCCGCCACGTTGGATCAGGTGGGCGCAGCATCGCTGTACACCGTTGGACCGGATTACTTTGCTTCCGTGCGGGACGAGTATAAAAAGCGCCGCGACACTTGCATGGCGGGGCTTGCCAAAATCCCCGGCGTGGTGTGCGAGTGTCCCAAGGGCGCGTTTTACATCATGGCAAAACTCCCCGTAGATAACACCGATACCTTCCAGCAGTGGCTGCTGGAGGAATTTGAGGACAAGGGCGACACCGTGATGTTTGCCCCCGGCGAAGGGTTCTATGCCACCCCCGGCAAAGGCAAGGACGAAGTGCGGCTTGCCTATGTCCTGAAGCAAGCTGATCTGGAGCGGGCCATGGAGCTGTTGGCACTGGGCATTCAGGCATACAACGCCCGGTAATAGAAATCCAAAAGGCGCCGTTTTTGCGCCGACCATTCCGTATGACAAAGCCCAAATAAAAACCCGGGAGCGGCGTCTGCCGCTCCCGGGTTTATGTATATGTAAGCAGATGCGGCCACAAAAACTCAAATATTTGAATAAATGGCCTATCTATGGAAAAGAGATCGGGCCATTGACGGGGGCGCGCAGGCCGGTGAATTCTGGGCCCACCTCTGCGTCAGAGGAAAGCCTCACGTATAATGACCCATTCGGGTCATGGCCGTTTTGCGTCTTGAGAAATATGAAAGGAATGATTGTATTATGGCGGTTTTAGATCAACTGGAGCCGAAGAAGGTTTTTCAATTCTTTGAAGAAATGTGTGCAATTCCTCATGGCTCCGGCAATACAAAAGCGGTCAGCGATTGGTGCGCGGACTTTGCGAAAAAGCGGGGCCTTGAATACCGTCAGGACGCGGCGAACAATATCATTATCATCAAAGAGGCTACCTATGGGTATGAAAATGCGGAGCCGGTGATTCTTCAGGGCCATTTGGACATGGTCTGCGAGAAGGCTCCCGAGTGCGCAAAGGACATGGTGAAAGAGGGGCTGGATCTGGCCGTGGACGGTGATCTGATTTTGGCCAGAGGGACTACTTTGGGCGGTGACGACGGCATCGCCGTGGCATTGGCCATGGCCATTCTGGACGCGGATGATCTGGCCCATCCCCGGGTCGAGGCGGTGTTTACCGTGGACGAGGAGATCGGGATGCTGGGCGCAGACGTGCTGGACGTGTCGCCGCTGAAGGGACGAAGGTTCCTGAACTTGGACTCCGAGGCCGAGGGTATCTTCACCGTAAGCTGCGCGGGGGGCAACATGACCAAATGCACAATCCCCGTTCAAAGAAGCGCCTTTGCCGGTTCGGCGCTCACCGTTACGGTGAACGGACTGATCGGCGGCCATTCAGGACAGGAAATCAACAAGGGTAGGGGCAATTCCAGCCTGCTGATGGGCCGTGTGCTGCTTGCCATGAGTCAGGCAACCGAGCTGCGTTTGGTGGCGGTGGACGGTGGCTTGAAGGACAACGCCATCCCCCGGGAGACGACGGCCACGGTGCTGGCTACCGATGAGGAGAAGGCCAGCGCCGCCGCGGCGCTGCTGGGTGAAGCGCTGAAAAATGAATATCACGTCACGGATAAGGATTTGACGCTGACAGTGACCTCCGCCAAGGCGGATCAGGTCCCCATGGATGCGGACTCCACCCGGCGCTGCGTGTGCTTCCTTGGCTGCGCGCCCAACGGGATTCAGGCCATGAGCGCCGATATTCCCGGGCTGGTGCAGACCTCTTTGAATCTGGGCGTTCTCACCACACAGGAAGGCGCCATGACCGCTTCTTTCTGCGTGCGCAGCAGCGTTGGCAGCCAGAAGGCGATGCTGAAGGCCCGTCTTAACTGCCTCACGGCAATGCTGGGCGGAAAGACGGAAGTCTTCGGGGAATACGACGCGTGGGAGTATCGCGCCGAGTCTCCGCTGCGGGATTTGATGGTGGAGGTTTTCAAGGATCAGTACGGCAAGGAACCGAAAATCGAAGCCATCCACGCGGGTGTGGAGTGCGGCCTGTTCTGCGGCAAGCTGCCGGGGCTGGACTGCGTCTCCATTGGCCCCGACCTGAAAGACATCCACACCCCCAGAGAGAGGCTGAGCATCTCTTCCACACAGCGTCTGTGGGGATTTGTGGTCGAGGTGCTGCGGCGAGCCAAATAAAGGTTTTTGTCCACAGCTCCTTTTACGGAAGGACCGAAAAATCAAAGAGGGGAGAGAACCGGTCTAAAATCGGGTCTCTCCCTTGATTGATTTCATATGCCGAACATCGCCGCCATACGGCCTCTAGGCCCGCACGGCCCAGCGCAGCTTAGCCGACCGGGCCCGTGGATTTTGAAAGCACTCCTGTGCAGAAGGGCGGAGTACCTCCTCTGCCACGGCGCTGTAAGCGCCCTCCCGCAGGTGCTGGCGAAACGCCTTTTTCACCATCCGGTCCTCGCCGGAATGAAAGGTCAGAATAGCCACCCGCCCGCCGGGCTTTAAAACGCAGGGAAGCTTCTCAAGAAGGTCGTACAGCGCCTCAAATTCGCCGTTCACGTCGATGCGGAGGGCCTGAAAGGTCCGCTGGCAGGATTTTTTGACCTCCTCCTCCCGCTCCCCGACGGGGAGGAAGGAAAGAGCCTGACCCACCAGCTCCGCAAGGCGCTTTGTGGTGTCCACCGCCCCGCCCCGGCGCTGCTCACTCAACACGGTCCGCGCAATGCGGGCGGCATAAGGCTCGTCGGCGTTTTCCTCCAGAAGGGCGGTCAGCTCATCCTCGTCCAGCTCCCGCAGGCGCTGGGCGGCGGAAATGCCCGAGGTGGGGTCCAGCCGGAGATCCAGAGGACCGTCGTATTTAAAGGTGAAGCCACGGGCAGGGTCGTCGATCTGCATGGAGGAAACGCCTAAGTCTGCCAGAAGAAAGTCGAAGAGAACGCCGGGCGCAACCCTGTCCAACTGGGAAAAATTCATCCGCCGAAGGGTAAAAAGCTCCGGGCCAAAGCCCGCCGCTTCCAGCCGCAGGCGAGTTTTTTCGGATTCGATGGGGTCCACGTCGGTGGCGTACAGATGCCCTTGTCCTTGAAGCCGCTCCAAAATTTTTCGGGAGTGACCGCCGTAGCCCAGCGTTGCGTCCAGTCCGATCTGTCCGGGCTGAACGTTCAGAAAATTAAGAATTTCCTCCACCATGATGGGAATGTGCATCCCGGCAGGAGTTTTCCCGCTTTGAAGCACCTTTTCCACGTCGCCGCCGTATTTTTCCGGGTTCAGTTCCTTGTATTTTTCCCGGAAGCTCCGGGGATGGGTGCCCTGATAGCGCGGGCGGCGCTTGTGTTCCTGTTCCATGGCGCGGCTCCTTGTCTGTCTTTTGAGCTGGCGGTTCTCAGCCTGCCAGCCTGCGCCGATTCCGAACAAAATCATTTCGGAACGGCTGTGTCGAGGCTATCATAGCACAAAACCGGCAAAAAAAGAAGAGACAACCGATTTGCCGGAGAATTTTCACACAAACAGCGGATGTCGAATCGGCGGGGGTTTGGCACGGTGCGCACTTGTTTCTTCCGCAAAAATAAGCTATACTGTCCCTATCATTCAATCAGTATGAGAGGCTTAACCATGGAACTGTCTATTTCTCACCCTGCGCTGCTGGCTATTTCGGACGAAGACCCGGGATGTTCGTTTTTTGGCGGCGCACAGGAGTGGTATTCCACCGAATGGAGCCGCAGGGCGGGTTGCGGACCTACCTGCGCGTCCAATATTCTGGCATATCTGGCTTTGACCCGTCCGGCGCTGTTACCGCTGTACGGCTATGAAGGCATGGGCCGCGCCGATTTTGCCCGGCATATGGAGGATGTATACCCCCATCTTACCCCCGGAAGCGCGGGACTGAACCGGGTGGAGCTGTTTTCGGACGGCGTTGTCGCATATGCCGGTGAGCGGGGAATTTTGCTGGAACCCCATGTCCTTGCGCTTCCCGGACGCATGACGTGGGGACGTCCCGCCGTTTCCCTGCTGGCGGAGTTTATAAAAGCCGGACTGACGTCCGACTGCCCGGTGGGGTTTTTGAACCTGCACCGTGGCAGGGAGAAAAACCTTCAAAGCTGGCACTGGGTCACGATTGTAGGGGCGGAGCTTGGGGAAGATAAGCTGATGGTCACCGTCTCCGATGAAGGGCGGCGGATTGAACTGGACCTTCGGCTGTGGTATCATACCACCCCCATGCGCGGCGCTCTGGCGTATTTTACGGAAACCTCGGCTACCGCTCCGCAGTTGAATACGGGGAATGCGAAAGATGCGAAAGCACCATGTGAGTGAGCGCAAATGGCGTGAAAGAAAGCCGGATGCGTTGCACCGCGCCGAGCCGGCGCGGGAGACCAACGCAACCACACAATAGGAGGCTGAAATGGACCTTACCACGGCAGAAAAGATAGAATCGGAAATTCGGCGGCTTCTTCAAGCAAAGCGCCCCATTTTGGTGGCGATTGACGGTCGATGCGCGGCAGGGAAGACCACGCTGGCAGAGAAGCTGCGGGAGCTGTGTGGCTGCGGCGTGGTTCACATGGACCACTTTTTCCTCCGTCCGGAGCAGCGCACGGAGGAGCGGCTGAACACGCCGGGCGGCAACGTGGATCGGGAACGGTTTTTACAGGAGGTTTTGCTGCCCCTCAGTCGGGGGGAGGCGATTTCCTACCGTCCTTATGATTGCAGGCTGCAAGCGCTTAAGGAGGCCGTTCAGGTGGCTCCCGGGCCGATCACGGTGGTCGAGGGAGCCTATGCCTGCCACCCGTCTCTGCGGGGATACTACGACCTGAAGGTGTTTCTGACGGTGGAGAGGGAAGAACAGCTTCGCCGCATCCGGCGGCGCAACGGCCCCGAGGCGGCCGTTCAGTTTCAAGAGCGGTGGATTCCTCTGGAGGAGCGGTACTTTGCGGCCTGCGGAGTTGAGGACTGCTGCGATCTGCGATTTGAAGCCCACGACGAAAAATAAGCGGGCCGACGCGGTGGAGTTTAAGCTATCCGTCCATCAGGCGTGGCATCGCCTCCGCACCTGACGGAGCGCCAGGGGAGAGTAAAGCCGCTTACGCGCGGTTGCCCGCGTACAGCGTGGGCAAAGGAGAAAACAGAGAAAGCTGACCGCCGGAACCCCGGCGGCCAGCTTTTTGGCTTGTGAAGGGAAGCGCTTTTAAATCTGCGGAAGGAGGATTCAATCCGGGCAGATACCCCAATGACTGGGTCAGTCGATGGGCTTCATCGTCGGGAAGAGAATCACATCCCGGATGGTGTCAGACCCGGTCAGGAGCATGGTCACCCGGTCGATACCGATGCCCATACCACCAGTGGGGGGCATGCCATATTCCATGGCGGTGAGGAAATCCTCGTCCAGCATCTCCGCCTCGTCGTCGCCCCGCTCCCGCAGCTCCGCCTGCTTTTCAAAGCGCGTGCGCTGGTCAATGGGGTCGTTCAGCTCGGAATAGGCGTTGCCCATTTCGCTGCGGCAGATGAAAAACTCAAACCGCTCGGTGAGCCGGGGGTCCTGCGGGCTGCGCTTGGTGAGGGGAGAAACCTCCACCGGGTACATGGTGATGAAGGTGGGCTGGATGAGATGCTCCTCCACCCTCTGGTCAAAGCACTGATACAATGCGTTTCCCCATGTCTTTTCCGCGCTCTCCGCCAGCTCCACGCCGATGGATTTTGCGGCGGCCACGGCCTCCACGTCGTCGGTGATGGCACCAAAGTCCACACCGGCATACTGCTTCACGGCATCTACCATAGTCAGGCGGGGCCAGCCGGGGGTCAGGTCCACTTTCTCGCCCATCCACTCTGTTTCATAGGTACCCAAAAGCTCCTTGGCGGCGGAGGAGACCAGTCCCTCGGCCACGTCCATCATCCCGTGGAAATCCGTGAACGCCTGATACAGCTCCACGGTGGTAAACTCCGGATTGTGCTTGGGGTCCATGCCCTCGTTGCGGAAGATGCGGCCGATTTCGTACACCCGGTCCATTCCTCCCACAATCAGCCGCTTTAAGGGCAGCTCCGTTGCGATGCGCATGTACATGTCCAAATCCAGCGTGTTGTGGTGCGTGATGAAGGGGCGGGCGGACGCGCCGCCGGAAATCGTGTTCAAAACGGGCGTTTCCACCTCGATATAGCCCAGATCATCCAGATACCTGCGCAGGTGCTGAATGAATTTGGAGCGCAGGAGGAACGCGCGCTTCACCTCGGGATTGACGATCAGGTCCACATATCGCTGACGATAGCGCAGCTCCTTATCCGTCAGCCCGTGGAACTTCTCCGGCAATGGCAGCAGTGCCTTACTAAGAAGCACGATATCCTTCACCCGCACGCTCATCTCGCCCCGCTGGGTGCGGAACACCTCGCCGTCCACGCCCACGATGTCGCCGATGTCGTACTTTTTAAATGTCCGGTAAACTTCCTCATCCATCTCGTCCTGCCGGGCGTAGAGCTGGATGCGGCCGTCCCGGTCCTGCAAATCGCAGAAGCTGACCTTGCCCATGCCCCGTTTGCTCATGAGACGGCCCGCCACCTTCACGGATTGGCCCTCCATGGCGTCGAAATTGGCTTTAATCTGCTCGCTGGTTGCGTCCCAGTCGAACCGGGTCTGCCGGAAGGGGTCTTCGCCCGCAGCCTGAAGGGCTGCCAGCTTCTCCCGGCGGATTCTGGTCTGTTCGCCCAGATCCTGCTCGGGCTGGGGGGTTGTCTTCTGTTCAGCCATAGTTATCTCCTTACCGCTCGATTTTCTTCACCGTGTAAGAAATGCTCCCGCTGGGCGCGTCCACGGTGACGGTCTGCCCCTCCTTTGTGCCCATGAGGGCCT
>DKLF01000075.1 GCA_002455655.1 Oscillibacter sp. UBA6647 | reverse complement strand
CGCGCTTTTTGCTCTTTACATTCGTGCAAAACGGAACTCTTAGATCATGCACTCCTTATCCTCGCCGGAGGGGCCTCTCTCCACCGCAGGCAGCGTATAACGGCTCATGTCTATCTGCAAATCCCGGACGAAGTTGCTGTCGTGCTTAATGTTGTGCAGATACGTATGGGCGTCCACGTCCCGGCGGCTCATTTCAATGACAGAGACGGCGATGTTGGAGCAATGGTCGGAAATACGCTCGAAGTTGGTCAAAAGGTCATTGAGCACAAAACCCAACTGGATGGTGCACGCCCCACATTGCAGACGGTCAATGTGCCGCAGGCGGATTTCCTCAATCAGCCGGTCAATCGTCTCCTCCAGCGGCTCCACGCGGACGGCAGCCTCCGGGTCGTTGCTTGCAAAGCAGCCCATGGCCTGATCCATAATGTCCTCCAGCGCACCCTTGAGGACACTCAGCTCCCGCCGGGCGGCGTCGGAAAATTCCAACTGCTTGTCGTGCAGCTCCTGCGCCGACTCCTGTACGTTCAGCGCGTGGTCGCCCATGCGCTCAAAGTCCCCGATAGAGTGGAGAAGCCGGCTTACCTGACGGCTGCTCTCCCCTGAAAGTCCGTGACGGGAAATCTGAACCAGATAATCACCCAGACGGTCCTCGTAAATATCCAGCTTGTCCTCGTTTTCCAAAATCTTCGCTTCCCGGGAGGAGGAATAGCTTTCCAACTGCTCCATAGCCAACAAAACGTTTTCCCGGGCAACCTTTGACATTTCTCCCACCATAGACACAGACTCATTGATGGCCACGCCTGGGGTACGCAACAGCAGGGGGTCGAGAAACGCGAACTGGTCCTTTTTCGTATCCGTCTTAACCAGCACGCATGCCAGCTTTTCAAGCTGCTTGGAGGCGGGGAGCAGAATAAGGGTGGTAAAGACGTTAAAAATGGTGTGGCACAAGGCAATGCTGACCGCACCCGCCGTTTCGTTCATAAACGATAGGTCTACCACGCTTCCCACGCCGTAAAGTAAAATCAGGCAAATGACGGTTCCGATGATGTTAAAGGAAATGTGGACCGCCGCCACCCGCTTTGCGTTGCGGCTCACGCCGATGGAGCTGAGGATCGCGGTGACACAGGTGCCGATGTTCTGGCCCATGATGACAGGGATGGCCATGCCGTAGGTAATAGACCCAGTGATGGCCAGCGCCTGCAAAATACCCACGGATGCGGCGGAGGATTGGATGACACCGGTCACCACCGCGCCCACCAGAACGCCCAGCATGGGATTATTGAACGCGGTGAGAATGCTGGAAAATTCGGGCATGTCCTTCAGTGGACTGACAGAAGCTGCCATCAGCTCCATACCGTACATCAAAATGGAAAAACCCATAAAAATACGGCCGATGTCCCGCCGTCTCTGTTTTTTGGAAACCATGATGAGTAAAATTCCCGCCAGCGCAACCAGCGGCGCAAAGCTCTCCGGCTTGATCAGGTTTACCCATACGTTTTCGCTCTCGATTCCGCTGAGGGAGAGAATCCATGCGGTCAGCGTGGTTCCGATATTGCTGCCCATGATCACGCCCACGGTTTGCCCAAGCTCCATCACGCCGGAGTTCACCAGCCCCACCAGCATCACCGTCATGGCGGAGGAGGATTGAATTGCAATGGTGATGCCTGCGCCCAGCAGCAAGCTCTTCATCGGATTGGAGGTCATGCGCTTGAGCGTTCGCTCAAGCTTGCCGCCTGCCATTTTCTCAAGGCTGTTGGACATGATGTTCATGCCAAAGAGGAAAAAGGCCAGACCTCCGCAGAGGGTGAAGACGGAAAAAATGTCCATCAAACGGTTCTCCTTTGTCGTTCGCGGGACAGACTCGTCTGTTTCCCCGCCGCATTTCGTATGTAAACGCAGCCCGTAAAAAGTCGCGTAAGGTTATTATATAAAAAATTTGTCACGATAGGAAGCCCCTCGGTATAAATTCCTTATAAAAATTTCCCGCAGGTCACGCTCCGCCCCAGAATTCCGCCAGACCCGGCACAGCCGCGCGGCCCTGGAAATAGCCGTCCTGCCACAGGGCACGGATTTTTTCTGTGTCTCTCTCCGTGCGGGAATAACCCTCTGTGGTCGCCGGGGCAATCACCATGGCCCGCCCCGCCCTCTCCAGCGCAAACAGACGCTCCCGGTTTTCATTGTACGCGTCCGCCCGCCAATCCATGGTTTCGAGAAACTTAGGATAATGCCGGTAATGCCGCCGAATCAGACTGTCGGACTTTTCCGGCTTGCGGACATAAGACCGTTCCCGGGTCAGCACCACCAGAATGCGGTCACAGCCCTTGTCCAGCGCCCTCTGCCAGGGAATAGGGTCAGCGCATCCTCCGTCCAGATAAGGCTGTCCGCCAATGTGAAAGACGGGGAACAGCAGGGGCATGGCGCAGGTGGCCTTTAAAACGGCAGACTGCACACTGTTTCGGGGAATGGGGAGATAGTCTGCCTTTCCCGTGTCAAGATTTGTCAAAACCGCCTCGGCCTCGCCGGGGTAAGCAGCAAACGTCCCGTAGTCAAAGGGAATGTACCGGTTAGGAATCTCCTCATAAGAAAACTTCAGCCCAAAATAGCACCGATTGCTGGGATTGAGCAAGTTTTTCACACCCATATACCGTTTATCATTGGCGTAGTGACAGAGAATATTCAAATTTCTCCATTTCTGCCGCGAGAGATAACTCACTCCGTAGGCCGCCCCGGCGGACACGCCGATGAAATAGTCCGGCATCAACCCCGCGTCCAGCAGCGCATCGCACACGCCGGTGGAAAAAACGGTGCGCAGCGCGCCGCCCTCCATCACAATTCCTGATTTCATAGTATCACCTCAAAATGCTTAAAGAGGCCTCTTGGAGGGGCCGTTCTTTATCATACGCTTTTTTTGCCGCCGGGGCAAGCCCAGCGGCAAAAAAGGCACAAAGACCCAATCACGAAGCTTCGGCTCCGCAAAAGTTCACTTCCTCCGCAGAGTTCCTGTCCCATGCCAGAAAAAAATGGACAGGCGGCAAAAAACGGTTCAGGCACACAAAACGCCCCGCCGGGGCCATGCCTCGGCGGGGCGTTTCTTAATAGTACGACTTACAGCATCCCCATCAGGTTGAACCCGATAATCAAACCGGAAAACACGATGGATACGGTGGAGCAAAGCTTGATGAGAATGTTCAGGGACGGTCCGGAGGTGTCTTTGAAGGGATCGCCCACGGTATCGCCCACAACGGCGGCCTTGTGGCAGTCGGAGCCCTTTCCGCCGTGGTGGCCGGACTCGATGTACTTCTTGGCGTTGTCCCATGCTCCGCCGGCGTTGGACATAAACACCGCCATAGCAAAGCCCGTGACGGACACGCCGCCAAGCAGGCCCACCACGCCCTCAGGCCCCAGAATCAGGCCGGTCAGAATGGGGACAATAATGGCGAGCAGGGCCGGAGCCACCATTTCCCGCAGGGCGCCCCTGGTGCAAAGGCTTACGCAGGAGGCGTAATCCGGGTCGCATTTCCCCTCCATAATTCCGGCAATCTCCCGGAACTGGCGGCGAACCTCCATCACGATGGACTGTGCGGCGGTCTGCACGGCGCTCATAGTGAACGCGGAGAACACAAAGGTCAGCATCGCGCCGATAAACAGGCCCACCAGCACCGTGGGGCTGGTGATGGACAGGTCCATGGTAAATCCCTTTTGCTCCACGATGTTCACATAGGACACCAGCAAAGCCAGCGCGGTGAGAGAGGCGGAGCCGATGGCAAAGCCCTTGCCGGTGGCGGCGGTGGTGTTGCCCAGAGAATCCAGCGCGTCGGTCCGCTCCCGCACCTCTTCGGGCAGGCCCGCCATCTCGGCGATGCCGCCTGCGTTGTCGGCCACGGGGCCGTAAGCGTCCGTCGCCAGCGTGATGCCCAGCGTGGACAGCATGCCCACTGCGGCGATGCCAATGCCGTACAGGCCCTTTGCAAAGTCGCCGCTGCCGGCGGCAAAGAAGCTGATGACCACCGCGGCAGCCACGATGAGAATGGAGGCCGCTGTGGAGCGCATGCCCAGAGAAAGGCCGCCGATAATGACGGTAGCGGAGCCGGTTTCGGAGGAAGCCGCCAGCTTTTGGGTGGGCTTATAGGTGTCGGAGGTATAGTATTCCGTAAAATAGCCGATGGCACAGCCGCCCACCAGCCCGCAGAGAATGGCCACATACACGCCCCAGTTGCCGACGGTGTAAAGCGTCAGCGGCGCGGCCAGCACGGCGGAGAGCACAGCGGCAAGATATGTACCGGTGCGCAGAGAGCGCAGGAGGGACATCTGGGTGGCATCCTCCTTCGTCTTGACGAAAAAGGAACCGATAATGGAGCACACGATGCCGCACACCGCAATCAGCATGGGCAGCAGCATGCCCGCATAGCCATATCCGGCCACGGCGGACAGGGCGAAGGACGCCAGAATGGAACCGACATAGCTCTCGTACAGGTCTGCGCCCATACCGGCCACGTCGCCCACGTTGTCTCCCACGTTGTCGGCGATGGTGGCGGGGTTGCGGGGATCGTCCTCGGGGATACCGGCCTCAACCTTACCCACCAGATCCGCGCCCACGTCGGCTGCCTTGGTGTAGATTCCGCCGCCCACACGGGCAAACAGAGCCATAAAGGAAGCACCCATGCCATTCATCACCATGATGTTGGCAAGCTGGCCCGCATCGGTGATGCCGAACAGGCCGTGCAGCAAAAAGTACCACGTGGAGATATCCAGCATACCAAGGCCCACGACGGTGAAGCCCATGACCGAGCCGGAGGAGAACGCCACCCGCAGGCCCTTATTCAGGCTCTCGGATGCGGCCTGTGCCGTGCGGGCGTTGGCGTTGGTGGCAATTTTCATGCCGATAAAGCCCGCCAGCATAGACCAGATGCCGCCGGTGAGGAAAGCAAACGGCGTGAACTTCGAGAGCATTTCTCCGCCGGAAGCGAAGGCCATCACCAGCAAAATGACAAACACCACGGCAAAGACCTTTGCCACGGTGGCATACTGGTGCTTCAAATAGGCGTTGGCGCCCTCCCGGATAGCAGCCGCAATTTTCTGCATTTTCTCCGTTCCCTCGGAGTAGCTCATGACCTTCTTCTTTTGCACCCAGGCAAAGCCAAGTGCAAGCGCAAAGCCGACAAAGCCGATCCAGAACATGTTTTCCATAGGTTTTCTCCACTCCTCTTCATGCCGTAATTTGTTAGCTATTTTTTACGTCGCATACATTTTAACATACGGAAAATTTTTTACAAGATAGTATTACCTATGCATTTGCACGAAATCTTCCCTGTTTTTTTATCAATATTCAGCTTTGCCTCCAAAAATGTAGAGAGACAAGCTCTCTGGGAGCCTGTCTCTCATTGTTTTTTTAATATCCTGCAGAGGCCGCGCCGAGGAGGGGCTTAATATACCAGCGCAAAATCCGCAAATACCCAGCGGCCGTTCAACTCCCGATAGGGGAACGCATAAAATTCCGCACCGGTGACCGTGGTCTGATCTCTGTCCAGCAAGTCCACCGTCACATTGATCAGGTAAGACCCATCCTCCTCCCGCTCCACAGCGGCGGTGGCGGCGCCCTTTCCGGTGTCCGCCGGGCGGCCGTCAGGGCGGGCGTACAGCGCACCGTCAATATCCCGATAACGCGGAGCGGGCGTTTCCCGGTCCAGAAGGCGGGCAATCACATTCTCTGAAAAAAGGCTTTCCAGATAGGTCTCCAAATCGTTCAGCGTGTATAGTCCGGCGTATTCCACCCGCTGATAGTTTACCCCGTTTTCCTGCCGCATGGGACCCACGCAGGGCAGGGGATTCAGCTCAAACCACTCGTACGCGGCCACGGCCCGGTCATAGGCGGCAAGGACCTCCTCCTCCGTCATCTCCCGGGCGCTGCCTGTGGTTTCCGCCGCGTTCATCATTTCCGTGGACCCGGCGGCATCCTCCTGGGGCGAAGCAGCCACAGTCTCCGCCGGTTCTCCGCTGGAAACGGCAGGAAAAACAGCCACCCCCGCCAAATCACCACAGCCGGTCAGGAGCGCGGCGGACAAAAACAGCGCAGCATATTTCTTTGCGTTCATACAGGCGTTCCTCTCCCTTCCGCGGGTTTGGCGGACGGTCCGCCAAAATTTCCCTTTGTGGTTCAAATGTATCACATCTATGGGAAAAAATCCACTGATTTTTCCAGTTTTCCGCCAAAAAACAATCTATTTTTTACTTTAGTGGGGATACAAGTCCATTTTTGCCCGCCGAGACTCGTTTTACTCCCAAAGCGCCAAAAAACGCCGCTGAGGCTCTCCCTCGCGGCGTCAAATCCATCCTATTTCGTTTTGCGTGGGGCGGCAGCGGCCTGCCGGGGCGCGTCCGCCTCCGGTTCAGGTCCAATTTCTTCCCAAAATAGAAAAAACCCACGCTTTTACAAGCGCGGCTCCGTTGCTGCCTTAGCGATCGCTGGGTACCTGCGTGGCAGTGCCATAAATCAGGTCGTCCAGATCAAACGCTGTGAACTTGTCGTTCTGCATCATTGTATGCGCCTCCTCTCTGTTCTTTTGTAATTTTTATTATAGCTACTTTTTTTCAAAATGCAAGTGCTTTTTGACGCTTGTTACAAAAACTTAACATTTTTTTATGCGCATCTTACAATTCAACTCTTTTAACATTTTTGGGTAAACTCTATTTTACACCCAAAACGCTGTCAGACATCCCTTGGTTTTGTCATATCTCACGAGACGCCCCTCAGAAAAGGCAAATTATTTTTGGTTCTTTGTTGAATTTTCATCTCGTCAGAGGTCATAAATTTATGTTATAATCACCATACGCGAGGTGGCAAGGACCACTTGCATTCGCCGTAAGTCGTCGCCGTATTTTTTCGGCGGCCCGGACCGCACCGCTTCGGCGGTGCGAAGAACGGTTTGAGGGACGCTGTTGATGAAAAAAGCTACCGTGCGCCGCCGCATTGCGGAGTCGGCGCTGATTTTTCTGGCATTGGCCGGTTTTGTAATTTGGGACAACAACGCGCTGGAGGTAACCCGGGCGGAGTTTTCCTCCGTCCGCCTGCCCGCCGGGTTTGACGGGCTCGTGGTCGTTCAGCTTTCAGACCTTCACGGGAAGGAATTCGGAGAGGGAAACAAGCGCCTGCTGGACGCGGTGGCGGCTCAGTCGCCGGACTTGATTGCCGTTACCGGCGATTTGGTGGACGAAAATACGAAGCGGCCTCTTCAATACGCCGCCGCCATCGGCGGGGCACTGTCGGCTTTGGCTCCCACTTATTATGTGACGGGGAACCACGAGTGGGCCTTACGGCAGGCGGAAGACGTCTGCGCCGCGCTGGAGAGCGCGGGCGTGACCTGCCTTAGAAATCAAACCGTCCCCATCGAGCGGGACGGAGAGCGAATTCTTCTCTCTGGCGTGGACGACCCCAATGCCTATGCCGACCAGAAAACGCCCGAGGACATGACGCGGGAACTGCTGGAAGCCTATGGGGAAAACGATTTTCGCCTGCTGCTGGCCCATCGGAACAACCTCTTTGCCACGGAGTATTACCGGCTGGGCTATGACCTGACTTTGGCCGGTCACGGCCACGGCGGCCTTGTCCGCCTTCCCTTTACCGACGGGTTAGTAGACCCACATCAGGGTTTGTTCCCGTCCTACACCTCCGGATTTTACACGGTGGAGGGCGCAAAGCTTTTTGTGTCCCGGGGCCTTGGCAATATTTTCCCTTCCGCGCGGCTGTTTAACCGGCCGGAGGTGGCAGTTCTGACGCTGCGGCGGGCGCTATGATTTCAGTCCCTGAACGGGGCTTTTTTGAGGATTGATCATGAGAGAATTTCATGCCGCACAATTTGATATCGCAGTGATTGGCGCGGGCCACGCGGGAATTGAGGCGGCGCTGGCGTCCGCCCGGCTGGGCCTGCGCACCGTGGTGTTCACCATCAATTTGGACGCGGTGGGCAACATGCCCTGCAACCCCGCCATCGGCGGCACCGGCAAGGGCCACCTTGTCCGGGAGCTGGACGCGCTGGGCGGTGAAATGGCAAGGGCCGCGGACGAGTGCTGCATTCAATACCGCCTTTTAAACCGAGGGAAAGGCCCTGCGGTCTGGTCCCTCCGGGCGCAGGCGGACCGGCGGAAATATCAGGAGCGGATGAAGCACACACTGGAACGGCAGGAAAACCTCACCGTCCGTCAAGGCGAGGCGGTGGAAATCCGCATCCGGGACGGCGCGGTGAGCGAGGTGGTGCTTTCCACCGGGGCGGTGTATTCCGTCCGGGCGGTGATTATTGCCTCCGGCACCTATTTAAACGGACGGACGCTGATCGGCGAGTGCGTGGAAGCCTCCGGCCCCGACGGGATGCACGCTGCGAACCGTTTGACGGACGCTCTTGTGAAGCTTGGTTTACCCCTGCGCCGGTTTAAAACCGGCACGCCGCCCCGCGTCAACGCCCGCAGCGTGGACTTTGACGAGATGGAGCTGCAGGTGGGGGACGAGTCGCCCCCGCCCTTTTCCTTTACAACCGAAACGCCGCCGGTGAACCGGGCGGTCTGCTGGCTGACATGGACCACGGAGGAAACAAAGCAGATTGCGCTGGACCATCTGGATCGCTCTCCCATTTACGCAGGAGTCATCGAGGGCGTAGGCCCCCGATACTGCCCCTCCTTTGAGACAAAGGTGGTCCGCTTTCCCGACAAAAAGCGCCACCAGTTGTTTGTGGAGCCCATGGGGCTGAATACCGAGGAGCTGTATGTGCAGGGCTTCTCCTCTTCCATGCCGGAGGAGATTCAGCTTGAAATGCTCCACAGCGTTCCGGGCCTTGGGCGCGCGGAAATGACCCGCCCGGCCTATGCCATCGAGTATGACTGCGTAGACCCCACTGCCCTGTATGCAACGCTGGAATCCAAAAAGATTCCGGGGCTTTACGGCGCAGGGCAGTTCAACGGCTCCTCGGGCTATGAGGAGGCGGCGGTGCAGGGTTTTATGGCGGGGGTGAACGCCGCCATGAAGCTGCTGGGAAAGCCCCCCGTGGTCCTCTCCCGGTCGGAATCCTACATCGGTACGCTGATTGACGACCTTGTGACCAAGGGAACCGAAGAGCCCTACCGCATGATGACCTCCCGCAGCGAATACCGCCTGCTTCTGCGGGAGGACAACGCCGACCGGCGGCTGACCCCCATCGGCCACCGCATCGGCCTGATCTCTGACGTCCGTTTGCAGGCGGTGGAGGAAAAATACGCCCGGGTGGACGCGGAGATTCGCCGCCTGACCCATACGGGCGTCGGCCCCTCGGCGGCTTTATCCGCGTTTCTCGCGGGAAAGGAGACAGCGGATATCACCGACGGCTGCCGCCTGATCGACCTGCTTCGCCGTCCCGGCGTCCACTATGAGGAGCTGTCCCCCTTCGACCCCAGCCGCCCGGCCCTGACCCTCGCCGAGGCAGAGCAGGTGGAGCTGAACGTGAAATACGAGGGGTACATCCGCCGGCAGGAAAAGCAGGTGGAGGATTTCCGCCGCATGGAAGGCAAGGCACTTCCCGTGGATTTGGATTACGCCTCCATCGGGGGACTTCGTTTGGAGGCCCGGGAAAAGCTGGCCGACCTCCGCCCCTCCGACATGGGACAGGCATCCCGGATTTCCGGCGTATCCCCGGCGGACATCGCCGTTTTAATGGTTTATCTCAGCCGCTGACTTTGCCAGCACTCAGCCCGGCCAAGTCATCTGAAAAATGCGCGCTCTGGAAGACGGCGCGCGGTTTACTTTCGGGAAAAGGAAGTTATACTATGATTCTCGACCTGACGCACACCATCCGCGAAGACATGCCGGTTTATCCCGGCACTTCTCAGCCCGTGTTCCAGTCCACCGGAAATCTGACCCGGAACGGCTATCGGGAGACGCTGCTTCAATTTGCCTCCCATACCGGCACGCATATGGACGCGCCCTCCCACATCCTGTCCCACGGATCCACGCTGGACGTGCTGCCCGTATCTCAGTTCTGCGGACGGGCGGCGGTGGTGGACGTGTCCGCCCTTGCCCCCGGCGAGGTCATCACAGCGGAGTTTCTGCGCAGCCTCAATGGCGCGGTGCTGTCCACGGACTTTGTCCTGTTTTATACCGGCTGGGAGAAAAAGTGGGGGACCGACGCCTATTTTGAAGACACCTTTCCCGTCCCGGATAAGGAGGCGGCCCAGTATCTCGTCTCCTGCGGCTTAAAGGGCGTGGGGACCGACGCGCTGAGTGTGGACACACTGGCTACCCCGTGCCGCCCGGTTCACAAGGTGCTGCTTGGCGGCGGACTGGTAATTGTGGAAAGCCTGTGCCTAAAAAAGGTGGTGGGCCGGAAGGACATGATGTTTTTTGCCCTGCCGATGAAATTTATGGATGCGGACGGCGCGCCCGTCCGGGCCATCGCGGAGTTCCGCGATTTTTCGGAAAAGGAGGAAAGCTCTGAGCCATGAAAAAGCTTCTTGCCATCCTGATATGCAAGGCGGGCCGCTTTGTGGGAAAGCTGGTGGGGCGCGGCAGCTCCCTGCCCGGCAAGTACGCGCTGCGGATCTGCCCGGACATTCTGCGTCAAGTGACGTTGCCCCCGCTGGTAATCGCCGTCACCGGCTCCAACGGCAAGACCTCCACCGTGGAGATGATTGCAGCCATTTTGCGGGCGTCTGGAAAAACCGTGGTGTATAACGAGGAAGGCTCCAACCAGATTGAGGGCGTCACCACCACGGTGCTGACCCACTGCACCCTTGGCGGCGTGATGAAGGCCGACGTGCTGCTGATCGAGTCAGACGAGCGGTACGCCGTCCACAGCTTTCAATTTTTCCATCCCACCCATTTCGTGGTTACGAACCTGTACCGGGACCAGTTGACCCGGAACGGCCACCCCGAGTGGGTGTTTGACGCGCTTTCGCCCGCCATGTTTCCGGAGACGCGGCTGATTCTCAACGCCGACGATCCTCTTTCCGCCTGCTTCGGCGTGAACCGGGACAACGTGAAATGGTTTGGGCTGGAGCGCTGTTCCATTTCCACGGAGGAACCCTCCGGGGTCTACCACGACGGGGCCTATTGCCCGGTATGCAAGTCCCCCATGAAGTATCGCTACTACCATTTCAACCACATCGGCAGCTATTTCTGCAATGAGTGTGAGTTTACCCGGCCCTTTGAAATCGACTATGCCGCCACGGAGCTGGATTTGGATGAGGGAATTTTGCGCATCGGCGACGCGATGACCGTTCATCTGGCCTTTCGCAGCATTTATAACGTCTATAATATTCTGGCGGCCTGCGCCGTGTGCCATGAGTGCGGCGTGCCGGTGGCGGAACTTGCAAAAACCATTGACAATTATATCCTGAAAAATGGGCGGATGGTCCGCTTTCTGCTGGGCGCGCACCACGGGATGCTGCTCACCAGCAAGCACGAAAACTCCATTGCCTACGACACGAACCTGCGTTATGTCCGGGCCACGGAGGACCCCTGCACGGTGGTGGTGATTGTGGACGCGGTGAGCCGCAAATACTACACCAGCGAAACAAGCTGGCTGTGGGACATCGACTTTGACCTTCTGAACTGCGAGCAGGTGCAGCGGGTGCTTTTATGCGGACAGTATGCGTCCGACCTTGCGGTGCGCCTGTCCTTTACGGACGTGCCGGGAGAGAAAATTGAGCTGCACCCCGACATTGCCGAGGCGTGCGAAGCCTTGAAGAACGACGGGGCGGAGGACGTGTACGTCCTCACCTGCTTCTCCGACCGGGATAAGCTTCTGGCCCATGTGGAAAAGGAGGCTGTGTGATGGAGCTTCGGTTTTTGCACATCTATCCCGACCTGATGAACCTGTACGGGAGCTGGGGAAACCTTGCAATTCTGCGCCGTCACTTGGAGGATATGGGCAACTCTGTGACGGTGGAAACACTTCGCCCCGGAGACGCGATGGACTTTTCCGGTGCGGACTTTGTGTTCGTGGGCGCGGGGACGGAGCGCAGCCAAAAGGCGGCCATCGAGGACTTTGTCCGTTTTGGAAAGGAGCTTCGCGCCGCCGTGGACGACGGCGTGGCCATGCTTTTTTGCGGAACGGCCATGCAGATGCTGGGCCAGTCCGTCACGGATGCGGCGGGAAAATATTATATGGGTCTTCGGGTGGGCGCTTTCAGCAGCCAGCAGGGGAAGAAACGGTTTGTGGGAGACGTATACGGACACACGGACCTGTATGAGGAGCCTGTGGTGGGCTTTATGAACTCCTGCACGCTGGTAAGCGGCATCGTCACGCCCCTTGTGACAAAGCTCACCTTAGGCTATGGCAACGAGAAGGAGCAGGGGCCGGAGGGCTTTCGGAAAAACAACGTGTTTGCCTCCGAGCTGACGGGTCCCCTTCTTGTGAAAAATCCGCCCCTTCTGCGCCACGTGATTTCCGCTATTTACGGCCGGCGGGGCGAAGAGCTGCCCGAGCAGCTCCCCATTTACCGGATGGAGGAGGAGGCCTATGCCACCGCCTGCCGGGAGCTTTTGGCCCGGCTTGAAGCTGATAAAGCACACTGAAAACCTTTTTGAAGAATCACGCAGCGCACCCGCCGTCTCATGAGACGGCG
>DKLF01000042.1 GCA_002455655.1 Oscillibacter sp. UBA6647 | reverse complement strand
TGAAGTCCACCTCCTGCCCCGACCAGGTTGCAATTGCGCTGGAGCGGGAACTGGACCAGCAGGCCGCAAATTTGGAAGAATTGGAAAAATTATAAAAAGCGGCCCGCCCTGTTTTGCGGGGCGGGCCGTCTTTTCGCGTCTTGTCGCTTTTCAGAAAATTCTCTTGACAAGCCGCGAATCAGCCGTTATAATGATTTCGTTAAAGCCATAATATAATGGCCCTTAAGTGCTGCGGGTTTCCCGGCATTCTGGAGGGAGGGAAATATAAATGTCTGAAATTCATATCAAAGAGGGCGAGAACATCGACAGCGCCCTGAAGCGTTTTAAGCGCAGCTGCGCTAAGGCGGGCGTTCTCGCGGAGGTTCGTAAGAGAGAGCACTACGAGAGCCCCAGCGTCAAGCGCCGCAAGAAGTCTGAGGCAGCTCGGAAGAATAAGAACAAGCGCTTCTATTAATTCTTGTTTTGATGAAAGGCGCCGTGGAAACCTCCACGGCGCCTTTTTGACGCCTTGGAGCGCCGTCCTGCCTAAAAAAGCCTATTTCCCAAACAGCTTCCCCAAAAGGTCACTGACCTCGGGATATTGGAAAAACGCCGACTGAGCGCCTAAGTTTTGGCCAATGCGCAGCTTTTGCAGCAACGTGTCTCCGTCGTCGAACAGAATGAAATGGGTTTCGCCCCGGCAGGTATAGGTGAAGTACCGGGCGCACAGGTCCGGGGAGAAAAACACGGATGGCTGCTCCCGCTCCATCAGCTCCACCAGCTCCTCCCGCCGCAGGGGGCGGCCCTCACCAGAGGGACAGGGAAGAGGGAAGTCCATCATCAGCCGCTCTAAATCCAGCGCCAGCCGCCCTGTGCCAAAGGTGGAAGAGGCATCCCGCAGCCGCTGGGTCAGATTGCCTCCGGACAGGGCTGTGCAGATGGGCACAATCGCTGTGGGCGCGGCGGAGGCATAGGACTCCGGTACGTAGAGCGTCAGCCGGTTTTTTTGAAAAAGCTTTCCCATGGCTCCCGCCAGCAACAGCAGATCGCCTCTGGGATGGGGTGCCTCGAAATCCAGCACCACACCGCCGTAGCTCCGCCGGGAGCACTCTCGCACAGCGGCGGCGGCTAACTTTTCCGGCTCCTCCACCGTGGGCGCGTCGTGGTCGCTGAGGCCCAGCAGCCCGCCCTTGGTCTGCACCAGCAGGTTCTGGCGCAGCAGGGCGGACTCCGGTCCGATGCGATAGGCCATATGGACAAAGTGACGGGTGAAGCGGGACGCCTCCCGAAGCTGCTGCGGCGTGACGGCAAGATAGACCTGCAAGCCAAGACCCCCCTTGTGTGCTTTGAAAAAAATTGGTATACTAAGGATATTGATAAATCAATTCGTAAAATGCTATGAAGGGGGAAGACTGAATATGCCTTTTTCCCTGGTGCCGGACAGGCTGTTTGCGCGCTATGACGAGGTAACGCCCGATTTGCTGAGGGAGTTGGGCGTGACGCTGCTGCTGAGCGATTTGGATTTCACGCTGGCAGAGAAAAGGACACGCCGCCCGGATAGGGCGCTCAAGGACTATATTGCCGGGCTGAAGGATGCGGGCATTGGATTTGTTATCGTGTCCAACAACCGCTCCGGAAGCCGGGTGACGGAATTTTGCGACGAGCTGGGCGTGCCTTATCAGGGCAGGGCCGGAAAGCCGTCTCCCCGGGGGATTCTGGCCGCCATAGAGAAAGCGGGGGGCAGGTTGGCCCACACCGCCATGCTGGGCGACAAACTTTTAACCGATTGTCTGGCCGCCAAGCGGGCGGGAGTTTTGGCGCTGACGGTGGAGCCCGTGGGCGGGGCCGTGACGCTCTGGCAGAAGGTGCTTCACGCACTTCAGGCCCCTTTTAAGGCCATTTGCTGCCGCAAATTGAGGGAAATTGATAAAAAATCCTTCTGAATTTCCCCGAATCAGAGGGAAAGCCCTTGCATTCATCCCGTATCTGGGGTAAAATATCCTAGGTTATTTTGTAAATTTGAAAAGCAGAGAAAATGTCCTCCTGACGGGTCGTTTTCTCGTAGATTTGTAAGGAGGAAAAACTATGCCTACGATTACTGCCGGTGATTTCCGCAACGGTGTCACCTTCGAAATGGACGGCAAGATCATGACCGTGGTGGAGTTCCAGCACGTCAAGCCCGGAAAGGGCGCGGCGTTTGTGCGCACCAAGATGAGAAACGTGGTGACCGGCGGCGTCACCGAGACTTCCTTTAACCCCACCGCCAAGTTCGAGCAGGCGTTTGTGGAGCGCAAGGAGGCGGAGTACAGCTATCAGGACGGCGACCTGTACTACTTCATGGACCCCGAAACCTATGACACGGTTCCCCTGAACCGGGACGTGCTGGGCGACGGTTTCCGCTTTGTGAAGGAGAACACGGTGTGCAAGCTTTTGAGCTATAAGGGCAGCGTATTCTCCGTGGAGGTCCCTAACTTTATGGACCTGGTGGTCACCGAGACGGAGCCGGGACTGAAGGGAGACACCGCCACCAACGTGACCAAGCCCGCTACCGTGGAAACCGGCGCGGAGATCAAGGTGCCTCTGTTCATCAGCACCGGAGACAAAATCAACATCGACACCCGGACAGGCGAGTATCTCTCCCGCAGCAAGGACTAAAAGAGAGCGCGCCTGAATCAAGAGGAGGATTCCTCTATACAACAAACAACGAAGCAGGAAGAAAGGAGCGTGTACACGATGGAAATTACCGAGAGAGTCGCTTATCTGAAGGGGCTGGCCGAGGGCCTGAGCCTGGACACCGAATCCAAGGAGGGCAAGCTGATCACCATGATCATTGATATTCTGGACGATGTGGCCCTGGAGCTTCAGGACCATCAGGACCAGATTATCGAAATCTCTGAGGGCCTGGACGCTGTCAGCGACGACCTGGAGGACGTGGAGGAGATCGTCTACGAGGACGACGAGTTTGAGGATGACGACGAAGAAGACGACGATTCCGAGGACTGCTACGCCACCACCTGCCCCACCTGTGAGGAGACGGTCTACTTCGACGAGTCCATTCTGGAAGAGGGCGAAGTGGTCTGCCCCAACTGCGGGGAGAAACTGGAATTTGATCTCACCGACATCGAGGAATGCGACTGCGGAGAGGATCACGAGGACTAAGCGATTTCACAAGCGTAAAAGCGGCGGCTCCTTCAGGAGTCGCCGCTTTTTTATAGTTATCGCTTGTCTCCGGGGCGGAACAGCAATGCCATCAGCGTGGCGAAGATCACGGCCGCGGCGATGCCGCCCGCCGTGGCGGTGAGTCCGCCGGTAAACACGCCCAGCCAGCCCTGCTCCGCCACTGCTTTTTCAACGCCTTTGGCCAAAGAAAAGCCAAAGCCGGTAAGGGGCACTGTGGCACCGGCTCCGCCCCATTCGGCAATGGGCTTATAAACGCCCACCGCCCCCAGCAGCACGCCCGCCACCACATAGCCGGTGAGAATGCGGGCAGGGGTAAGCTTGGTTTTGTCAATGAGAATTTGCCCGACGGCGCAAAGAATGCCGCCGCAGATGAATGCTTTCAGATAGTCCATAAAAACCTCCAAACCGAGTTTTTCTCTCCCAGCTTTTCCATGTTTGCCCGAATTATGCAGAAGGCGGGCGGCAGGGAAGGAAAAGACCCGCCTAGCGCTCCGTGCAGATACACACCGCGTGGCACACGCCGGGGATGGACTCTCCCTGAAAGCTGGAGGTGGGGGAGAGCAGCGCTCCGGTGGGCGCAAAGAGAATCCGCCGCCACTTTCCGGCCCGCAGCCCCGGCAGAAGATACCCGCACAGAATCGCCGCCGAGCAGCCGCAGCCGGAGGCGCCGGCGTGCATGTCCTGCTTTTCACGGTCGTAGAGCAGCATGCCGCAGTCGAGATAGTTTTTGCTCATATCCACGCCGTCCCGCTGGAAAAAGCCCCGGACGATGCTGTGGCCCAGCTCGCCCAAGTCGCCGGTGAGAATCAGGTCAAAGTCCGAGGGCTTTGTCTTTGTATCCTTGAAAAAAGCGGAGATGGTGTCGTAGGCCGCGGGGGCCATAGCCGCGCCCATGTTGTTCACATCGGTCACGCCCTTGTCCACGATTTTGCCGCAGGTGACATGGGTGACAAAGGGACCCTCTCCCTCCCGGCCCAGAATGCAGCAACCGGACGCGGTGGCGGTCCACTGGGCAGTGGGGGGCCTCTGATTTCCATAGGGAACCGGCATACGATACTGCCTCTCCGCCGTGCAGAAATGGGAGGAGGTGACGGCAGCGGCCCGCTCGGCAAAGCCGCCGTCGATGCTC
>DKLF01000066.1 GCA_002455655.1 Oscillibacter sp. UBA6647 | reverse complement strand
TGGTGCTGACGGGAATCGTGGTGTCCGTCAGCGTGACGGCGTTTTCTCTGGCGCTGGTGCAGCGCATCTACCAGCGGTATGGAACCGTTGAGCTGCCCGAACTGCTGGAGCGGGCCAAGAAGGAGGAGGATTGATGCGCCCTTTCTATGAAAATCTCCCCTTTCTCAGCATGTTTGCCGCCATTTTCTGCGGCGTGCTGTCCTCGGTGATTCGGGATGGGCGGAGGGCCTATGTACTGGCGCTGGCGATGACGGCTGTGACTGCCATGCTGTCGGCGGTGCTGCTGTACTATGTGTACACCCGGGATGTGAGCTTTGTGTACTCCATGGGGCGGTTTGCCGCGCCTTACGGAAATGCCATCAAGGCGGGACCGTTGCAGGCGCTGCTGGCGACGACCTTTTCCATTGTGATGGGCCTGTCGCTGTTGGGCGGCGGACGGGGGCTGTCGCATGACATTCTGCCGGAGAAGCAGGGACTGTATTTCGTGATGGCGGACCTGATGCTGGCGGGAATTTTGGCGCTGATTTACACCAACGACATGTTTACCGCCTATGTGTTTATCGAGATTACCACCATCGCGGCCTGCGCCATGGTGATGGCAAAGGACACGGGACCGAATCTCATCGCTACCATCCGCTATCTGTTTATGAGCCTTTTAGGCTCCGGCCTGTTTCTGATCGGCCTTGCCCTGCTGGACAGCATTGGCGGGTATCTTCTGATGGAGCCGCTGGCAAGGGCGGTGGAGATTCTGGCGGAGCTGGGACAGTATCACAGGCCCCTGATTGTGTCCATCGGGCTGATGGTGGTGGGCCTTGGCATCAAGAGCGCCATGTTTCCCTTCCACCTGTGGCTGCCGGATGCGCACGGCGGAGCCACCTCGTCCTCCTCGGCGATTCTGTCAGGCATTGTGCTGAAGGGCTATGTGGTGCTGATTATCACGCTGATGACGCGGGTGTTCGGGCTGGAGCTGATGCGCGAGGTGGGCGTGACCCGCATTTTGCTGATTGCGGGGATGCTGGGGATGATTTTCGGGTCCCTGGCGGCCATGCGGGAATATCACGTGAAGCGGATGCTGGCAAACTCCTCGGTGGCGCAGATTGGGTATATTTTTATGGGGCTGGGGCTTGGAACGGAGTTTGGCGTGGCGGCTGCGTGCTTTCATATTTTAGTCCACGCGGCCTGCAAGCCGCTGCTGTTTCTCTGCGCCGGGCGGCTCTCCGAAGTCAGCGGGCATCACCGGTCCCTGAAAAACCTGCGAGGTAGCGCCTACCGGGATTTTGGCGCGGGAGTGGGTTTTACTGTGGGCGCGCTGAGCATGATCGGCATTCCCCTGCTGGGGGGGTTTGTATCCAAGCTCTACCTTTCGGAGGCGGCGCTGGAGTCACCCTACGTGGCGGCGGTGCTGTTGACCATCGCGGTTTCCACGGTGCTGAACGCGCTGTACTATGTGCCGGCGACGCTGGCCATCTGGGTGCGGCCTCCTTGGGAGGAAATCCGGGAGGTCATGCATGACGTGGAGCCGGAGGACACGCGCTTTGATCGCTCTTTCTTCACGGCGTCCGCCCTGTTTATCTGCCTGATTTTCCTGCTGGGTATTGTCTATCATCCGGTGATGAATGTGATTTATGCGGGCATCCGGCTGATGTGAGCGCCGAGTCGGCGAAGAGAACCGAAATTTTGCGAGGGGAGAACCGCTTTGCTGTTACTACCGATTTTGCTGCCGATACTCGGAGGCGTGTTCGTCTTCCGGGAGAGGGATGAGAAGACTCGCAACCGGCTGACGCTGGGGCTGACCGTGCTTACGGCGGCGGCGGCGGGGCTTTTGTGCGTGCTGCCGGAGCAGTCGCTGCGGCTGATGACCATTGAGGGGTCCCTATATCTGGCGCTGCAAAGCGACTCTCTTGGAAAGTTTTTTATGGTGCTGATTTCAGGAATCTGGCTTCCGGTGGCGATATTTGCCGAGCCGTATCTCCGGCACGGGGGAAAGGGCCAGCAGTTTCAGGGCTTTTACACCATGACCATGGGGACGCTGATGGGTCTTGCCTTGGCGGACAACTTTGTGACGCTGTACATGTTTTTCGAGCTGATGACGCTTTTGACGGCGCCGCTGGTGCTGCATGGCGGAACGCCTGCGGCGCGGCGGGCGGGACTGAAGTATCTGGGATATTCCGTATTTGGCGCGGGGATGGCGCTGGCGGGATATTTCTTCCTGTCCCACTTTTTGACGGACCAGAGCTTTACCGGCGGCGGCGCGCTGAATCTGCCGCTGGCGGCGGCCCACAGGCCTCTGCTCCTGATTGTGTTTTTGGTGATGACCATAGGCTTTGGCGCCAAGGCGGGCATGATGCCCATGCAGGCGTGGCTTCCCACGGCCCATCCCGTGGCCCCGGCGCCGGCCTCCGCCGTGCTGTCCGGCGTGATTACCAAGGGCGGCGTGCTGGCCATTATCCGGGTGACGTATTATCTGTTCGGCGCGGAGTTTCTGCGGGGGAGCTGGGCGCAATATGCGCTGATCGCTCTGACGCTGTGCACAGTGTTTACGGGGTCCATGCTGGCGCTGAAGGAAAAGATTCTCAAGAAGCGGCTGGCATATTCCACGGTGAGTCAGGTGTCCTATGTGCTGTTCGGACTGCTGCTGCTTACTCCGGGAGGCGTGCGGGGCGCGCTTTTGCAGATGACCTTCCATGCTTTGGCAAAGGACACCTTGTTTCTGGCAGCGGGAGCCATTATTGTGGCCACCAATTTCACCCACGTGGATCAATTGGCAGGCATCGGGAAGCGGATGCCAAGGACTATGGTATGCTTTTCCGCCGCGGCGCTGTCCATCATTGGAATTCCGCCCATGAGCGGGTTTATCAGTAAGTGGTATCTGGCTTCCGCCGCGCTGGATTTTGAGGTCCGGACGCTGGGGTATGTGGGTGTGGCGATGCTGATTTTATCGGCGCTGATGACCGCCGGATACCTGCTGCCCATTGTGGTGCGGGGATTTTTCCCTGGAAGAGACGTACTGGTGGAACGCAGGGAGGTGGGTCCGCTGATGACGGCGCCCATGCTGGTAATGAGCATTGCGGTGCTGGTACTGGGATTGTTTCCAAACGGTTTGCAGGCGTGGATTTCCGCGCTGCTGCCGCAGATATTCTGATTAGACTGAAGGGAAAGGAGGCGTGCGGATGCAATGGCTTCAGGCGCTGCCCATCTTGATTTCTGTGGCGCTGGGTATTGGGCTGACGATTTTACAGCCGGGAGAACGCAAGGTGCGCAATGCCTATATCATGGGCTCCGTGCTGCTGACGGCGGGGCTTTCCTTTGCCGCCATCATTGCGGCGGCGATGGCGGACACGGCTCCGGCCTGCACGCTGGTGCGGTTTTCCAGTGAGTTTTCCATCTCTTTGCGGATTGATGGGTGCTCAATGGTATATGGGGCCATTGTGTCGGCCCTGTGGCCGCTGATTACGCTGTACAGTCTGGATTACATGTCCCACGAGGGACACGAAAGCCGATTTTTCGGGTTCTGGATTGCAAGCTTTGGCGTGGTGCTGGGGATTGCGTTTGCGGAGGATTTTCTCACCCTATATCTGTTCTATGAGCTGTTGACGCTGGCGACTCTGCCGCTGGTGATGCACTTTATGGACGAAAAGGCCCGGTACGCTGGGAGAAAATACCTGGTGTATTCCCTGTCGGGGGCGGCGTTTGCCTTTATCGGCATCGTATTTCTGCTGCGTTATGGGACGACGCTGGACTTTACCTACGGCGGCGTGCTGGACCTTGCAAAGGCGGCGGGAAACGAGACGACGCTGTGGGCGGTGTTTGTCCTTGCGTTTTTCGGCTTTGGCGTGAAAGCAGCGGTATTTCCCTTCGGCGGATGGCTGCCGGACGCGTCTGTGGCACCTACGCCGGTGTCCGCTCTGCTTCACGCGGTGGCAGTGGTGAAGGCGGGGGCCTTCGCGGTGCTGCGGCTGATTTACTTTGGGTTCGGCGCGGATTTTCTGCGGGGGAGCTGGGCGCAGTATGCGGTGATGACGGCGGCAATACTGACCATTATTTACGGTGCGGCCCGGGCACTGCGCACGCCGCACCTGAAGCGGCGGCTGGCTTTTTCCACGGTGAGCAACCTGAGCTACATTCTTTTTTCGCTGACGCTGATGCTGCCCGCGGGGTTGGTGGGCGCGCTGACCCACATGGTGTATCACGCGGTGGTGAAAATTACCATGTTCTGCTGCGCCGGTTCCATTATCCAAAAGAGTGGGCGGGAGTATATCTATGAATTCGAGGGATTGGGGCGACGGATGCCGGTGGTATTCGGGACGTTTACCGTGTCGGCCTTCGCCCTGATCGGCGTGCCGCCTTTGGGGGGCTTTGTGGGAAAGTGGATGATTTGCACGGCGGCGGTGATCTCGGAGAACCCGTGGGCCTATTTCGGAATTGGGGCTCTGATTTTGTCCACACTGCTGACCACTCTATATATGATGACAATATTTGTGCGGGCCTGGTTCCCGGTGGGCGCGGTGGACCATGAGGCGCTTTCCAAAATCCATGACCCGGGTCCGGCGATGACTATTCCGCTGATGGTGCTGGCGGCAGCGGGAATTGTACTGGCGCTGTTTTCCGCGCCGCTGATTGAATTTTTGCAGGCGGTGAGTCTGAATACGCTATGAAAGGAGAAAACACTGAATGAGTTCATTTTTACTGCTGTTTTTGGTGTTTTTTCCGTTTCTGGCGGCGTATTTCGTATACCCCATGCGAAGAAGAGGACGCGAGTACCGCAATCTGTATGTCCGCATTATTCCGGGCGTGGAGATTCTTGCGGCGCTGCTGCTTCTCTTTGCGCCGGGAACGGTGGTGCTCCCTCAATTGTGCGGACTGGGGCTGCGGTTTGAGGCGGGGAGCCTCCACACGACCATGGCTGTTCTGGCGGCGTTTTTATGGCTGATGACGGCGCTGCCCAGCAAGGAATATTTTGCGGACCGGGAGGGCGTGAACCGCTACTACTGCGCATGGATTGTGACGCTGGGGGCGTTGATGGGCGTATTTCTGGCGGCGGATTTTTTCACGTTGTTTATATTTTTTGAAATAATGTCCTTTGCTTCCTATGTCTGGGTGGCGCAGAATGAGAATCCCGACGCATTGCGGGCCGGACAGACCTATCTGGCGGTGGCGGTGTTTGGGGGAATGATGCTGCTGGTGGGGCTTTTGATGCTGAACCATCTGCTGGGGTCGCTGGTGTTTCGGGAGCTGCCCGCACTGGTGGCGTCGCTGGAGGACGGACGGCGGGGAGAACTGCTGGCGGCGGGTCTGTTCTGCCTGACGGGCTTTGGTGCGAAGGCGGGCATGGTTCCCCTGCACATCTGGCTGCCCAAGGCCCATCCCGTGGCCCCGGCCCCGGCCTCGGCCCTGCTGAGCGGAATTTTGACCAAGAGCGGAATTTTCGGGATTTTAATCATTTCCCGGTATCTGCTTTTTTCAAGCGTCGAATGGAACGGGGTGCTTCTTATCTCAGGAACCGTGACCATGGTGCTGGGGGCGGTACTGGCGCTGTTCTCCGTCAATCTGAAGCGGGCACTGGCCTGCTCGTCCATGTCTCAGATCGGGTTTATCCTGATTGGCGTTGCCATGCAGGGGTATCTGGGGGAGGACAATGCTCTGGCGGCATGGGGCACTGTGCTGCACATGATGAATCACGGGCTGATTAAGCTGGTGCTGTTTGTGTCGGCGGGCGTGATTTATCTGGCGACCCACGCGCTGGACTTAAACGAGCTGCGGGGCTGGGGACGGAACAGGCCCATGCTGAAAGCGATATTTTTTGTGGGCGCGGCGGCGATTGTGGGCATACCGGGAACCTCGGGTTATATCAGCAAGACACTGCTGCACGAGAGCATTGTGGAATACGTTCACTATCTGGAGCACACAGGAAGCTCTGCGGCCGGGTTTCAGACCGTGGAATGGCTGTTTTTAATTTCCGGGGGGCTGACGGCGGCCTATATGACAAAGCTGTTTGTGGCAATTTTTGTAGAAAAGCGAGCGGAGCGGCAGAGATTCAGCGCCCGTGAGTACATGACCCCGGCTACGGGTCTGGCGGTAGGATTGACGACGTTTTTACTGGTGACCTTTGGGTTGACGCCCTGGGTTTCCATGCAGGTGATCGCGGAGCGGTCCTCCGTGTTTCTGCGGGCGGGGGAAAGTCACGGGCTATTCCGCTATTTTTCATGGGTGAATTTGCAGGGGGCGCTGATTTCTCTTGGTATCGGCGTGGTGGTATATCTGCTGATTGTGCGGCTGGCGCTGTGCAGGAAGACCGCAGAGGGAACCGTATACCTGGAGCGGTGGCCCAAAGGTTTGGATTTGGAGGAGCTGGTATACCGTCCCGCCGTGCGGGGGCTTGCGTTCCTTGGGGCGATGTGCGCCCGGACGGCTGCGGGCCTTGGCGATCTTTTGGTAGTGGTGGGGGAGAAGCTGCTGTATCTGAAGGCACCCGGCATCTTCGTACCCAAGAAGAACGAAAATTTCGGCGTATATGCGCGTAAACCCAAGCGGTTTTTAATTGGTGAAACCTTTGCCTTCGATTTGACGCTGGCGGGAATCGGGTTGGTGGGGGCGCTGTCCTATATCTTTTTTACCGGGTAATGTCTGCACGGGAACAGAATAAAAACGGGCGGGAAGCTGATGGC
>DKLF01000001.1 GCA_002455655.1 Oscillibacter sp. UBA6647 | reverse complement strand
CCGCCCACGGCGAAAATCATGTCTGCGTCTTCCGTGTCGGGGGTAAGCCTCTCGATATTTTCAACAGAGGCCTCTCCCCCGTTCCACAGGCAGCGGACCACCTCCACGGAAGAGCCCTTCAGCGCGGAAATAATTTTCTCCTGCGCCGCGGCCATGGCCTTTTTGCCCCCGATCATCACCGCCTTTGTTCCGTAGGCGGCGCAGACGGAGGAAATGCCGTCATACGCATCCACGCCGATGGTATAGCTTGGAATCAGTGTTCTTTCCATTTTATCTCTCCTTAACCCTTATAGCCCGGATTTTCCGCAAGGAACTTACGGTTTTTATAAACGCCCACGGTCAGCATGGGAACGATCACCACCGCGATGCCAAGATACCCACAGTAGCCATAGCCGTATTTGATGATGTTGGTCAGCCCCGCGAAGGAGATGCCCATGGAGATTGCGATGATGGATGCGGCGATGATTCCGTTTTTCACGGCGGGATTCTCAATCCCTTTGAAAACAGAGACATTTTCAAACTTGGCCACAAATCCGAAGGTGGTGGTGACGCCGGTTGAAATCAGGCACAGCAGCAGGCAGGCCCCATAGGCCACCGTAAGCCACGGAATGCCGATCTCGCGGCAGACCGTGAGCGTTGGGATCACGGTTCCGCCCTCCGCAGCGGTATAAAATCCCTGCCAGGACAGCAGCATGAAAACCGACAGGGTCAACGCGGCGGCGTTCATAACAAAGGCAATGTTCATGGATTTGTTGCAGCGCCGCTTATCGGAAAGCGGCTTGCCGCAGGCCAGCATGGTGGGCAGCGTGACGCACTGGAAGCCCGCGTAGACAAAAGCATTTAAAATTGCCTTGGGAAACATGGAAAAGCCGGTGTTTTGAAAGCTGGCGGACAGAACAGTGGCAATGTTCTCCCCCTTGGTAATGCCGATGGCGTAAATGCTGATGGCGATGACCAGAATGGCCATGCCCATATAGGTGGAGGCCAGACGAACCAGATTCGCCCCAAAGATGGTAAGTGTCAGCACCAGCGCGCCAACCGCCAGAACGCTGAGGGCATAGGGAATCCCAAAGTAAGCGTTGAGCGCCGAGGCCGCTCCCGAGATGGCGGCGGCAATGGCCATAACCACCATGATGTAGAAAAACACCTCGAAAAGCCATTCAATCTTCTTAAAGGGGCTGAAAATGGCTTCAAACAGCTCTTTGTAGGATTTGAGGTTTCGAGAATTGTAGAAGAACATGGCTTCCCTCATGGTCAGCGACATGAGGAGCACCGCCAGAATGGCCGCCACCGGGCCAAGCCAGCCAAGGCCCACATAATAGGTGTTGGCCTGATTGCCGGTGGCAAAGCCGCCCCCGGCGTGGGCCGAGAACAGGACCGAGCCCACGGAAAAGGCGAGGAAAAATGCGCTCCTTCTGGATTTCATGTCGGGATTTGGAATTGCTGCCGGTGTCGTCGCTGCTGTTTTCATGTTGACCTCCCAAATACTGTCCAAGAAGACGCAAAAAATCCTTCCGTCTCCTTGCGGTTTAGCAAAGAGACGAAAGGATAAAATCCTCACGCGGTACCACTCTTCTTCATTCTTGCGAATGCACTTTACGAGGTACTGACATACCTCTGCCTTCTGTAACGGGGGCTTCCGTCCGCGCCTACTTATATGTTCGGCGCAGCCATTCCGTGACCAGTTCGGCAGGTTGCGCCCTGTTGCCTCGCACCAGCCGGCAACTCTCTGAAAGGGCAATGCTGCTTACTACTTCACATCTTTATGTTTGAACGTATCTTAGCAAAGGCCCGGGGAGAAGTCAATAAAAAACTTTGCGTTTATCGCCGAATATCGTTTCGTCACAAAAGCACTTTGCCATCGGCAATTTTTTATGGGCGAATTGCACAATCCCGAACAACAATTTGTGATGACTGCCATTCACACGCCGAATGATGCCCCATCCAGCCCGCAAACAAGACCTGACAATTTTCCGCAGACAGGAAGAATCTGCATACGGCTGCCTGCCTCGGGTCGCACATCCACATTTAATTCATGTTTGAAATTCATCACAAAAAACAAACCGGATTCAATTTATTTTAAGCGCCTTTGCATGCAAAGGTCTGCCCAACGGCTTGTCAGCGGAGGTCGCGGACGCTTTCATAAGCTATAAATGTACTTTCCCGCACACTCCTTCTACATAAAACCAGTCAGCAAAACCCTCCAAAACAGGAGGGCTCCGGGTTTTCCAGTTCTTCTTTCGTAAGCAGCTTATCGAATCCATAAATGACTATGCCTGACAGGGTTTCGCCCCCGCCCAGCGTGACTTCCCGCATCATGGATTGACTTACAAGGACGGACCCAAGCTGCGGCTGCGGCTCCACGCGAAGAGAGGACAGATTCCCGTAAGCAGAAACCGCAAGCCCTGCCTGAACGTTGGCCAGCTCGGCCATGGGCTTCACCTCGTCGTCCCCTGAAATAAAGGTGACGGAAGACCCCTCCACAGGCTGAAACGCCATGTCGGCGTAAGGCGTGTCGCTGATGGGGCACACCTCTCCTTCCACCAGTGTTGTAGCTCAGAAGGTGCGCGTGACATAGCCGTCCAGCCCGCCGCTCTCCAGCATCCGGAACGGAAGCTGACAGGCAAAATTGACTGCCGCCTGCTGCTCCGGCGTCACATATAAATCCACCACCAGACGATTTAAATTAACCCACATGATGCGAACCCCCACGGTCATGGCGCAGCCGCCCTCTTTCGCGGAGGTGGCGCAGGACATCAGCACGTAATTGTCGCCGGTCTCCTCCACCTTCCAGACCTTGTGGCCCAGCAGCCGCGCGTAGTCTCCGGCAGCAGCGCCGGCAGCGATACCGCATATGGGCGTGGAGGCCTGCTCGTACTCCGCCAGCGTCTCAAAGCCAGCCAGCATGTTTTGAAGCGCGCCCCGACGATTATGAATGAAAACACTCTTGATGCTACACCCGTATGTGGATACCTCAACGTAATCGTTGGTGCTGTTGGGGATGCGGAAAAGTTGCACCGCCTGCCCATCGGCTGTCACTCCAAACGGGATTTCTTTTATGCTTTGCTCCATATCTGTCTATCCTTTCTGATTCATAGTTTTTATTTTCAAGATTTGTTTGATATTTAATTAAGAAAAGCAAAACCGATGCCAAACGTCCCTTAAAAGTAAAAAATAAAAATTTTAAAAATATCGTTAACTTGACATCCAAAAAGCTATTACAAAAGGCGGACAGGATGTATCGGGCCGAATCAGCCCGGCAAGAAGGTCCTGTCATTGAGAGGAAGGGACAGTGACATCATGGAAAACTATGACTGGGAAAGTATTGTCGCGCGGCTGACAAAGCTGCTGCGCCTGCAAACGCCTCCTGTTGCCATGAAATGGATCAAAACGGAGGAGGAGCTGCAAAGTATCCCGAAGGTACGGATTCATAAGAAACATCTGCCGCCGTGCACCATTGTGGGGCATGCCGCTCAGTATAACTGGACCAGCGCCTGCAAGTTTGAAAACGTGCACGCAAATTATTGCCGTGGAATCAACGGGATGTTTGAACGGGACGAAAAGTGGTATTCCGGGGAAATCTTCAACGGCGTCTGGTTTAACAATCTTGAGGCGGCAAAAGCGCACAATCAGGCGCTGAACTGCGTGCCGCCGGAGTACATTGCCGTGGTGGCGTCGCCGCTGACGGCGGGGCGGATTCAGCCGGACGTATGCGTGCTGTACATGAGTCCCGCGCAGGCGTTTTTACTGTTGTCCGGGTATCAGTTTGAGGACTATAAAAAACTGAATTTCACCTTTGTGGGCGAGTCTACCTGCTCTGACTCCTGGGTGCGGACATTTCTGACAGGAGAGCCGTCTATGAGCCTGCCGTGCTATGCGGATAAAAAGTTTGCCGGTATGGGGGAAAACGAATTACGGCTGACCTTTTCCCCTCAGGACTTGGTGCGCGCGGTGAACGGTTTGGAAGGGCTGAGTAAAAACGGCCTGCGCTATCCCATTGCATCTTACAGCCTGACCTCCGATATTCTGGAGGGTCTTCCTCAGAGCTATCTGGAGTTTTGACGCGATCCCCTGTTCTTCAAAGAAAATCCCTGCGCTGAAAAGACAAATAAACGAATCTGAAAGGAAACTGAATCATGGCTAAAATTATGTACGGCAACTATAACGATCTCCCCTGGATGCCCAATCACAGAAAGGATGTTGACGGCAAGGTTATGTGCTACATGAAGTGCTTTGCAATGGAGGCCGCCAACATGCACATGTGCTTGGGCCAGATGTTCAACGGAATGCCCATCGGACCCCACACCCACCCCAACGAGCAGATTGCAACCGTCGTCAAGGGCGAGTGCGACTATTGGGTGGACGGTGTTCCCTACCGCCTGTCCCCCGGCTGCTGGGTCAACGTTCCCCCTCACTATGTGCACTACGCGCAGGTTTATCGCTCTCAGGGCCCGTGCTATCAGATGGATATCATGTCTCCCAAACGCTCTTCAAGCTGCGATGAGTACAAGGCGTGGCTGAAATCCGAATATGATATCGACTGGGATGCAGGCGGTCGGGAGGTTCCCGACCTGACCGAGCCGCAGGATACCGACGCTGAGGTCAGAGGATAACTTTTTCACACTCCGCAGGGATTTTCAATGAAGAACATTTTAGTACGGAGGCCTGTGAAAACCGGCCTCTGTACTTAATTAAAAGAAACCGCAGCCCGTTGACCTTCAAAAATGATGCGTCAGACCGGGCATGGAAAGGATAGATCGATATGAAAATGCGTAATTTGGTCCGGGAAAAAATTGCGGAAAACGGCTATGCGCTGGGAGCCTTTGTGGCCTCCGGCTCGGCGGTGAACTGCGAGATTCTGGGCCTTGGCGGACTGGACTTCGTGATGATTGACTGCGAGCACGCGGAGACAGATACAGAGAGCATCGTCCAGATGTGCCGCGCCTCAGAGCTGTACGGTATGGCGCCGCTGGTCCGGGTTTACGACCCGGACGACGCGCCCATGATGAGCCGGATGCTGGACGTGGGTGTCCACGGCGTGATGGCCCCGCTGGTGGGGACCCCCTCCCAAGCGGAGCACGCAGTGCAGTACTTAAAATATCCTCCCCTTGGTAAGCGCGGGGCCAACGGCGGACGCGGTCCCCGCTGGGGCGCATACGACGACTATGTGAAAAACGCCAACGACAATACCCTGTGCATTGTTCAGTGCGAGTCCCTCGAGGGTCTGAACAATATTGAAGAAATTGCCGCAACGCCGGGTCTGGACGCAATTTTTATCGGCACGGGCGACTTGTCTCTGGAGATGGGAATTCAGTTCAAGGCCGATTCCTCCGCCAATCATAAGGTAGAAGCGCCGGAGATGGTGGCGGCAATTGATCGCATTTTGGCGGCATGCAAAAGACACGGAATTATTCCCGGCATTGTGACCGCCAGCGCCGACGACGCAGCCCGGCGTATCTGTCAGGGCTTTCAGCTTGTCACCTGCATGAACGATCTTGGCTTTTTTCACAGCCGCACCAAGCAACACTTTCAAGAGGTCAGAAACCTTGTGAAGGAATAACGGAAAGGGGCAATTTGATGAAAAATAATAAGGTAATCTTGACTGCCGCCATCACCGGCGCGGTTCATGTATCCAGTATGAGCCCATACCTGCCGATTACGCCGGAGGATATCGTTGCGCAGGCGGTTGGCGCGGCCCGGGCAGGCGCGGCCGTGGTGCATCTGCACGCAAGAGATCCCAAAACCGGAGAGCCGTCCTCCGATCTCAAATTGATGCGCCAGATGGTGAGCGCCATCAAGGAGGAATGCGACGTCATCATCTGCATCACCACCGGAGCCAGCCAGATGATGACGGTTCAGGAGCGTTTGTCGGTGGTCCCCGATATGAAGCCGGAACTGGCCTCCTGCAACGCAGGCTCCATGAATTTTGTTTTGGCCGGTCTTGTTCCACAGTTGACGGACGACGCCCCCGCGTGGGAGAAAAAATATCTGGGAGGCACTTACGACAACGTCTTTGCCAATACCTATCAGGGACTGGACACCTACATTCACACCATGCAGGAAAATGGCACCATTCCCGAGTTTGAAGTCTATGACGCAGGCATGATCAACAACATTGCCTATTTCAAAAAGCAAGGCATTTTGAAGTGCCCCATTTATCTGCAATTCGTCATGGGGATTCAGGGCGGGCTGCCCGCATCGGTGGACAATCTGGTGTTCCTGCGCAGCACCGCTGAAAAGCAGCTTGACGAATTCAACTGGTCCTGCGCGGCGGCCGGAAGACATCAGTTCCCCATGATCACGGCGGCGATAGCCATGGGCGGCAATGCCCGCGTGGGCCTTGAGGACAACCTGTACATCCGCCCCCGGGTGCTGGCCAAATCCAATGCGGAGCAGATTCAGGCAGCTGCCTCGTCGGCGCATATTCTGGGCCGCGGGGTGGCCACGGCGGAAGAAGCCCGGGCGATTTTGAAGCTCAAGGGCACTGACCGCGTAAATTTCTAAGATACACTCACGAAATGGAGGAACATGCGTGGCAAATAAACAGGTGATTTCCGCAAAGGAAGCGGCGGCGCTGATTCCCAGCGGCGCAACTATTATGATTGGCGGCTTTCTGGGCTGCGGGCAGGCCCATGCAATTATTGACGAGCTGATTAAATCAGATAAGGGCGACTTCACCCTGATTGGAAACGACATGGCCCGGGAAGTCGGTCCGGGGGGCGAGCCCTATTACGGCGTGGCCGGTCTGATTCACTGGCGCAAGGTGAAGCGGGTCATTGCCACCCATGTGGGCATGTCGCCCGAGGTGGGGCAGCAGTCGATGGAAGGAACGCTGGAGGTGAACTTGGTTCCGCAAGGCTCCCTTGCGGAAATGATCCGTGCAGGGGGCGCGGGACTGGGCGGCGTTTTGACGCCGGTGGGTGTGGGTACTGTTGTGGAGGAAAGCCCTCTCACAAATCGCAAACTCTCAATTGACGGCAGGGACTATCTCCTGATGAAGGCGCTGAAGGCCGACGTGGCGCTGCTTGGCGGCTATAAAACCGACATGGCAGGCAACGTTTGGTATAAGGGGACCATGCGCAATTTTAACGTCCCTATGGCAGGTGCCGCCGAGCTGGTAATTGTGGAGACGGAGCAGTTGGTGAACATTGGCGAAATTCAGCCAGAAGATGTAATGACCATGGGAATCTTGGTGGACTATATCGTGGAGGGGGGCGCAGCACAGTGAACGCGAAGGAAGTGATTGCCGCCCGTGCGGCAAAGGAATTGAAAAACGGGGACATTGTGAATCTTGGCATCGGCCTGCCCACCATGATTCCGTCCTTCCTGCCAAAGGACATCGAAGTGACGATTCACGCCGAGCTTGGCATTGTCGGAGCCGGCGAACGGCCCGGCGAAGAGGACGGGCATTATGCGCCCTATCACGTGACGGACGCAGGCGGTGCCCCCTCCTCCGTCCTCACCGGTGGGGCCTTCACGGATTCTGCCACCAATTTCGCCCTGATTCGCGGCGGCCATGTGGACGCCTGTATTTTGGGCGCGCTGGAGGTTGACGAGGAAGGTAGTCTGGCAAACTGGATCATTCCCGGCAAAAAGATGTCGGGAATGGGCGGAGCCATGGATCTGTGTGTGGGGGCAAAGCAGTGCATCGTTGCCATGGAGCACACCGCCAAGGGAAAACCCAAGATTCTGAAAAAGTGCACCCTGCCCTACACGGCAGTAAACTGCGTCACCACCATTATCACAGAAATGGGCGTTATGAAGGTCACGGACCGGGGCCTGCTGCTGACGGAAATCAATCCTGAATACACGGTGGAAGCCGTTCGTGCGGCCACCGAAGCCCCGCTCAGTGTGGCGGACAACCTGCAAACAATGCTGGGGACCTAAACACCAAGACACCGAAAAGGCCGGTGTTTCTCTAAAGCGCGCCTTTTCCCTGCTGCGGATGAATCTCGCGGGGTTGTCTGATAAGTCATTTTTATATCGCACCCGCAAAAAACGAGTTGAAAACAACTTGTGTTGGCAGTCTCTTTTTTTCGCGGGGCAGATCGGATTATGTCCGAACAATGGGACAAGCCTTTAAACCGCCTGCAATTGTTGGCCTTATTTGCTTTCCTCTCTTCAAGGAAATATTGTGAATTTTTACGAGATATCATTTTAAAAAATGGCACAATTATTGCTATCTTTGCAAATGTGGGATTACATCTTACAGAGAATCTGATTAGCCAACACAATCAAATAAAATTTAAGGAGTCCTGCTAACAAAA
>DKLF01000049.1 GCA_002455655.1 Oscillibacter sp. UBA6647 | reverse complement strand
GAAAATTTTTATGAAGAAGTTTTTCACTCTTGTTCTGGCTGTGGCCATGACCGCATCTCTTGCCGCCTGCGGCGGCTCTGCCCCGGCGGCCTCCGGCTCCGGCGCGGCTGCCGGTTCCTCCGCATCCTCCGCTGGCGGCGGGGTTCCCTCCGGCGTGGAGGACGGCGTGCTGACGGTGGCCATGGAGTGCGGCTACGCGCCCTATAACTGGTCCCAGCCGGACGACTCCAACGACGCCGTCCCCATCCGTGACACCAATGAATATGCCAACGGCTACGACGTAATGATGGCGAAGAAGCTCTGCGAGGCCAACGGCTGGAAGCTGGAAATTGTCCGGCTGGAGTGGGAATCTCTTGTTCCCGCCGTTCAGTCCGGCGCCGTGGACGCGGTGATCGCTGGCCAGTCCATGACCGCCGAGCGGGCGGAGCAGGTGGACTTCGCAGGTCCCTATCTGTACGCCTCCATCATCTGCCTGACCAAGGCCGACAGCGCCTTTGCAAACGCCAAGGGCATCAGCGACCTTGCCGGCGGCTCCTGCACCAGCCAGCAGGGCACCATCTGGTATGAAACCTGCCTACCCCAGATTGAGGGCGCCGATATCCGGACGGCGGCGGAGTCCGCTCCCGCCATGCTGATGGCACTGGAAACCGGCGCGGTGGACTTTGTGTGCACCGATATGCCCACCGCGCAGGGCGCGATGGTTGCCTATCCTGATTTCAAGCTGCTGGACTTCTCCGGTTCCGGCGACGACTTTGAAGTGTCCGACGAGGACGTAAATATCGGCATCTCTGTCATGAAGGGCAACACCGCTTTGAAGGACGCGATGAACTCCGTCCTCTCCGGCATGACCGCCGACGACTTCAATGACCTGATGGCGCAAGCCGTGGCAGTACAGCCCATCGGGGCATAAGCATCCCTGTCCGGGCGCGCCCGCTGAATACTGAGGGAACGAGGAACCCATTATGGACTGGTCAAGATTTCCACAACTGGCCGCCGACATTGCCGACCTCTGGGCAAAATACGGCACGGTGAGCTATCTGGGCGGCATTTGGCGCACGCTGATTCTCGCCGTGGTCGCCACGTTAATCGGCTGCGTCATTGGCCTTGGCTGCGGCATTTTGCAGACGATTCCCCGCTCAAAGTCCGACCATCCCGTCAAGCGGGTAGGTTTGGGGCTTGTGCGGGTGCTGCTGCGAATTTATATTGAGGTTTTCCGTGGCACGCCCATGATTTTGCAGGCGGTATTTATTTATTACGGCCTGCCCTATTTCACCAACAACTCCGTCCGCTTTGAGAACATATGGACTGTGGCGATTCTGGTGGTATCCGTCAATACCGGCGCGTATATGGCGGAGTCCGTCCGGGGCGGCATTCTCTCCATCGACCCCGGCCAGACGGAGGGGGCCAAGGCCATCGGTATGACCCACTTCCAAACCATGTTAGGCGTCATTCTGCCCCAGGCCCTGCGGAACATCATGCCCCAGATCGGCAACAACCTGATTATCAACATCAAAGACACCTCCGTGATGTTTATCATCGGCTTTACCGACTTTTTTGCCGCCCACAAGGCGATTTCCGGGGCCACCTTCACCTACTTCCCCTCCGCCACCATTGAAATGGCGGGCTATCTTACCATGACGCTTGCCGCCTCCTTCCTGCTGCGGTGGATAGAGCGGCGGATGGACGGGTCCGACAGCTACGAGCTGGTGCAGACCGACTCCTTGACCATGACCGCCGGAACTTACAATCATCCCGGCCGAGGCAGTAATTTTGACGAGCACAGCAAGGAGTACCGGGAAAGCGGCAAGCATTCTCCCAAAAACGGAGACTCCGCTTCGAGAGGAGAGAACTGACATGGGAGAGACGATTCTTGAAATCCGCCATCTGGGCAAGGCCTTTGGCAGTCATCAGGTGCTGCGGGACATCGACTTCACGGTGGAGAAGGGGGACGTGACCTCCATTATCGGCTCCTCCGGTTCCGGAAAGTCCACGCTCCTTCGCTGCGTAAACCTGCTGGAAACCCCCACCTCGGGCGAGATTCTCTTCCACGGAAAAAACATGGCGGACCGGGGCGTGGACGCAGCCGCGTACCGCTCCCGCGTGGGGATGGTGTTTCAGTCCTTCAACCTGTTCAACAACATGACCGTTTTGAAAAACTGCGTGGTCGGGCAGGTGAAGGTTCTGAAAAAGGACCCTGAGGAGGCTCGCACCGCCGCGCTCAGGTATCTGGATCGGGTGGGCATGGCCCCCTATATCAACGCGAGACCCCGTCAGCTCTCCGGCGGACAGAAACAGCGGGTGGCCATTGCCAGGGCCCTTGCCATGGAGCCGGAGGTGCTGCTGTTCGATGAGCCGACTTCAGCGCTGGACCCCGAGATGGTGGGCGAGGTGCTGGACGTGATGAAGGATTTGGCCCGGGAGGGCATGACCATGCTGGTGGTGACCCACGAGATGGCCTTCGCCCGGGACGTGAGCAGCCGGGTGGTGTATATGAATCAGGGCGTTATCTGCGAGGAGGGCACGCCGGAGGAGCTTTTGGGCAATCCCCAAATGCAGGAGACCCGGGACTTTCTCTCCCGCTTTCGCAGCGTGTAAGCGGCAGGAATGATCTCCGGTCCCCCTGCGCGCCTTTTCAAAAGCCAAAAGAGCTTGAGGATTTTACGTCCTCAAGCTCTTTTTTATTACGACAACCGCTCCGGCGTGTGCACCGCCACGGTGACGCCGGTATAGTAGTGGGTGATGATCTCCTTCCAGTCCTTGCCGTCCTTTGCCATCTGCTGGGCGCCATATTGGCTCATCCCCACGCCGTGGCCGTACCCGGTGACGAAGAAGACGATTTTCCCGTCCTGCACTTCCGCTTCAAAGGTGGAAGAGCGCAAGGAGAAAATAGTGCGCAGCTTTGTCCCCCGGACGCTGATGCCGCCCACAGTGACGGACTCCACATTGCTGTCCTCGCCAACGATCCAATCCTTCATCCAGCCCGAGGCGGAGCCGGACAGGTCCGCCTCCGGATACGCGGCCAGAAACAGCTCTTTAAACCCCGTTGGAGTAAACTCCGCCCGACTGTAATAATTGGGGACGCCCTCGCCCTCTGGGCTTTCCACACTCTGGAGATAGGGCAGATCGCTGCTCCATACCTCTCCCGCCCGTTTTGTGGTCCCGGCAGAGGAGGAGTGAAATACTGCCAGGATGGGCTGCCCGCCGTACAGAATCGTCTGCCCGTCGGTAAGCGAGACGGCGTTTTCCACCTTTGCTTCGTATGCCTTCGCATTGTCTCCCCAGTTGGACGCGGCGGTTTCCTTATCAAGATACGCCTGACAACAGGTATGATCGCCGCAGACATCCGCCGTGTCGCCGTGGTTTCCCCCGGAAGCCATCTTATACATCGTATAGGTCCGTGCCGCCACGGCTTGGGCGCACAGGGCCTGCTGCTCGAAGGAGGCGGGCATCTCCGCCCGCACCACGCCCTGAAGATATTCCCCCATGGTCATGGTTTTCACCTCGTCCCCCAGCAGAACGCGGATGGTGTAGGACCCGTCCGTCTCCCCTTGAGGAAGCAGCTCTATTTCCGGCTCTTTCGGCTTCAGCTCCCGCTTCGTCCCCGCCTCCGCCTCCCGCCGGACCACATGGGTCGTCACGGTAATCAGCGGCAGCAAAAAAAGCAGGCCCAGCAGCACCGCCGACATGCCCAGATACCGTCTCATCTTGTTTCCTTTCCCGCTTGTTCAAAAGGCATTCACCTCTTGAACAGCCTGTACACTTTCCGTAAATTGATCGAAGCACGCCCGCAATCCGTGGTTTCTTCAGCATATGCGCGGAAGATAAAAAACAGTCCTGCGCATAAACTGTCGAATTTTACGGCGTTTGATTATACCACGGATTGTCCGAAACGGCAACCGTGCGGGCTGGTGCGTTTTCCCCGTCGCGGTGTGGACAAACCGCCGCCGCTGGCGTATAATGGCCCCAGATCACTCCCCGGTGGAATCGGCAGGCCGCGTCGGGAACCCGCACGGGCGCAGCTCCTCCGAAAAGAACCCCCCAGCCCTCTGTGCGGAGGGGAACGAAGGATATTTGCCTACCATACAGGCCCGGTATGATCGGGCAGACGCGGAACTATTTACAAATTGTGCCGGGCGCAACGTCCCGGCTTTTGAGGAGGCCCCGGATGAAACACACCACGGCTATGGCTGCTCTGGCGGCGTCGGGCGGCGCGGCGGCTTTTTTTCTGCGGCTGGCGCAGGCGCGCACCGACTTGATTCAGGAAACCGGACTGAGTACCCACGGAAATCTCTTCGGACGACTGCTGTGGGTTTTGCTGATCTTTTTGGGCGTAACGCTGTTTTTGCTGGTCCGCCGTCTGCCTGACCGCCGTCCCGACCCCCGTTCGTTTCAGGATGTCTTTTCTGCACAGGGGGCCGCCCCCCTGCTGCTGTCCGGCGTTTTCCTGCTGGCCCTTTCCGGGGTGGTAGAGGTGCGGGCCGCGCTCTCGGCTCCCCTGTGCTTTCCCGGCGGCGGAGCTCCTCCGGCAGGCGTTGCGCTGGCCTGCGGCGGGCTGACGGTGCTGTCCGCCCTGTGTCTGCTGCCCGCTGTTTTTTCCGCTGCGGCGGGGCGGCGCTCTCGCCGCCGCAGGGCTGCGCCGCCTATTTTACTGCTGCCCGCCCCGGTGGCGCTGGTGTTTCATCTGGTGCTGGACTATCGCACCCGGGCCGCAAACCCCGCGCTGGAATCCTATGCGCCGGAGCTGCTGTCGCTGGGTTTTGCCGCGCTGGCCTTTTTCCGCCTGTCCTCCTTCGCGTTCGAGGACGGGTCCGCGCAGGTCTTTTCTTTTTTCGCCGGGGGCAGCGTCATTCTGTGCGCCGCCGCGCTGGCGGGCAATCGAAGCCTTTCCCAGTATGCGCTGCTTGGCGGCTGCGTTCTCTTTTTTCTGGGGCTTCTCCTTTCCCTGCGGTCCGATCCGATTCGCAGGCGCACGGGAGATGTGGAAGAAGAGGCGTCGCCATGATCTTCTGCGGGCTGCAAACGCTGTCACTGGTGGACTTTCCCGGCAAGGTGGCGGCAACGGTGTTCACCGGAGGATGCAACCTCCGCTGCCCCTATTGCCACAACGCCCGTCTGGTCACCGCGCCCGCAAATGCGCGGGAGCACTATGAGGAACGGGAAATTCTTGCGTTTCTTTCCTCCCGGCAGGGCTTGCTGGACGGGGTGGTACTCTCCGGCGGGGAGCCGCTGCTTCACGAAGACCTTTCAGACTTCGCCGCCCGGGTAAAGGCCATGGGCTTTGCGGTAAAGCTGGACACCAACGGCTGCTATCCCCAGCGGCTTCGCGCCCTTCTGGAAACGAGAAGCATTGATTACATAGCTATGGATGTCAAAAACAGCCTGCCCAAATATCCGCTGACCGTGGGCGTTTTGGGCTTTGACACTTCCCCGGTGGCGGAGAGCGCCGCACTTTTGATGGATGGCCCGACGGACTATGAATTCCGTACCACGCTGGTGCGGGAGTTTCACACTCCGGCGGACTTGCTGTCCATCGCCCAATGGCTGAAAGGAGCGCGCCGCTATTTCCTTCAAAGCTTCATGGACTCCGGAGAACTGATTGGCTCCGGACTGCACGGCTTCTCCCCCGATGAAATGCGCGCCTTCGCCGAGACTGTCCGCCCTTTTTACGGGGAGGTTTCTCTCCGGGGCGTGGAGTGAGTCAACGCAAGACTTCGCACAATCTCGCTTCTTTCGACATAAAGAGACTTTTTTCGAAGCCGCGCTCTTTTTTAACTTTACTAAATCTGGGTGATTATTGGCATTTTTTATGAAATAATCCACAAGATATAGAGGTATTTCTAATTGACTTCCCCCAGCAGCTCCGCTAGAATAAGAACGGAAGGGCGCTTCGGCGCCTTTCCGTTCTGACGGTATATGGGCCTATCTTTGATACGCTGGCGGCGGCAGGGCAGTTTGTCCGGCGCCGCGGGCGGGAATACTTTAAGAGAGTGTGGGAGCGGTATGTATCGAGTTTTGAAGCGGGACGGCAAGGTCGTGGACTTTGCCCTGTCCAAGATCAGCGTAGCCATCACCAAGGCGTTTGACGCCGTGGGAAAGGACTACAACCCCGACATCATCGATCTTTTGGCGCTGAAGGTCACCGCAGATTATCAGGACAATATCAAGGACGGCTCCATTTCCGTGGAGCAGATTCAGGACAGCGTGGAAAATGTCCTCATCAAGGCCGGATACAGCGACGTTGCCAAGGCCTATATTCTGTACCGCAAGCAGCGGGAGAAAATCCGGAATTTAGGCTCCACCGTGCTAGACTACAAGGACCTGGTGAACAACTATCTGCACATCAACGACTGGCGGGTGAAGGAAAACTCCACCGTCACCTACTCCGTGGGCGGGCTGATTCTGTCCAACTCCGGGGCCATCACCGCCAACTACTGGCTCAGCGAGATTTACGACGCGGAGGTAGCCCAGGCCCACAAAAGCGGCGACCTCCACATTCACGATTTGTCTATGCTCACCGGCTACTGTGCCGGGTGGAGCCTGAAGCAATTGATTCAGGAGGGCCTTGGCGGCATTCCCGGCAAGATCACCTCCTCCCCCGCAAGTCATCTCTCCACCCTTTGCAATCAAATGGTAAACTTCCTTGGAATTATGCAGAACGAGTGGGCCGGGGCGCAGGCGTTCTCCTCTTTTGACACATATCTGGCTCCCTTCGTGCGGGCGGACAACCTCTCCCAAAAAGAGGTGAAGCAGTGCATCCAGTCCTTTGTGTACGGGGTGAACACCCCGTCCCGCTGGGGCACGCAGGCTCCGTTTTCCAACATCACGTTAGACTGGACCGTCCCCACCGACCTTGCAAACCAGCCCGCCATTGTGGGCGGCAGGGAGATGGACTTTACTTACGGGGATTGCAAAAAAGAGATGGACATGGTGAACCGCGCTTTCATTGAAATCATGGTGGAGGGCGACGCGGACGGACGGGGCTTCCAATACCCCATTCCCACCTACTCCATCACAAAGGACTTTGACTGGAGCGACACGGAGAACAACCGTCTTCTCTTTGAGATGACCGGGAAATACGGAACGCCCTATTTCTCCAACTACATCAATTCCGACATGGAGCCATCGGACGTGCGCAGCATGTGCTGCCGCCTTCGGCTGGATTTGCGGGAGCTGCGGAAAAAGTCCGGCGGCTACTTTGGCTCCGGCGAATCCACCGGGTCCGTCGGCGTGGTGACGGTGAACCTGCCCCGCATTGCGTATCTGGCCCGGGACGAGGCGGACTTTTACCGGCGGCTGGACAAGCTGATGGACGTGGCCGCCCGCAGCCTGAACACCAAGCGCACGGTGATTACCAAATTGCTGGACGCGGGGCTGTACCCCTATACCCAGCGGTATCTTGGCAGCTTTGGCAATCATTTTTCCACCATCGGCCTTGTTGGTATGAACGAGGCGGCGCTGAATGCCGCATGGCTGCGAAAGGACCTGACAGCGCCGGAGGCCCAGTCCTTTGCCAAGGATGTGTTGAACCATATGCGCCAGCGGCTTAGCGACTATCAGGAGCAGTACGGCGACCTTTACAATCTGGAGGCCACCCCCGCCGAGTCCACTTCTTACCGGCTGGCAAAGCACGACACGGAGCGGTTCGGAGACATCATTACCGCCGCCAAGCCCGGCGACGCACCCTATTACACCAATTCCTCCCACCTTCCGGTGGGGTACACCTCGGATTTGTTCGACGCGCTGGCGGTGCAAGATGATTTGCAGACCCTCTATACCTCCGGCACCGTGTTCCACGCGTTTCTGGGCGAAAAGCTGCCGGACTGGAAAGCCGCTGCCGCGCTGGTGCGCAAAATCGCGGAAAACTTCAAGCTGCCCTACTACACCCTTTCCCCCACCTATTCCGTCTGTTCCCAGCATGGGTATCTCACCGGTGAGCATTTCACCTGCCCCCACTGCGGGAAACCCGCCGAGGTTTACAGCCGCATCACCGGCTATTACCGCCCCGTGCAAAACTGGAACGACGGCAAGACGCAGGAATACAAAGACCGCAAACTTTATGAGCCCGGAACGGCTTTTAAACCCCACGCGCCAAGCCCCGCCCCACAGACAGCCCGGCCAGTGCCCAGCCTTGCCGCCACCTCTTCTGCGGAGCAGCCCGCTCCGGAGCAAAGCTCCACGGTGCGGGCCATGCGCGACGCGGTGGACGAGCTGCTGCTGTTCACCACCAAAACCTGCCCCAACTGCAAAACCGCCAAAGAAGGCCTTGAACAGGCGGGACTTGCCTACACAGTGCTGGACGTGAGCGAGCATTTGGACCTTGCCCGGAAATACCGCATCATGCAGGCCCCCACGCTTCTGGTG
>DKLF01000048.1 GCA_002455655.1 Oscillibacter sp. UBA6647 | reverse complement strand
CCGCCCGCTCCAGTGCGTCCAAAAGCACCTCCGGGCGCATTCCCTCCACACCCAGCTTCCCCTCTTTTCCGGCCTTGCGCTTGCGGCGCTCCTTGCCGTATAAATCCGGGATATATGCCTGCTTCACCCGATCCTTCGGCAAAGCGCCCTTGAGATAATTGCGGATGACAAAGCCCGCGCCGTCGCTGTCCGTCAGCACGATCAGCCCCCGCTCCTCTGCAAGACGGCGGAGGAGGGCAAGCTGCTCCTTGTCGTTGAACACGGCGAAGCCTCCCACGGGGAACACGGCGGCGTCCACCGCCTGACGAAGGGTGTTTTTGTCGTAGCGGCCTTCCACCACAATCACTTCCCGCACCTTTCTCATCGCTTCTGCGCCCCCAGACGCACCAGCAGCAGCTTCAGCTCTCCCGCGCTGTCCACGCCCTTTTCGCTCTTCATCCGCCTGTCCAGCACCTGACACTCCTTTACCGCCCGGGCGCACCAAGCCGCCGTGGTCTTTTTCGCGGCGGACAGCAGCAGCCGCACGGGATAGTCCGACTTATAGCCCCACAGGCTCATCAGCCAGTATTTGTCCTTCCCGCTGTCTAAAGACAGTCTGGCCGTGTAAATCCGGCGAAGCTGCGCGCCCAGCATTCCAAGAATCAAAATCGGCTCGGTCTGCATTTTCAAAAGATCCCCCAGAATCCGGGCCGCCTCATCGTAATTTCCCGCCAGCACCGCGTCGGACAGCTTAAATACCTCTGCCGACAGCACCGGGTCCGCCACCGCGTCGATGTCCTTCTCCGTGACAGTCTTTCCCCTCGCATAAGCGCCGATTTTGGCAATCTCCGGGACAAGACCGGTCATCAGCGGACCGCAGAGGAAAATGAGATACTCCGCCGTCTGCCGGTCGATTTCCTTGCCCAGCGCCCGAAACCGCCGGGCAATCCATGCCGTTAAATCACTGCTCTCCGCCTGACGGAACTCTACCGCCCGGGCATGTTCCGCAAGCGCGGAGCACAGCTTTTTCATGGTTTTGTTGGGCTTATAGTCCAAGGTGTCATAGGAAAAGACAACGCAGCAATAGGATGGAACGTCCTCCAAGAACGAAATCAGCCGTTCCCGCTGGTCTTCGCCCAGCTTAAAAATATCGAAATCGCTCACCTGAAGCAGCGTCCGCTCCGTCATCATGGGCATCGCCTCCGCCATTTCGGAAAGGGCCTGCACTGTCAGCTCTTTCCCCTCCAGCCGGTGGTAGTTGAATTCCTCAAAGCCCTGTGGAATCAGTTTTTTGCGCAGCTCCCCCAAATAGTATTCCCGGAGGTACGCCTCCTCTCCGTAGAAGATGTAAACGCTGCCCGCCGTTCCGGCGGACAAATCCTCCTTCAGCTTTTGAAACGTCTTGTTTTCTCTGGGCTTTGTCGTTTGATAAGCCATGTTCATCTCTCTCACTTTACAGAAATATGGATATTTCCCTGCCGGTCCGTCCGATAGACTGCCGCACCCGCCTTGGCAAGCCGCCGCAACGCCTCGTCCGACGGGTGACCATAGTTGTTCCGACCCGCGCTGACCACGCCGATTTCCGGGCTAAGCGCCGCCAGCAGTTCCTCTCCCGTGGAATATTTGGAGCCGTGGTGGCCCACAATCAGCGCCTCAATATCCGGCAGAGGATAGGCGGCAAGAAGCTTTTCCTCCGTCCGGGCGTCCATATCGCCGGTGATGAGCAAATCAAACTCCCCGGCGGTGCACAGCAGGGCAAGCCCGCTGTCGTTGTCGCTGCCGGTGCCCACCGGCGGATAAACCGTTAAAACGCTGTTTCCGATGGCCAGCGTCCGTTCCTCCGTCACCAGTTCCACCGCCGCGCCGTGACTTTCCGCCGTTTCCGTCACCCATTCGCGCAATCCCGCGTCGTCCCATTTGTCCGGCAACAACACCGTCTCCACCCGCAGGCGGTTCATCAGATCCGCCACGCCGGAGACATGGTCATAATCGTAATGGCTCAGCACCAGATAGTCAAGCCTTTGGCAGCCCATGCTGAGAAGTTGGTCGGCGGCATCCCCGCCCGCGCCCTTCCAACTGGCTGAAGAACCGCAGTCCATCAGCGCGAACTGGCCCCCGGAGGCCATGGCGGTGCAGCTTCCCTGCCCCACATCCACCGCTACAATGTCAAGCGTGCCCCATGTATAGAAAACCCTGCCCAGTTTCACCGTCAGCATCAGAGACAGCGCCGCCAGCACCGCCGCCGCCGCATATTTGCGGCGGGACTTGGGCTTTCCCAGGTACGCCGCGCCGAACAGGAGGTAGAAGTATACCAGCCAGTATTTCAAAAACGGGTTTGTGTAATACAGCGCGTGGTACGGAATTTTTGCCAGAACCTCCACCACCGCCAGCACATAGGCAATCAGCCCTCGCGGAATCAGCGCCAAAAGCACGGCAGGTGTTATCCATGCAAACGACAACAGGACGGAAACCAACCCCACCCCGAAAATCAGGCTCACCGCCCACAGACACAGGAGATTGGAAAGGGGCGAAACCAGCACCAGAAAGTTGAAGTAATACGCCGACAGGGGCAGGGTGAACACCAGCGACCCCAAGGTAGCGGAAAAGCTGGCGGAGATCGTCTGAACGATCCGCCCCCGCTCCCTGTCGCCCAGCAAAAAATGGTTCAGCCTCGGCGTCATCCATAGCATGCCCGCCACCGCGCCAAAGGAGAGCTGAAGTCCGACGGATGCGGCAGCAAAGGGATTTTGGAGTAAAATCAGCAGCAGAGCAAAGCTCAGGGCCGTGGGAGAGTCCCCCTCCCGCCCACACGCGGGGGCTATCAGCAGCAGCGACAGCATCACGCAGGCCCGCACCACCGAAGGGCGCGCCCCGGTGAGCAGGGCGTAGAATATCAGAACCGGGATGGCCACGCACGCCGCTGTCCGGCGGTGCTTTTTCCCAATCAGTGCCAGTGTCATCGCCGCCAGAAAAGAACAGTGCAAGCCGGACACCGCCATGATGTGGTAGATGCCCGCCTCGCTTAAATCCGTCCCCGCCGCTTCGCTCAGCAACGTGGTATCGCCGGTGAGGATGGCGGTCATAAAGCCCGCCGCCTCGCCGGGATACAGCTTTGCAATCTTCTCCCGCATGGCCTGTCCCATCCGGGCAGGCCACCATCGGGGCGAGGACGCGCTTCCGTCTCCATACGCCGCTTCTCCCCTACCGTAGGCCAGAAGAAACACGCCCCGGGAGGTAAAGGTCGTCACCTCGTCATCCTGTATCTTTGACGCACTTTTGAGCCGCAGGTCGTCCGTCACCGTTTGGCCCGGAAGCAGCTCCAGCAGCGACGCGTCCCCGTAATACACGGCCCGCACACCCCGCAGGCCCGGAATGTCCGGGCGCACCGTGACCTTTGCGCCGTAAGCCGTCGTCTGCGGATAGTCCGTCAAAACCATGGTCACAGCCGTCAGCTCCCGCTCCGCCAGTGCCTCCGCCGGAGCCTGCACCAAAAGCGCAAATGCCCAATTGTACCCCAATGCAAAGGACAGGGCCGTGCAGATCAGAACCGCCCGATACCGCGCCGGTTCCCGCAGCAAAAGCGCCAGAACGCCCAAGCCCAAAGCCGCAGCCGAACAAAGCAGCAGCAATCGGTCCGGCAAAAGAACCTGCGCCAGAAAAATCCCCGCGGCAAAGGCGGCCGCCCACGTCGCCAGCTTCCTCATTTCTTTCCGTGGGGCGAGGGTCGGTTGGTCCTGCCCAGAAGATAGTCTGTACTGACGCGATACAGCTCCGCTAGCGCAATTGCTGCCCAAACGGGGATTTCCCGCTCTCCGCTCTCATAGCGGCGGTAGACGCTGCGGTGCATATTCAGGTACGCCGCTGCGGCGGCTTGGGTAAGGTCGCGGTCTTCTCTCAGCTCCCGGATACGCCTGAAATACATGGCCTCACCTCATAATGTGGATTATTCTGCGGGTTACGAAGCCTCCACGGCCCCGGTTTTCGGACTGATGATGCACACATAGCTGTTCCCCCGCTCCAGATTCAGCGGTGTTCCGCCCTGCGTGGTATAGACAAAGGGACTGTTTCGATTGGACCTGCTCCAATGGATGGGGATGGTCTTCCCTCCGCAGAAATACGCGCCGTCTCCCTCGCCGGTGGTCCTCACCTTCATCCGCCCGTAGGAATCCCCGGAAATCACGGAGATATTTGTCTCCAGCACCAGCAGGTTTGTCACCGCCACCTGCTCCCCCGTGTCTTTGTCCACATACGGCGCGTCATACTGCCCTACAAGGTATTTACGGCTCTGCGCGTCATATTCAAAGGTCCCGGTTTTGTAGACCGAGAACTTTACCCGGACATGCTCCGCCAGTTCGCCGTTGAGGGGTGTTGCGTCATCCACAAACTTCTGCCCGTAGGTATAATTGGATTTGTGCTCCGTGGAAAAGCGGCCCTTGGCCAGATACGCAAGAATGTTTTCTCCGGAGGTAATCATGCTGTGCTCATAGCCCATGGTCTTTTTCCGTTCCTTGTCCCGCCAGAAAATCTCCGCGTCGGACCCGCCATTGACTCCGTCCATGTTGTCCACGTTCCATGCAGCGAGGTCGGAATACGCCTCGGGGCTGCCCCCGGCGTGGACGTACAGCGCGTCGTGACCCAAGGCCAGTTCGATGTAATAGGGGCGGCTGGAACGGACGCTGCCAAGCTCTCCCACCTGCGCTCCCTCCAGCGTCTGGTAAAGGGCCAGCATCCGGGTAATACCGCCCTCGGCGGTGACCTCGTAAATAACATCCGCCAGCGAGGGTCCAAGCTGCGGCTGGGCCTCCTTGAGATTGTTCAGCATCACCGCCACGGGCCGCAGAGTTTCATACTCCGGTTCCATGGGAAGCCCCGTCAGAGGGTTTGTGCCGGAGGGGACATATGGCGCCGGCTCTTCAAGCACCTCCGGCGCCTGGGCGGAGACGGCTGCGGACGACTCTGCCGGAGTGGGAGGTTCTTTTCCGCCGCAGGCGGAAAGGCTGATTACGGTCAGAGCCGCGCACAGGAGCGAAAAAAATCGTTTCAATAAACGTGCCGCCTTTCGTCAGCTTTTTCCTTATCATCCCACCACGGGGCCGCTCCGTCAAGTCATTTTGCAGGTTTGCTCTGTACAAACCGGTCTAAAGCAGCTATAATAGGTCGTAAGAGACAGCGCCTTAGCGGCGCAGGGAGGTGGTTCCATGGCCGGACACGGCTTTATTCACGATCATCTGGAGATTAAATTTCTGATTTTGTACATCGCCGCTCGGGTCATCGAGCCGGTGCCCTTCGACGCGGTGCTGGAACTGACGCTATGCGACGACGCCATTGATTATTTCGACTTTTCCGACTGTCTTGCAGACCTTGTAAAGACAGAACACTTGACACTTTCCGACGACGGTCTATACGCCATAACCGACAAGGGACAGAGAAACAGCGAAATCTGCGAGTCCAACCTGCCCTATTCCGTCCGCCTGCGATGCGACAGGAATCTGTCCGACTACAACCGCCGTCTGCGGCGCAAAAGTCAGGTACAGGCCTCCTCCGTGCAGCGGCCCAACGGAACCTGGACGGTGGCCCTGTCCCTGTCCGACGATATGGGCAGCGTGATGGATATGGAGCTGATGATGGTGCGGGAAGACATGGCCAAGGCGGTTGAAAAGCGCTTTCGCCAAAGCCCGGAGCGGCTGTACGGCCAGATTGTGGATTTACTTCTTTCCGATGGGCAGGATGAAAAAAGCGAAAAATAATTCAATAATCATAAAAGTGCTTGAGGAAGTAACTTCCTCAAGCGCTTTCTTTTTTCCTGCTGTTGATGATCTTTTTTCAAAAAACACGTAGATTGGGGAAATAAGCAGGGGCAGGCGCGGTTATTCCGCGTCTGCCCTCTTTTATCAGCGGCTCAAAAATGCGAGATTTTTGTCCGTTACGAAATTCTGAACGCTGTAACTCACCACAATGCTGTCCACCCCGTTTTCCCGGGCATACTCCGCCGGGGACAGATGGTAATACCGCAGGTCCAGCAGGTGAACCTCCGCAAAAGTCTGAGACAGGAACGGAGCCATCGCGTCGGCATAGGAGTCCCGTATCAGCAGAATTTTGCGGTCCGTGGCGGCGTTTGGATTTTTGACGATGCACACTGGACGATTGCCCCCCAAAAACGAGGAATATTTATCCTTCTTCGTAAGATACGAACGGTCATACAGCGGAAGGTGCTCTTCCCCGCTCTCCTGCGGGTCGGTCACTGTCACGCCCTCCTCCGGGACGTAATACTCCATGGTGTCCGGCGTCAGCCAGTGGACGCCGGAGGTGGAATACAAGGTTCCATTAAAGTCTGCGCTGACCGTTTCCGGTGTAAAGGAATCTATACTTACAGGCTCTTCATCCAAAGCCTCACACAGAACAGCGTAGCCGTAATACGCGCCCAGGCTGGTCCAGTGGTGGTCTGTGCGGTAGTAGAGTTCCTCTTCCGCCCGGTCTTGAAGCGCGGAGAGATACTCCACCCCGGAAACACCCGTTTCTTCCAGCGCCCTTTGGATAAACACGCTCTGGTTTGGAACCGGCGCACCGTCGGGCAGTCTGTCAGCCCAGATTTCCGACGCGGTGGGAATCAGCCCCAGATACACAGGGACCTCCGCCACTTCCGCCAATGCGGAGACATAGCCAAGATTTTTTTCTGCCTGCTCTCCCGGCTCGTTTCCTTTGTTAATCAAGGTATCCCCGCACAGGTATACGCCCCGGAACTCGGACTTTCCCAAAAGCTGTTCCGCGCGGGCCTTCAGGCCCGTCCAGCCGTCCCGCCCCGGAAACTGGTCGGCAATATAGCTCTCCGCGTCCGTCATAAACGTTCCGTCCGCAACGCTTGCTGCGGTGAGAGCCGGGCGTTTTGCCAGCGTCCGGTTTTCCGCTTCGGACCATGCCCGGTCCGGCAGCGCCAGATGCAGCGTCCCAATGCCAACCAAAAATGCGCAGAAAAGGGCGGAGAGGAACATCCCATATTTTTTCGTCATGCCCTCACCCCCTAAAAACGGAAATACAAAAACGGATTATAACTGTTGTCCACTAGATACGCCGTGCACACCGTCAGACCCGCCAGCATCAGCAAAGGCGCAGCAATTTGCCGTACCCGCTCCGGCAGCCGCACCCACAGGCGCAGGCCCAGCGTGGTGGATGCAAAGGCCAGAATCACAAGGGTCAGGCCGTAGCTTCTCAAAAGATACCCATCTCCCGCGCTCCACAGTGTCCCGCCGCCGAAGCAAATTTTCAGATACGCGGCGCACCGACCCAAATCCTCAATGGCAAACAAACCCCAGCCCACGGCGGCAATCATCAAAGTATAAATTCGCTGCACCGCCACAGGCGCACGACTGAGCGCGCCGCCCAGCACGTATTTCTCCAAAATCAGCCACGCGGCAAAATACTCGCCCCAGAGAAGAAAATTCCAGCTTGCCCCGTGCCAGATGCCCGTCAGCGTCCAGACAATCAGGATGTTTCTAAGGGTCTTCCACTCCCCGCCTCGGTTGCCGCCCAAGGGGATGTAGACATACTCCCGGAACCACCCGGTCAAAGACATATGCCACCGCCGCCAGAACTCCGTGACAGATTTCGCAAGATACGGGTGGTCAAAATTCTCGGGAAAATGAAACCCGAAGATATACCCAAGTCCGATGGCCATATCGGAATAGCCGGAAAAGTCGAAATAGATTTGCAGGGAGAACGCCGCCAGCCCCAGCCAGCCTCCCGCCGCCGTCAGCGTCCCGGCGGACTGGGCCGCTAGCTGCGTCTCCCACAGTACGCCCACGGCGTTTGCCAGCAACACCTTTTTCGCAAGGCCCACGGTAAACCGCAGCACGCCCCGGGCAAAGCCCTCCGCCGTGGTGCGGCGGGAATTTAACTCCAGCGCCACCTGCTTGTATTTCACGATGGGGCCTGCGATCAGTTGGGGGAACATGGTGACAAAGGTCCCGAAAGCCACAACATTCCTCTGCACCGGCGCGTCTTTGCGGTACACGTCAATGGTGTAACTCATGGTCTGGAACGTGTAGAAGGAAACGCCGATAGGCAGATGCACGTTCATATCGGGCAGGGCAAGGCCCGGGATCAGCGAGAGATTCACGGCAATAAAATTATAGTACTTAAAAAAGCCCAGAATCAGCAGGTTAAAAATTACGGACTGGGCCACAAACCATCGGGCTTTTTTATCCTCGTTCCGGTATTTTTCCACCAGAAGCCCGTGAGTATAGTCAATAGCGGTGGACAGGAGCATAATGAGGACGTAAATTCCCTCTCCCCAGCCGTAAAACAGCAGGCTCGCCGCAAGCAAGACCAGATTCCGCCACTTCAGCGGAACAACAAAGTACAGCGCCAGCGAAACAGGGAGATAAAAAAACAAAAATACGGGACTGCTGAATACCAACGCGGCGCCTCCTTTCTATCATGTAGGGAAATGGCCGCGGCTTAAAAACCGCGGCCGGGCAGCGCTGTTGCTCAGGACGCGAACAGCGCGTTATAAGCTTCGGTCAGCTCTTTCTGGTTTTCCCCGGAGACGATGAGGGCGGCGTAGCTTCCGTTGACGGACACCTGCGCGTTTTTCCACGTCTCAATGGTGCTGGGATACCACGCCCCGCCGTCCACCTGATCGTCCATCCGCTGCTGGAGGATGTCCTTGGCGGCCTCCGCGTCCTCCGGGGAATTGCACTCCATCAAAACCAACTCCTCCGCCGTGGCGCTGATCATGACCGAGCGGGCGATAAACTGCTTTGTCTCAATGTCTTTCAGTCCCGGATAGTAGATGTCCAGCACGTCTTCAGGCGTCTCCATCATGTTCTCGTCGCTCCAGTTCAGCTTTTCGGCCATAGAGTCGTAATAGGCGGTCAGGTCCGGGTGCTTGTCCCCGTTTTCTCCGCAGGCAGTCAGTCCCATCATCAGCACAAGCGCCGCCGAAATAAAAAATAACAACTTTTTCATAGCAATGTAATGTTCCTTTCATTTTTCCGGTCGCAGCCGGAAGTCTCACTTTGTAAACGGATCAAATGGGAAAAATGTTCCCGTCATCATGCTGGATTTTCTTAGGCACACCCCTTATGGCGGATGGCGTTCGTCCTTGATTTTTTTGCTTTTCAGAGGTATGATAGCAGAAACAGCAGGCGATTTCAATGGATATTGCTGCAAAGGACGCATCTGCCCGCAATCACGAAAAACAGAACCCCACCAACCGCCTGCGCACCGATTTTTCAATCATAGGAAAGAGGAACTTTATGTACAGCTTCCGCAACGATTACAGCGAGGGCGCACACCCCGCAGTGCTGAAAGCCCTGACCGAGACGAACGAAGAACAGACCCGGGGCTACGGCCTGGACCCCCGCTGCGCGGCGGCAGCGGAAACAATTCGCAGTTTGTGCGCCGCGCCGGAGGCTGACGTGCATTTCCTTGTGGGAGGCACGCAGGCAAATATGCTGGTGATTCACGCGCTGCTCCGCTCCTTTGAGGCGGTGATTGCGGCGGACAGCGGCCATGTCTCCACCCACGAGACGGGGGCGGTGGAGGTCACCGGCCACAAGGTCTGCACCGTGGCCTCCCCCGACGGGAAGCTGACACCGGCGCTTGTGCGGCAGGTGCTGGACGGACACGACGGCTCGGAGCACATGGTTCACCCCAAGCTGGTCTACATTTCCGATACGACGGAGATTGGCACCGTCTACACAAGGGCGGAGCTTTCCGCCCTGCGGGATGTTTGCCGGGAGCGAGGGCTGTACCTGTTTTTGGACGGCGCGCGCCTTGGCTCTGCCCTGACGGCGGAGGGCAGCGACCTTACACTTTCCGATCTGGCGGCGCTTACCGACGTGTTTACCATCGGCGGAACGAAAAACGGCGCGCTGTTTGGCGAAGCCGTTGTCATCTCAAGGGGCTGCAAGGCGACGGACTTCCGGGCCTATATGAAGCAGCGGGGCGCCATGCTGGCAAAGGGCCGCCTGCTGGGCCTTCAGTTCTCCGCCCTGCTGGAGGACGGACTGTATTTCAATCTGGCCCGCCATGCCAACGAGATGGCTCAGCTTCTGCGCCGGGGCATCGAGGCGCTTGGCTACGGCTTTGCTTCCGACTCCCCCAGCAATCAGATTTTTCCCATTTTCCCCGATACAGTGGTGAAGGGTCTGGAGCGGGGCTATGAGTTTGAGTACAACGGCCCCGCAAGGGACGGCCTGACCGGCATCCGTCTTGTGACAAGCTGGGCCACCCCCCGGGAAGCTGTAGATCGGTTTTTGCAGGATTTGGCCGCTCTATGAGTATATAAAACTCCCCCTGCCGATATGTGGCAGGGGGAGTTTCTTTCTTTAGGAGGCAAACCCGAAATACCGCATAATGCAGTTATAAATGCCCTGCGCGAACTGATACTGGTTATCCCGCAGCTTCTCCATGTCGGAGGGATTGGACACGTACGCCATCTCCACCAGAATAGAGGGCATATTGGTCCTGCGCAGAACATACAGAGACGGCCTTGCAATCACGCCGTTGCGTTTTGTGCCGACGGCTTCCACGATCCCGTCCAACACAGCCTCTCCCAGCCAGTTGGACTGGGTGTAAAGCTGATAGATGTAGACCTCGGTGCCGTTAATTGCGGGGTTGGGGTTTGCGTTGACGTGGATACTGATAAAATAATTGGCGGGCCACTCGTTGGCCATGCGCACCCGCTCTGCAAGACTGGTTGAGTTGTTGGTGCCAAGAACCGTGTCGGGCGTGGGCCTTGACAGGCGCGCTTCAAAGCGGGGGTCGCTGTTGAGCATCTCCGCCAGATACACGCCCACCTGATACGTAACGTCCTGCTCGTCAAGCCCGTACCAGGACGCGCCGGTATTGTGATAGCCCGTCGGGTTGTGCCCCTGGTCAATAAAGATCTTGATTGCCATGCTAACACTTCCTGTTCCATGATGAGGTAATATCCCTGTATCAGCATCATATTCACCGCCGGGGTCGGAAGTGCAAAGCAGCGGGACCGGGCCGGGCACCCTCCCACACCGTTAAACCGCCGGAAAAGCGGAGGGAGGCAAATCCTGCGGATTCGCCTCCCGATCATACATATATGCCGCCCGTTTCTCAAACGCGCTTTTGCGCCGTCAATATTTTCCCGCGGTCATTTCAGTGCGGGCACCGGGAATTTCCCGAACCTTGCTTTGGAGGGCTTGACCGGGCTCTCCTCCGCCGTCTTCGACCCTAAGTCCCTGCGCCGCTCCCTCCCACAGTCTGAATTTTTGGACCTCCTGACGCAAACTGACCGCCTGCGCGGACATCTCCTCACTGGTGGCGGAGTTTTCCTCCGCCGTGGCGGCGTTGGTCTGCACCACGGAGGAAATTTGGGAGAGTCCTTCCCTGATCTGCTCGATGGCTCCGGTCTGCTCCGAGATAGACCGCTCGATTCTTCCAAAGCTCTGCGTTGCCTCCCGGGCCGCCGCGTCCACATCCTTGAGAATCTGCGCGGTCTGATTTGTCAGCTCCGTTCCCCGGGCAACCGTTGACACAGAATTTTCAATCAACTCCGCCGTTTGCTTGGCGGCCTCGGCGGATTTTCCCGCAAGGGTCCGCACTTCGTCCGCCACCACCGCAAAGCCCTTGCCCGCATTACCAGCCCGGGCGGCCTCAATGGCGGCGTTCAGCGCCAGAATA
>DKLF01000133.1:9983-10549 GCA_002455655.1 Oscillibacter sp. UBA6647 | reverse complement strand
CTTGGCCCGGTTCAACTCTGCCAGAGGGCGGATATCCTCCGCAGGCTCGGCATGAGCGGGGATAAAGAGACTGCCTTCCAGCGTCCCCAGCAAATCAAGTGTTTGAAGATAGCCCGCCACATCATAGATGAAATTGACGTGGTACTTTTCCAAAATGTTGGCGCCGAAGAGACAGTCCGCCAGAAACCACACGCCGTCCTCCGTCTGAAAGCCGCACATGTCAAAAAAATGGCCGGGCAAAGGAAGCATTTTCAGCCCCTCCGGCAGAGTTTCCGCCGTCAGGGTCCGGCAGTCACTGGGTTGGGCCAACAAAAACTTGTTGCGGAGTTCCTTGCAGGGATATCCTCCATATAAAAACGACGGCTCCAGAATCGGATACGTGGTAATGGCCGCGTCAATTCCCGGCGCATAGGCGGAAACGCCCAGCCGGGCTTGCAGCAAGTTGTTGCCGCCGTTATGATCGGCGTTTGCGTGGGTATTGAGGATACACCCCAGCGTCCAGCCCTGTGATTCCAGAATTTTTTGGATTTTGCGGCCCGTGTCCTTGTCTCCGCCGCTGTCAATCA
>DKLF01000133.1:0-9834 GCA_002455655.1 Oscillibacter sp. UBA6647 | reverse complement strand
GCCGCTGTCAATCAGCACTGCGTCGCCGCCGTCGGGCTTCCAGATTCCCATTTTGGCAGGGCTTTGGATATAGTACGTGCGCGGGGCGGCCTGAATCAATTCATACATGGAAATCCCTCCTCTTTGAATCAAACACACTTTGTATGTCCGGATGATACCGTCTGCTCAGGAGTTGAATCAACAATTCCTCCCCGGCGGAAACGCACGCCACAGCACACAGCGCCGCCCAAAGCACCTCCGTATTCTGCCAAAACGGCAGCAGATAGGGCGCGCAGAACAGCGCCGCCCCGGTGATTTTATTCAGCCGCGTGTGATACGCGGCAAAGCGGCGGTACTTATAAAAACCAACGCCATAGGCCCCGCACCGGAGCGTAGCCGCCACCAGAACCGGCCAAAGGCCCCAATGCGGGCAGCGCTCCTTTAATACCGGAAAAAGCGCGATGAGCGCGGCCGCCAGAAACACGGCGTCCGCGATGCTGTCCAGCATAGCCCCTTCCCGGCTCACGGTGCCGGTCTTGCGAGCCACCGGGCCGTCCAGCATGTCCGTGACGCCCGCCAGCGTATACAGGACATAAAATGCCGGAGACAGGGGCGCGGCCCAAGCCAGGGGAAAAGACAGCAGGATGCGGCCCGCCGTCAGAACGTTTGCGGGACGCTTCATCAATGAACTCGCGCGAAAATTGCCCACAGATTCTCCTCCCGCTCCTTTTCCATCAGGATAACACTCCAATCAAGCAGCGTCAACAAAAACGGAATTTTATGCCTTTGGTCCAGTGCACAGCCTGCACCGGGCAAGCGCGAAATATGAAACCCACGGTTGACCCCGGCTCTATTTTGTCCTAAAATGGATATTGAGATTATAGAAAACTGGTGAACATATGACTGACTTCAACAAGCGTTTTATTGCCGCCCGGAAAGCCTTTATTTCCCGGGACCTTCGGCGGCTGAATCCCATGCAGCGGCAAGCCGCCATGACCACCGAGGGGCCTCTTCTGCTGCTGGCGGGAGCCGGGTCCGGCAAAACCACCGTTCTCATCCAGCGGGTATACAACCTGCTGACCTATGGCCGGGGCGGCGACTGCGACGAGGTTTCCGAGGATGTCACGGAGGAGGACCTCGCGTTTTTGGAGAACCTTTCCGACGACCCGGAGCCGGAGGAACGGCGGCGGGCAGTGCGGCTTTGCGCCGTGGACCCGCCCCGGCCTTGGGAGATCATCGCCATCACCTTCACCAACAAGGCGGCGGGCGAGCTGAAAACCCGGCTGGCGGACCGTCTGGGGCCGGAGGCAAACGACATCTGGGCCTCTACCTTCCACTCTGCCTGCGTGCGCATTCTGCGGCGGGATATTGAGCGCATCGGCTTTCAGAAGGACTTCACCATCTACGACACTGACGATTCCAAGCGGGTCCTCAAAGACATTCTCAAAGAGCTGGGCTATGACGAAAAGGCTTTTCCCCCCAGAGATTTGCTGGGCGTCATCAGCAAATCCCGGGACCGTTTTGAAACACCGAAGGAATTTGCAGAGCAGTATCAGAACTCCGGCGACTGGAAAATGACCCGCATTGCCAAGGTCTACGCCCGCTATGTGGAGAAGCTCCGCTCCGCCAATGCGCTGGATTTTGATGATATTATCTTCCACACCGTGACCCTGCTGCAAAAGGACAAAGAGGTACGGGAGTATTACCAGCGCAAATTCCGCTACGTTCTGGTGGACGAATATCAGGACACCAACCATTTGCAGTATCTTCTTACCTCTTTGCTGGCAGGCGGGCGGAAAAACCTCTGCGTGGTGGGTGACGACGATCAGTCCATCTATCGCTTCCGGGGTGCAAACATCGAGAACATCCTGAATTTTGAGCAGCAGTACAAAAACGCCCGCACCATCCGGCTGGAGCAGAATTACCGCTCCACCCAGAATATTCTGGACGCGGCCAACGCCGTCATCAAAAACAACTGCGGCCGCAAGGGCAAAACACTCTGGACGGACAACGGCAGCGGCGATAAGGTGGTGATCCGCACCAATTACAGCGAAGCAGACGAGGCCAATTTTGTGGTGGGCGACATTATGATGCAGGTAAACCGGGGCCGGAAATTTTCCGAGTGCGCGGTGCTCTACCGCATGAACGCCCAGTCCAACGCGCTGGAATACGCCCTTCGCCGCAACGGAATGCCCTACAAGGTGGTGGGCGGCACCAAGTTCTACGACCGGGCGGAAGTGAAGGACATGCTGGCCTACCTCTGCGTGCTGAACAATCCGCTGGACGACCTGCGACTTCGCCGCATTGTCAACGTCCCCGTGCGGGGCATCGGCAACACCAGTATGGATAAAGCCTCATCCGTCGCGGCCCAGCAAGGAATTTCCCTTTACGAAGTGATGCGCAACGCGGACTTGTTTCCCGAGCTGAAAGCCCCCGCTCCGAAGCTTTTGAAGTTTGCAGATTTGGTGGATGGACTGCGAAAGCTGGGCAGCACTCTTGCCCTGCCGGAATTTTACGACGCGGTGTGCGACCAGACCGGTTACGTCCGGGTGCTGGAGGAGAAAAACGACATGGAAAGCCGGGGCAGGCTGGAAAACGTGCAGGAGCTGAAGTCCAGCATTGCGGCTTTTCTGGATGGAAGTCCCGAGGACCCCACCCTGTCCGGCTTCTTGAATGAAATTGCGCTGTACACGGACTTGGACTCCATGGACGGCAGCGATGACTGCGTAACCCTTATGACCATTCACGCCGCAAAGGGCCTGGAGTTCCCCAGCGTCTACGTGGTAGGCATGGAGGACGGCATCTTTCCCGGGATGAACGCCCTGTTCGAGCAGGACGAGCTGGAGGAAGAGCGGCGGCTATGCTATGTGGCCATGACCCGTGCCAAGGAGCGGCTGACCCTGACCAACGCCCGCCAGCGGATGCTGTATGGCCGCACCAGCGCCAACCGCGCTTCCCGGTTCTTGGACGAGCTGCCGGAAGAAACCTACGAGTGGTTCGGAAAGCCGGAGGTCCGTGCCGCTTCTTCGGAAAGCAGCGGGAGCTGGGACAATTTGGGCGACTCTCCCACCGGTTTTGGCGACAGCTTTGGCGGTGGATATTCCGGGCGCGCGGACGGGCAATCCGGCGGCTTTGGAGGTGGCTCCGGACGCCCCGGAGGATATCCCGGGCGCTCCGACAGCTTCGGCAGTACCTCTCATAAAAGCGGGGGCATTCGCACCTATCGTGACGGCGGCACACCGACCCCGCCTGCGCCGAAAAGAGCAACAGCCCCGTCGGAGCCTTTGATGGCAGTGGCGCAGGGCGACACCGTGGAGCATACCGCCTTTGGCAGAGGCGCGGTGCTATCCGTGCGTCCCATGGGCGGCGACGCGCTGGTGGAAGTGGCCTTCGAGGAAAAGGGCGTGAAAAAGCTGATGCTGAAATCCGCCGGTGCGCATATGAAAAAGCTTTAATTCGGTGAATCTGATTTAATTTTCCCGCACAACAAAGGGACCCTACGCGCGATGCGCGGAGGGTCCCTTTCCTTTTTATTTCACGCCCAGCCGCTTTACCGTCTCTTCCTCCGGCGTAACATGCACCGTCTCGCAGGTGGTGTAAATCACCATGCCGGGCCTTGCCCCAGCAGGCTTTTTTACGTTTTTCACCTGCGTAAAATCCACCGGCACATTGCCGCTTTCCCGCGCCTGAGAGTACCATGCGGCAAGCTTTGCGGCCTCCACGATGCTCTCCCGGTCCGGCTCCCCGCCGTCCGTGCGAAGAATGACGTGGGACCCGTGGATTTTTTGGGTGTGGAGCCAAATATCCCGCCGGTCCGCGTCGTGGGTCAGTCTGTCATTCTGCCGATTGTTCCGGCCCACCAGCACCCGCAGTCCCGCCGTGGTGCGGAATTCCCGGGGCTTTGCGGGACGCTGAAGGCCCCGCTTTTCCTTCCCCTTCTGGCGCAGAAAGCCCGCGTCCTTCAGCTCAGCGCGGATATCGTTGAAATCCTGTTCCGTCTCCGCCTCTGCGATTTCTTCCAGAACGCTCTCCAGATATGCCGCGTCATGCCGCGCGAGTTCCATTTGCTCTTTCAGGTATCTTTCGGCGGTTTTCGCCTTGGCATATCGCTTGAAATACTTTGCCGCGTTCTCCTGCGGCGCCAGCAACGGGTCCAGCAAAATATCGATTTCCCGGCCCTCATCGTAATAGTTTTCGCATGTCAGCTTTCGCTGTCCCTTTTCCATGCGGTAGAGATTGGCGGTGATCAGTTCGCCGCTGAGGCGCAGCGCGTCTCGATCCTGCGTTGCCGCATAGTCCTTTTCCTGCATGGCCAGCTTTCGGCGCAGCCTGTCCCGGGCGTTGGTGGCGGCCCGAACCAAATCGGCCCCCCGCTGGCGAATCCGCTCCTGCCTTTCCCGTGACTCGTAAAAATCATCCAACAGGTCGGAAAAGGTGGGATAGACGCGGCTCTCCGCCATTGGACCGTATTGCTCAATGGGAAAACAGGATAATTCCATAGGTTTTCCGTCCCGCCAAACAGAAGTTGGTGTAAACCGGTTTTCATTGACACTCACTTGAAATGAGGAGACTTCCTCCCAAAACCGACGTTTTCCGGAGGCATTCAGAGAAAAAAGGCGGCTGTCTGTCTCCCTCGCTGTGCGAAAAGCCAGCTCCCGTGCAAGCAGCGGAGAAACGCCAAAATAACCGTCCATCAAAAACTCATCCAGCCGCCGCTCCGGGTTGGCTGCGGCCAGACGGGAAAAAAAGTCGTCCTCCTCCGCTTCCATCAGGCTGGTTTTTTCCACGGCGGGCGGATACTGATAAAAAAGTCCCGGCAGCACGGGTCGCTGGGCGGACATCTCCGCGTCCACACGGCGCAGGCACTCCACAATCCGCCGCTCCCCGTCCAGCAAAATCAGGTTGGAATTGCGGCCCATGGCTTCCAGAACCAACATCCGTTTTCCCGGCTGACCGAAATCGTCGGTCACATTCATCTCCAGTTCCACCAGCCGCTCCAGTCCCGGCTGTGTCAGGGCGGCAATCCGTGCCCCTACCAAGTGCTTGCGCAGCAGCATGCAAAACATGGGCGGTTCCGCCGGGTTATCCCGAAGCCGGCCGGTAAGCTGGATACGGGAATTGTTCCCGGCTGTAAGCAGCAGCCGCAGGCCACCCCGCAGAAGTAAAACCACCTGATCCTTTGCGGGCTGCTGCACCTTATCCACCCGCACGCCCAAAAGCTGCCCCCGCAGCTCCTCCGCCACTGCCCGCAGACAGACCGCGTCCAGCGCCATATCAGCTCTCCCCTTCCATCATCAGGCCGAACAGCTCGCTGACCCGGTCCTTTTGCCCGGACAGGTACAGCCAGCCCAGCAGCGCTTCCAGCGCCGTGGCCTCCGCGTATTGGGCGCGGCTGGCATGGCTGGGAACGGTGTGAACATTGGCATTGCGTCCCCGGCGGAACACCCCTGCCTCCTCCTCCGTCAGAACAGGCAAGATTTTCTCCGCCCGCGCCGCCTGAGACTCCGCCCGGACAATGGCCACGGTGGCACGGTGCATTCCTTTGGCGGTGGCCTTTCCCCCGGCGCAAAGCCAGGAGCGGACCAGCAGCTCGAACACCGCGTCCCCTACATGGGCGAGGCCGATACTGCTGACGGTCTGGAGCTGCCCTGTGGTCATACGAATTTCAAAATGATTTTCCATCTGCTCTCCTTAACGTAAAAAAGATTTGCAATTGTGCAAATCCTCATCTGTTTTCTGAATGATGCTATCACAGATAGAGAAAAAATTCAAGTCCTGCGCCAAGCAGCGCCGGACCTGCCCCTTGGGCGGCAGGGCATGGACTGCGGAATCTGCTTTCTTCTCCGCAAAAAAGCCTGAAAAAACCGACTGGGCAAGCACTTCGGTTTTGGCGTTTTTTCTACATAAAGAAAAAGCGCAGGAGCAGCCTTCCGCCGCTCCTGCGCTTTTCATTTCAACTTCACGCAAATCAATTGGAAATAAACTGCAAATTGCAGTCCACGTTGCCCGCAAGACCCGCAACACAGCCCTTGCTGGTAAACTGCCAGTAGTCGGGCCGATAATAGAGTTGGGGATACAGCGCCGTGGATTCATTGGATTTATACTCCGGATACCAGACGGGATAGCCGGACAGCACAGATAGATCGAATTTGTTGTAGGCCACATAGCTGCTGGTGTACACCATGGCCCGATAGCCCGCCGTTTCAATCGTCTGGCAGAATGCCTTGGCACAGGCGGTGGCCATCGCCGCGCTGGTTCCGTAAACCCGGTAGGTGCTGTCGTGCATCTCCCAGTCGTAGGCCACCGGGGCGGTAAGGCTCCGCCCGCCCAGAAGACTGATAATGTAGTTGGCCTCCTCCACTGCCTCCGCCACCGTGATGGCCTGAGAGAAGAAGTAAACGCCGGTATCAATGCCTGCGGCCATGGCCCCGTCGATGTTCCGCTCGTAAAACGCGTCCTTGTTCAGCGTGCCGGAGCCGGTACCCCGGAAGCCAATCCGAACGAAGGCGAAATCCACACCGTCGTTTCTTGCGGCGTTCCAGTCGATGTTGTTGCCGGAAATCGCACGGTTTTGATAGGCGGAAACGTCGATTCCAAAACGGGTGGTGAAGTCTGTCCCGCTATAAGCCAGCCGCCCTGCACTGTTCCAATAAAAGCTTCCCTGCCCAAAGGGGCTCACCGGCACACCGGAAAAATTAGGGATTTTCTTGCCATTTCGGTCCGTGATATAGTTCCAGTTCAAAGCCGGGACATTCTCCTCCGGCGTGGTAGTCTTGGGCCCCTCCACAGGCGTAGTGGTATCAGGGACCTCCACAGGCGTGGTGGCATACTGGTCCACGGTTGCGCCGCCCAGATTGCGGACGGTCCCGCTCAATGTCACATCCTGAAGCACCACACCGCCGGTCACGCCGGGGGCGATAATGAGGTCACCTTTGATGCTCATGTTTTGCAGCGTGGCGCCATCGGCGGCGTTCACCATCAGGGTCCCCGCAGAGTCGGCGGAGTAGTCTCCGCTTTTCTGAACGAGGGTGTCAATCATATTGTTCAGCAGATTCACCAGCTCCGCCCGGGTAATCGGCTCCGTGGGGCGAAAGCGGTTGTCCGTCCTCACGTCGGTAATGTAACCCCGCTCCGCCATGGCGCTGAGATAGCCCGTGGCGTAGATTTCAATGTCTCCCGCGTCCGCATAAGTCAGCGCCGTTTGGGACTCGGTCAACTGAAAAGCCCGCCCCACCATGGTAATCGCCTGCTGGCGGGTAATATTAGCGGTGATCCGCGCCGCGCCGTCAGTCCCCAAATACACCCCCGCCGCATGGAGCCGCAAAATGGCATCCTCCCAATAGGCCCCGGCGGTATCTTTGAAAACATCGGCAGAAGAACACTTCTGATACTGTAAAAAGCGGTTTAATATCCCTGCAAACGCGCCCCGGGTAATGGGGTCGTTTGGGTGAAACGAGCCGTCCTCATAGCCGTTAAGCACGCCGTATCGTTCGCTCCACTTTTCAATGGCGCTCTGCGCCCAGTGTCCGGCTGCATCCGGAAACCCGGCGGCGGCCATGGGCTGCGTCAGCAGGGCGGCAGATAGCGCCAGCGCGGCGGCGGCGCGGTAAACACGAAATTTTGCCATAGACTCTCCCTTCACACTCGTCGAAATCTGTCGAATCAAATTTTAAAAAATAAGCTTCGGACCGGTGCGTACCGGCTCAAAGCCGTCTTTGCTTTTATATGATGGAAAGCGGGCACGGTGCAAACGGTAAAACCCGCTCTTTCCGCCCAAATTGAGGCAAACTGAGCAAAGCCGCATTCCCATGGGACATCCAGATATTGCCTGTCCCCCGGCTATTATAACAAAGACTGTTCGCTTTGGTCAATCTAAAATTTTATGTAAACTTTTCCAGTTATGTCGCCCTTCGTTTAGGGGTTGACAATGCAACGAAAGAGGGGTCCGCCCTCGGGCGGACCCCTCTTTCAGGCTTTTGGGTCGGTTATTGGACCTCCACCACCCGGACATAGCCGGAATTGTCTGTATAGACCGTGGATGAGTTCGCAAAGGCACGGGCCGTCTCCTGTGTAATCCACTGTCTGGTGGCCCTGTTGTAGTACAGTGCGCTGGAGGGAACGGTATAGCTCCGTCCGCCCAGATTGACGGAGGTGAGACTGCTCCACGCGCTGTTGGAGATGTTTTCAAACTTGGTCAAGACCAAAATACTGTCGATTGCAGTCTCCTGTCGATTTAAAATTACCCCGACGTAATCTCCATCGTGGACATCCCGATCATCTTCCACGGTAAAAATTGTAGAGAACGGGCCCAAAACCGTAGTACCTGCGATAACACTGATGGTTGCCGGGTGAGTTTTTATGCTACCATCGGCCTGCTCCTCTTTATATTCGTAGGTATAGCTAAAACGTCCAAAATGATATTCGCTGCCAGTGAGATTGGACAAAACGATTAAGTCTACCCTTCCCGCCCAGTTTGTTCTGGCGTACGCCACACTGGAGGACGGAATACTGGCGCTGGGAATCTGGCTCAGGCTGATGGCCTTAGCGCCGTCGGAGGTAGTTTGATAAATCTTCACATTCTCCGCCAACAACTTGCTTCCCATCTTTTGCGTTGTCACATCCAAATCACCCTGTGCGCCGCCCGTCAGGCGGGACAAGGCAATCGCGCCCTTCTGGCTGGAAGCCACCGCAGCAAGTTGCCCCTTCAGGCGGCTGACCTCAGTATCGCTCAAGGACACTTTTCCGGTGATCGTCAATCCACAGAGGAGATTGATGGTGGCCGAGGTGCTGCTGACCTCCTTCACAATACCCACCGCGTTGCCCATGGCCCCCGAGGTACCGGCCTCCACCGCGCCCGCCACCTGATTATCCTCGGTGAGCAGCAGCGTAATGGCCTGACCCAGCTTCAGCTTGGACATGGTGTCCGCTGCGGTGGGCAGAACGGAGAACTCCGTCCCCATCAACGTAATCTTACTGGGGTTGCTGAGATTGGGAGATGCGTTTTCGTAAACACCCGTAATGCGGGTATCGCACACCCGGATAGAGTTCTCCGCAGGGTTGTAAACCGCCACGTCGTAGGGACGCATATCGCTGGCCGTGGCGGAGGATCCGTTTTTGTAAATGGAATAGCGTGTGCTGCCATTGGCAAGACCGCTGAAGCCCGCCGAGGACCCCTTCTCATAGACCACCACTGCGGCGGAGGACGTGGCGCTGACGCCCACGAAGATATACTCCACACCGCCGCTGCCGCCAATATACAGCGTCACAGACGTGCCGGAGTGCAGCATTGTGTAGCCGGTTTCCCATGTCTTCTGCTCTCCGTTCACTACCATAGCCGTATCGCCCTTGATTGTAAAGCTCTCGCCGGAGGCGGTGGTGAGCTTCACAGCGGTGCCGGAGGCAAACACCACGGTGCGACTGGAACCGGCAATCTCCGGGACAAAGGTCATGACCTTCCCCGCTTTGTTCAGAAGAAGGATTCCCTTCATGCCGTTCATCGCACCGGTGGAAACCTTGCCCCCCGCGATGGAATAGGAGGTTGAGTTGCCCAGCCGCATGGCAGTGTCGCTGCCGTCGGGCGCGGTGGCGCTGGAGGTGGTCAGCATTCCCTCCACGGAACTTGCGGCGATGGAAATCCCGTAGGACCCGCCGCCCTTCGCGTCACTGCGCAGAAGATTCACAAAGAGCCGTGCCGCCGTCGCACGGGTAAGGGGCACAGAAGCGGCGGTACTCACCCCGTCGGTAAGCCCCACAGTGGACGCTGCAGCCATGTAGCCGTCCGGCCAGATGCCCCCCATGTCGGCGTCGGTATAGCCCAGCAGCCGCATTAGAATGGTAACAGCCTGCCCCACGGTG
>DKLF01000072.1 GCA_002455655.1 Oscillibacter sp. UBA6647 | reverse complement strand
CCCTTAAGTTCGGAGGGGATAATAATTTTTGTGGCCTTTCCGTCGGCTACCTTCACCATCGTCTCCAGCGCCCGGAGCTTGATGACCTGATCGTTGGGGCTGGATTCGTTCAGCAGGCGCAGCGCGTCGGCCGTGGCCTGCTGGACCTTCATAATGGCCTCCGCCTCGCCCTCAGCGTGGAGAATGGCCGCCTGCTTTGCCGCGTCGGCCCGCAGGATGGCAGACTGCTTTTCGCCCTCTGCCACCAGAATCTGGCTCTGTTTCTGGCCCTCGGCCTGAAGGATGGCCTCGCGGCGTTCCCGCTCTGCCTTCATCTGCTTTTCCATGGCGTTCTGAATTTCCTTGGGGGGAAGAATGTTCTTCAGCTCCACCCGGTTTACCTTAATGCCCCAAGGGTCCGTAGCTTCGTCCAAAATGGCGCGCATCCGGGTGTTGATGATGTCGCGGGAGGTGAGAGACTGGTCCAGCTCCATGTCGCCGATGATGTTTCGCAGAGTGGTGGCGGTGAGGTTTTCAATGGCGTTCATGGGACGCTCCACACCATACGTATACAGCTTGGAATCAGTAATCTGGAAGTAAATAACGGTGTCGATCTGCATGGTGACATTGTCCTTGGTGATGACAGGCTGGGGCGCGAAATCCGCCACCTGCTCCTTCAGGGACACCCGCTTTGCAATCCGCTCGACAAAGGGAAGCTTGAAATGCAAACCCACACCCCACACGGTGCGGAATGCGCCCAGACGCTCCACCACATAGGCTTTGGACTGCTGAACGATGACGATGTTGCTGACGATCAGCAGTAAAACAAGAACCACCAGGATAATCAGGGCGATGCTTTCAATACGAATAGGCATTTATTTGACTCCTTCCAAAATTATATTTTTTTCCACAAAGAGTTTTACACCCTCCATTTTGGACACGGAAACAAGACTGCCCACGGGGAAAACCGCTCCGTCGGTGCTGCGGGCCGTCCAGGTCTTGCCGTCCACATAGACAGCGCCGGTGGCATTTTCGTTATCCACGATTTCCGTCACCTTGCCCGTCTGGCCGATCACCCGGTCCAGATTGGTGGGAATGGCCTTGCCTGCCCTCATTTTCCGCACCAGAGGGCGGGTGGCCGCCAGCGCGGCGGCGGATACTGAAAGAAACAGCGCAAACTGAACGGGCACGGACGCGCTCAGCATTGCCGCAATCAGCGCAGCCAGCGCTCCTGCCACGAACCAGATGGACACAAGCCCCGCAGTGGCGGCTTCCGCCACGCCGAAGAGCACTATGGCGCCCAGCCAAATCCAAATCATCATTAAAAAAACCTCCTTTGGAAAGCATTCGACGGGGTAGAATCAATAAAAAAGAAATGATTTATAGTTCATACATTCATTGTATCACATCTTCGGGAAAAATACCAGCCCCGCAAGGCGGTTGATTCTGGTATGCACGCGGAAAAATTTGTTTTTATAAATTAGACGGATAGAGAGACTGAAAGGTTTCAAGATAAAAGCACATTTTTGGCGCGGCCCAGAATTTTTAAGTTTGCCGCGTTGCACATTTTTTGAAAATCTGGTATAGTGATGCAGACATTTTAAACACTTAAAGGAGGCGCGGCCCATGACGCTGACGGTACCCTGCCTGTTCGGACTGGAAAGTCTGGTGGCGGACGAAATGAAACGGTTGAATTTGCAGGAGGTCCGGGCGGAGAATGGCCGGGTCCACTGTCTGGGAACTCAGGCGGACATTGCCCGGCTGAATATGAACCTGCGCTGCGGGGCGCGGGTTTTGATGGAGCTGGGCAGCTTTCCCGCCAAGGACTTTGAGGCCCTGTTTCAGGGCGTTTACGCTCTCCCTTGGGAGGACTATATTCCCAAGGACGGTGAATTTCCTGTAAAGGGCTATTCCTTGAATTCCCAGCTACACTCTGTTCCCGCGTGTCGGGCGATTGTGAAAAAGGCATCCGCCAAGCGGTTGGGGGAGAAATACGGCATGGAGATGCTGCCGGAGACGGGGAGTCGCTATCAGCTTCAGTTTGCCATCGTACGGGACGTGGCCACGGTGTATCTGGATACCTCCGGCGAGGGGCTTTACAAGCGTGGCTATCGGGCGCAGGGCGTGGTTGCGCCGCTGCGGGAAACGCTGGCGGCGGCGCTGGTGACACTGTCCCGTTACCGGGGCCGGGACCCCTTCTGCGACCCCTTCTGCGGCTCCGGCACGATTGCCATCGAGGCGGCACTCATCGCTAAAAACCGCGCTCCGGGCCTGAATCGAAGCTTTTCCGCCCAGAAGTGGAAAAACATGGACGCAAAGCTTTGGCAGGACGCGGCGCAGGAGGCGCGGGACCGGGAGTTTCACGGGACCTACGATATCTGGGGCGGCGACATCGACCCGGCGGCGGTGGAGCTGGCGCGGCATAATGCGGAGCTTGCCGGTGTGGGAGACTGCGTCCACTTTGAAGTGGCCGATGCGGCAAAATTTCACCGGGACAGCGAATACGGCCAACTGGTCACCAACCCGCCTTATGGCGAGCGGCTGATGGAGCGGAGCGAGGCTGAGGCGCTTTACCGCGTCTTCGGCGCGGCCTGTCGGGACTTGCCGCCCAAGTGGCGGGTGCTGGTGCTTTCGTCCCATACGGAGTTTGAGCGGTCGTTTGGCAAACAGGCGGACAAAAAGCGCAAGCTCTACAACGGAATGCTGAAATGCGATTTGTTTATGTACGGAAAGTGATTTTTCGCCAAGAAAATACAAAATGTATAACAGTCTCCGGCGTTAAAAACGCCGGAGACTGTTTGTGTCCATGATGTGATGGACAAAAGTTCTTTTCCGCAGGAATGCCCCGCGCGATTACTCCGCGCCTGCTTCGCGGTTTTCGGGGACGCGAAGCATCGGCCAGACCCGCCGCATCAGGAGAATTTTCAAACCCAGTA
>DKLF01000052.1 GCA_002455655.1 Oscillibacter sp. UBA6647 | reverse complement strand
GCGTCCGCAAATTTTTATTTGATTCAGTATACTACCCCGCAAAGCTCCGCCGCAACGAAAATCCGGCGGTTTCTTTCTTTTCGGAAAACGCCACAGCTTTTGCGTAAATCTTTCGTCCGTTTCCGGCAGTTTCTACAAAGCGCTCTGCATCTCCCTGATTTTCCAGAACGCCGCGTCCGCAAACCGGACGCGGCGTTCTTCTCAATTTCCTTACTTGGCGGCTCTGCTGTCCACCAATTCCTTTAGCTGCGCGGTAAACGCCTCCAGCGACATCACGCCAAGGTCGCCGTCGGACCGGTGACGAACCGCCACCTGGCCGCTTTCGGCCTCCTTGTCGCCCACCACCAGCATGAAGGGGTCCTTCTCCAGTTGGGCCTCGCGAATTTTTTTGCCGATTTTTTCGTTCCGCAGGTCCACCTCTACCCGGAAGCCCTGTGCCTCCAGCGCGGCGGCCACCTGCTTGGCGTATTCGTCCGCCCGCTGGGTAATGGTGAGAATCTTCACCTGCACGGGGCTGAGCCAGGTGGGGAACGCACCGGCAAAGTGTTCGATAATCACGCCAATGAACCGCTCGATAGAGCCCAGCACCACACGGTGGATCATGACAGGCCGGTGTTTCTGGCCGTCCTCACCCACATATTCAAGATCAAAACGCTCGGGCATCTGCATATCAAGCTGAATCGTGCCGCACTGCCAGGTCCGGCCCAGCGAGTCCGCCAGATGGAAGTCCAGCTTCGGGCCGTAGAAGGCTCCATCGCCCTCGTTAATGACGTATTCCTTACCCATGTGCTCGATGGCCTTTTTCAGCGTCTCGGTGGCATAGTCCCAGGTTTCCTTCTCGCCGATGTGATCCTCCGGCATGGTGGAAACCTCGATCTGATAGCTCAGTCCGAAGACGGAGTACACCTCGTCAAACAGGCGAACCACGTTTTGAATTTCTTGCTCCATCTGATCCCATGTCATGAAGATATGGGCGTCGTCCTGCGTGAAGCAGCGGACGCGGAACAGACCGTGCAGCGCACCGGAAAGTTCGTGCCGGTGAACCAAACCCAGCTCAGCCATGCGCAGCGGCAAATCGCGGTAAGAGTGAGGTTCGGTCTTATACACCAGCATGCCGCCCGGGCAGTTCATCGGCTTGACGGCGTAATCCTCTCCATCAATGACGGTGGTATACATGTTGTCCTTGTAATGGTCCCAGTGGCCGGAGCGGTGCCACAGCTCCTGATTCAAAATAATAGGAGAGGAAATCTCCACATAGCCGTATTTCTTATGAACCTGACGCCAGTAGTCCAGCAAAGTATTGCGCAGGACCATGCCCTTAGGCAGGAAGAAGGGGAAGCCGGGGCCTTCGTCCATCAGCGCAAACAGACCCAGCTCCTTGCCAAGCTTGCGGTGGTCCCGGCGCTTGGCCTCTTCAATGCGCTCCAGATACGCGTCCAGCTCCTCCTTTTTGGGGAAGGCAATGCCGTAAATCCGCTGAAGGGTCTGGCGGTTGGAATCACCCCGCCAATAGGCGGCGTTGCAGGCGGTGAGCTTGATGGCGTTGCCCTTGATGCGTCCGGTGGAGTCCAGATGGGGGCCGGCGCACAGGTCGATGAACTCGCCCTGCTTGTAGAAGGAGATCACCGCATCCTCCGGCAGGTCGTTGATCAGCTCCACCTTATAAGGCTCGCCCTTTTCCTCCATGAACTTGATGGCGTCAGCCCGGGGCATCTCGGAGCGCTCCAGCTTCAGCTTTTCCTTGCAGATTTTCCGCATCTCGGCCTCAATCTGCTCCATCATCTCAGGAGTGAAGGGAACGGGAGAATCCAGATCGTAATAAAAGCCCTCGTCGATGGAGGGGCCGATGGCCAGCTTCACCTCGGGATACAGGCGCTTCACCGCCTGCGCCATGACGTGGGAGCAGGTGTGCCAATAGGTTTTGCGGTAGGCCGGGTCTTCAAAGGTAAACTGCTTCTCATTTGCTTCAGACATTTCAATTCCTCCTCAAATTGGGGCCGGGACGGCACGCGGACGCGCCGCCGGAGATTTTTGACGACAAAAAATCTCACCCCTGAAAAATCAGGGGTGAGATACGAATTCGTATTCCACGGTTCCACCCTGCTTGCGCCCAAATAGACGCCGCTCGTGTCCTCTGTAACGGGAGGTCCCGTCCCGTTCTACTTGGGTTTCCCCTTTCGGCGGGCGGCTCCAAGGCGGTGTCGCTTCGGTTCCGGCAAGGGCCGCTTGCAGCAAGCGCGGCCCCTCTCTGGTGTCTTTCCCGAACGATGTCCTTTTCCAAGCCTTTTGGTATGATTATTGCTAATATAGCACCTGAAATTGCGTCTGTCAAGCCGCCGTGTGTTAATTTTTTATGACAGAGAGCACCGTAAGCCGGTTCCCATCCACGGTGAATTTCACCTCGGCCCCGGCAAAGCCGAAGCCGTACACCCGTCCCGGATCGTCCTGATAGGCGGGCCGGGGATCCTCGGCCAAAACGCCCATCAGGGCTGCCCTGCTCCCTTCCGGAAGAAGTTCCAGCACCTCCGGTGGGCACTCCACCGTCAGCTTCCGCTCCGGGGCAGAGGGTGCAAAGCCGCCCGTGGCCTCCGGGTGGGCGTCCACATAGGGGACATAGGGCTTGATGTCCAAAATCGGCGTGCCGTCCATCAAATCGGCTCCCGCCACCCGGAGAATACAGCCGTCAGATCCGCTCTCCTCAATGCCCAGCAGCTTTACGCAGGAAAGGCCAATCGGATTGGGGCGAAAGGGCGACCGTGTGGCAAACACGCCCATGCGGGCGTTCCCCCCCAGCCGGGGCGGCCGCACCGTGGGCGACCAGCCCGCCCGCACAGATTCGGAAAACTGCCAGATCAGCCACAGATGGGAAAAGCCCTCCAGCCCCCGCAGCGCGTCGGGGTTGCGGTACTCCGGGAGAAATATCACGCGGCTCTCCAGCTCTTCCACCAACCCGCTCTGGCGGGGAACGCCAAATTTTGTTTGAAAATCGCTTTGAATACGGGCGATAAATTTTACGGAAAAGCCGTCTTCCACAGAACCACTTCCCTTTCCTTCGTAAATCTCTTGTTGTATTAAGTATAGCGGACATACGCCGCTTTTGCAACACCTAACGGCGGCTCTGCCAGCTTAAAAGCCGTCCCGTTTCAATAGCTGCCAGCGCCCGGACACCGTCGAAGTCCACATAGGGGTTGTAAATCGCCTCCAACACATCGTGAGTGTCCTTGGCGTCCCGCAGAGCGGAGACGGCTTCTTCCCGCAGGGAGGCGGACATTCTCCGCAGCAGCCGCTCTCTCCCCCTCTCCTCCGTCCGGGTCAACGCGTCCAGACGGATGCGGCGGAAAGGCTTTCCCTCGTACTCCATTCCGGGCCGGGAGGTGACAAAGCCAAGTCCCAGACCGGGAATCAACAAATGCTCCAGCCGTCCCGGCTCTTCGGGAGACGGGCAGGCAATCGTGTCCCAGCCTTGGTCCGACGCAGTCTTGCGCAGCCGTTCCAAAAGCGGGCCCGCCAATTCCCAGCGGTCTGCCAGTTCATAAACCTTGGGACAAAGAGTCTCTATGCTGTCAAACCGCCATACGGTCCCCCGGAAAGTAACTCCGCCCAAAAAGCGCCAATCCGTCTTGCCGGGCTGATCTCCCTTTTTGCGCAGCTCCCGTGCAATAATCCCGTCCAGCCGCCGGTTTGCCCGCTGGAGGTCAAAACATCGCCCCGCATCTGTTACCGTCTCCAGCTCCACTTCCCGCGCCGCCTTCAGGCAGCGGTAAGCCCCGGCCACAGCCTCCTTGTTTTTCCGGATCAGGGTCACGATTTCTTCCCGAGCGGCCTTTGCCGCCGTCAGGTCGTAGAACCGGCCCAAATCCACAATTCGCTCCACCGCCGCCGCATAGCGGGGCTCCATGGTGTGGGGCGGCGTGCCGTCCACCGCCGCGCAGCCCATGTCAGGCAGGTAAATTCCGTCCAGCGAATCCGGGTCGCCGCTGCACCAAAGATACTCCACCCGCTCTCCGGCCCCCTCCATTGCCTCTCCCAAAATTCTTAAAAACGTGGATTTTCCAACACCGGGGCCCCCTTTTAAAATCATCAGGTCATATGTATCTTCTCCGACCAAGCGGTCAAACAGGCTTTGAAATCCGGCTCCGCCATTGGCGCCGAGAAAAAAATTGGTTACAGTAGCCATATTGTCTCCTCCAAATCTGTTCTCATCCACAGATTATGCGGAAACAGCCTGACCCGACACAAAATCAATCCGCTTCCTAATCGGAAGCGGGTTAATCCAAAAAGAGACAAAAAAATCCCAGCTTTGCCCTACGCTGAAAAACAAAAATATTCAGTCAATACCCGGCGAATCCGGCTGCTCAGGAGAATACGAAACGGCAAACTTCGTTTGCCGGAACGGAGCTTTCTTCCCCGGTGAAGCCAAGGCTTCTACAAAAAACAGACGCGCGGCGATTGCATCGCCGCGCGTCCGAAAGACTTCTCTTATAAAAACAACACACTCTCCGCCGGTCGGGTATAGTTCTCCTCCAGCATGGCCTTGTGAGACAAAAACGCCGGATCATCAAAATAT
>DKLF01000148.1:11071-17726 GCA_002455655.1 Oscillibacter sp. UBA6647 | reverse complement strand
GATCTACCTCGCCGCGGATACCGTGGGCGTTGACAATGCGGCCGATTTGAATAAAGTCCAGTTTCATTTGTAACTCCTTCCGGAAGTTTCACAGGATGATATAAAAGTATTATACCCAACCCACGCCGGATTGACAAGGGGCGGCGGGGCGGCTATGATAAAGAAAAAGGGAAGGGGTGAATTTGCCGTGAAAAAAGAGGTTGAGGAATTTTTAAATCGGAGCAGGCAGGAGCGGGACGAAGCCCGAAGTAAGGCGCAGAGGTCATTTTTGCTTGAGCTGGGGCTGTATCGCGTCATTCCCATGCCGGAGGGCGGAGACGAGAAGGAGTATCCGGATTTTGAAAATGCGGAGCGCTGCCGAAAAGAACCTCTGGAGGTGACGGACGAGGAATACGCCGCGCTGTGCGACGAGGTGGAGAGAAAGACGAAAAAGGACTGGCCCGTCTGGCCGGTTTATCAGCTTTTGTTTGTGCTGGCAATCGTGGTTTGGGGATTGGGGCTTCTTATGGGCTTTTTCATGGGCAGACAAACCATGGGGGAATACGCCAACTTTTCAATTATGGCGGCGTTGAGTACGTGGATCACGTTTGCGGTCTATGGCGCTGTGCTGCTGGCCCTGTCGGAATTTGTCCGGCTGATGAAAAAGCGGAACGGAGAGTTGTAAAGCCGAGTCCCGCAAAACAGGCGAATAAAAAAGAGCGGTGCAGACAGCACCGCTCCCTTTGTTGATTCGTCAGTCCATGATATCCACGGAAACCTTAGTACCGGTACGCTGGGCATAGGAGCGCACCACGGTGCGTATCTCCTTTGCGATGCGACCCTGACGGCCGATGACCTTGCCCATGTCGTCGGGGGCGACGCGCAGCTCCAACGTCAGCTCCTGCTCGCCGGGAATTTCCGTGACGGAAACGGCGTCAGGATCGTCCACGAGGTTTCTGGCGATATAGAGCAGCAAGTCCTTCATATCTGCCCTCCGGCTTAGAGGACTTCCACTTTTTTCAGCAAAGCCCGCACCGTGTCGGTGGGCTGGGCACCGGACTTAATCCAGGCCTGGGCACGCTCAGTGTCAATCTTGATTTCGGCGGGGCTGACGCAGGGGTTGTAGGTGCCGATTTCCTCAATGAAGCGGCCGTCCCGGGGGAAGCGGGAATCGGCCACCACCAAACGATAAAAAGGAGCCTTTTTGGCGCCGAGGCGGCGCAGTCTAATCTTAACCATAAATGTGTACCTCCAAAAAAATTGTCAGAAATTTTATCTATAAATGCGGCTGCACTTATATACTTGAACGAGTGTTACTTTTTTTTACGCTTCTTCTTGCCCGGGCCGTGGCCCATGCCGCCAAAGCCGGTGAACCGGCCCCGGGAAACCTGCTTTGTCAAATCCCGGACCATTTCAAACTGCTTTAAAAGCCGGTTGATCTCCACCACCGGGCAGCCGCTGCCCGCGGCGATGCGCCGCTTGCGGCTGGCATTTAAAAGATCGGGGTTTTCCCGCTCTCGGGGCGTCATGGAGAGGATGATGGCCTCCGTATGGGAGAGTGCCTTTTCGTCCACGGTGGCGCCTTGCAGCTTATCGCCCATGCCCGGCAGCATCCCGGCAATCTGGCTCAGATCGCCCATGCCTCGAAGCTGGCGGAGCTGGTCCAGATAATCCTCCAGCGTGAAGCTGCTTTTGCGCAGTTTTTCCTGAAGCTTTTTGGCCTGCTTTTCGTCATAATTCTGTTCGGCCTTTTCAATCAGTGTCAGCATGTCGCCCATGCCGAGAATGCGGGAGGCCATGCGGTCAGGGTGGAACGGCTCGATCATGTCCAGCTTTTCCCCGGTGCCCGCGAATTTCACGGGCTTTCCCGTGACGGCTCGGATGGAGAGGGCCGCGCCGCCCCGGGCGTCGCCGTCCAGCTTGGTGAGGACCACGCCATCGATACCCAGCGCCTCGTCAAAGGCGGAGGCGGCGTTTACTGCGTCCTGACCGGTCATGGCGTCCACCACGAGGAGAATATCGTTGGGACGGACGGCGGTTTTCATCCGCCGAAGCTCGTCCATCAGCGTGTCGTCAATATGGAGCCGCCCGGCGGTATCCAGAAGAACCAGATCGTTGCCGTGGTCCCGTGCGTGGCGCAGCGCGTTTTCCGCAATTTTGACCGGATCGCCCTGTCCCTCGTCGTACACGGGCAAATCAAGCTGGCCGCCCACGACCTTGAGCTGTTCCACGGCGGCGGGACGGTATACGTCGCAGGCCACGAGCAGAGGCCGCTTGCCGTACATCTTGCGCAGATAGCCCGCAAGCTTCGCGCCGTTGGTGGTTTTACCCGCGCCCTGAAGGCCCACCAGCATCACCACGGTCGGCCCGCTGTTGGCCATGATCAGGCGGGAGTCCGTGCCGCCCATCAGGGCGGTAAGCTCCTCGTTCACAATTTTAATGACCTGCTGGGCGGGGGTCAGGCTGTCCAGTACATCGCTGCCGACGGCACGCTCCGTGACCTTTCCAACAAAGTCCTTAACCACCTTGTAGCTTACGTCAGCTTCCAGAAGGGCCAGACGGACCTCCCGCATGGCTTCCTTCACGTCGGCCTCCGACAGGCGGCCCTTGCCACGCAGCCGTTTAAAGGCGGCGTTCAGTTTTTCTGTAAGTCCCTCAAATGCCATCTTTTACTCCCTGAGCGCATTGGCGGCAACTGCCACCGTATCGGCCAGCTCCCCAAGGCGGGGGTCCTCATACCGGCGGTTCAGCGCCTTAATTTCCGCAGCGGCGGCACAAAGCCCGTCCACCTGCGCGCGAAGCTGTTCGAACCGGCGGATGAGACCCGTTTTGTCCTCGATTTCCTGCATCACGCCTTCCGCCCGGACAATCACATCCCGGACGCCCTGACGGGAAATGCCTGCGTTTTCCGCGATCTCCGACAGGGATAGGTCGTTATTATAATAGTAGTCAAAAAATTCGCGCTGCCGGGCAGTGAGCAGCTCCCCATAAAAATCGTAGAGCATGGTCATGCGATAGGTTTGATTTTTCAAAGAAAACGCCCCCTTACCGAATACTTGTAAAGTTATTTGACTTTACAACGACATTCAGTTTACAGGAATTCGGGCGAAAAGTCAAGGGAAAAAGGGAAGAAAATTTTAGAAGTCCTGAAAAATGGGACTTGGTATAAAGCTGGAACGGCAATGGGCGCAATCGCCTTCTCAAAAGACGTTTTGGCGCAATATAAAAAGGAGGAAAATATGGTTTTTGACGCACATTCCGACATCTGGACCGACGTGACGGTACGGCGGATGCGGGGAGAGAAAAATGTTTTTTGCAATCACCATCTGGCTCGGCTAAAAAAAGGCGGGGTGGAGGGCGGTATTTTTGCCATTTGGGTAGACCCTCCTCACGACGCGGACCACGCGGCCCGCACCCGGCAGATGATGGACTGCATCCGGGAGGAAATCGCCGAATCGACGGGTTTTCGCATTGTTCATACCTATAAAGAAATGCTGGAAGCGCGGCTGGAGGACGTTTTTTATGTCTACATGGGCGTGGAGGGGATGGCCTGCGCGGGGGAGGACCCGGCGTGGCTTGACACATATTACGATTTGGGTGCGCGGCACGCCATGCTGACATGGAATGAGGCCAACGCGCTGGGGGCCGGAGCGATGTCCGGTGAGGATTACGGGCTGACCGAGCTTGGGAAGCAGACAGTGCGCCGATTGCAGAAGAAGGGAATGCTGCTGGATGTATCCCACCTGAACGAAACGGGGTTTTGGGATGTGGCGAAGCTGACAGAGGGACCGTTTGTCGCGTCCCATTCCAATTGCAGGGCCTTGTGTGATGTGCCCCGGAATCTGACGGACCGGCAGCTACGGGCTATCCGCGACGCAGGAGGCGTGGTGGGAGTGAACGTCTTTCACGATTTTGTGCATGCCGACCCCGCCAAGCAGACGGCGGAGACGCTGGCGCTTCACACCGCCCATATGATTGAGGTGATGGGAATTGACCATGTGGGCTGTGGGTTTGATTTCTGCGAGTTTTTGGAGGGGGAGGAGGACAAGCCGCGTACGCCGGGACTGGAGGACGCGGCCCGGATTCCAAATTTTTTTGAATGCTTGAAGCGGCTGGGCCTGAACCGGGAAGAGCTGGAGAAGGTGGCACGGGGGAATTTTTTGCGGGTGCTTTGCCGGTGTGTGGGATAAAAAGACGGACGGGGAGGAAAAGATGCTTTACCGCTGGGCGACCTGCCGCACCCGGCGGAGAAAAAAGACGGTTTATATTTTCCAAGGTCAGCCAAAATAGAGTTTGAATTTGCGGAGAGAATACGGTATACTAGCCGAGTAACAGGCGGAATGCTTTGATTTCAGCGGTTTGCTTTCGGCTTTTGGGAAACTGAAAAGAATGGCCGATTCTGCCAAGAGGGCCTTGCGCTTACGGTAGAATATCCAATGATACAAACTGACACGATTTAACATATATGCCACAATAACCCGCCGAGACTGTGGTATACTATATCTATTTGAAACGACAGGAAGGAGCCTGAAATTGAAAGAAACCAGAACAAAGCTTGCGGAGGGAGTGCACCTCACCTGCATGCCTGCGCGGAAATTTAAGACTGACTTGCTCTCCGCTCAATTCATGACCCCTATTCGGGAGGAGACGGCGGCGGTTCAGGCGCTGTTGCCGGCGGTGCTGCGCAGGGGCTGCGCCCGGTGCCCGGACATGGGCGCGCTGGGGGCGGAGTTGGACAGGCTGTATGGAGCGGAGCTTGACTACACGGTACGCAAAAAAGGAGAGCGCCAGTGCGTGGGCTTTGTGGCCAGTCTGATTGACGACGCGTTTACGCCCGGGGGGGAGAAGCTTCTGGAGCCGGTGGCGGAGCTATTGGGGCAGGTGATCTGTGACCCGGCCATGAAGAACGGCAGGTTTCTGCCTGAGTATGTGGACAGCGAGCGGACAAATCTGGTGGACGCGATCCGCAGTATTCTCAACGACAAGCGGGACTATGCCGACCTGCGGCTTTTACAGGAGATGTGTGCCGGAGAGGCCTATGGCGTGAGTCGGTTCGGCGACGAAAAGACGGCGGAGGCGCTGACGGGGGAGCAGGTGTATGGGGCCTATCTCAAGATGATTTCCGCCGCTCCGCTGGAGCTGTTTTATTGCGGCGGCGCGGAGCCTGCCCGGGTTGCGGACGCGCTTTCCAAGGCGCTGTCCGTCCTTCCCCGCACGACGGTGTCCCCTCTGCCTAAGACATTGCCTCACACGGCAAGAGCCGAAGCTTTGCGCATTACCGACGCCATGGACGTGACCCAGGGAAAGCTGGGCATGGGCTTTGCCTGCGGCAGCGACGACTTTTCCGCGCTGCTGATGGGGAACACCCTATTTGGCGGCAGCAGCAATTCCAAGCTGTTTATGAACGTGCGGGAAAAACTGTCCCTTTGCTATTACGCCTCGTCCCAGCTTCACAGGGAAAAGGGCGTGATTACCGTGTCCTCGGGCATTGAATTTGAAAATTTCCAGCGGGCGTACGGCGAAATCCTGATTCAGCTCAAGGCCGTGCAGGACGGCGCACTGGACGACTGGGAGCTGGAGGGGGCGCGAAGCACGCTGTGCAACGCCTATGCCACCATCGGAGATTCTCAGGGCAAGCTGGAGAATTTCTGGCTGGGGCGGATGGCTTCGGGCCGGGAGGATACGCCGGAGGAGCTGGCCGCGGGCGTTCGCGCCGTGACGCCTGAGCGTATCCGGGAGGCCATGGGGTCCGTATCGCTGGACACTGTGTATTTTCTTAAGGGAGAGGAGGCCGGAGCATGAAAAAGGAGCTTTATCAGCGCATTGGTGAAACCGTTTACCGGGAGGTGCTGCCCAACGGCCTGCCGATCAACGTAGTTTACAAGCCGGACTTTGCAAAAAGCTATGCCTTTTTTGCCACACGATATGGCGGGATGGACACCCGCTTTCAACTGAATGGAACGTGGATGGACACTCCGGCCGGCATCGCCCACTATCTGGAGCACAAGATGTTTGACACCGAGGAGGGCAATGCGCTTCAGGATTTGGCGAAAAACGGGGCGGAGCCCAACGCGTTTACCTCCAACGCCATGACGGGGTATTACTTCGACTCCACGGAGAAGTTTGAGGAAAATCTGAAAATTCTGCTGTCCTTTGTCTCGGTCCCATATTTTACGGACGAGAGCGTTGAAAAGGAGCAGGGCATTATCTCTCAGGAAATCCGGATGATTGAGGATAATCCCGACTGGCGGGTTTATGCCGGAATGATGGGGGCGCTGTATCACAACAACACCGCGAAGACTCACATCGCGGGCAGTGTGGAGAGCATTCGCGAGATTACGGCCAAGACGCTGTATGACTGCCACAAGGCGTTCTACACACCGGAAAACATGGTTTTGACGGTGGTGGGGAACGTGGATGCGGAGCGGGTGAAGGAAATTGCCGCGTCTATTCTGCCGAAGGAAAGCGGCCCTGCCATCCCAAGGGACCATGGGGAAGAGCCTGCGGGCGTGGCGCAACGGGAGGTCAGCCGGAGGATGGAGGTTTCCATGCCCCAATTCCTGCTGGGCTTTAAGTGTACGCCCTCGGCGCAGGGAGAGGATTTTCTCCGGCGAAGCCTGATTGGGGGTATGGCGAGCGATTTACTGCTGGGGGATTCCAGTCCGCTGTATCAGCG
>DKLF01000148.1:8176-10894 GCA_002455655.1 Oscillibacter sp. UBA6647 | reverse complement strand
CGCTGTATCAGCGGCTGTATGAACAGGGACTAATCAACGGGAGCTTCGGCGGCGCGTTTGAGATGATGCCCGACACGGCCTATCTCTACGCGGGAGGCGACAGCCGGGACGTGAACGCAGTGGCTGCGGAGATTAAAAAAGAGGCCCGGCGCCTTGCGGCGGATGGGCTGGACCATGACTTTTACGAGCGGGTGCGCAAGGCGGCCTTCGGCACGATGCTGCGGAGCATGAACTCCTTTGAAAGCATCGCCGTGTCGCTGACGGAGGGGCATTTTGCGGGCTATGACGCGCTGAAATTCCCCGAAGCCTTTGACGGCATCACCGAAGAGGACGTCCGGGGATTTATCCGGGACGAGCTGACGGAGGACCGCGCGGCGATGTCCGTGATTCAGCCGAAATAAGGCGCGGCGAAAGGAAGTTTCTGTTTTGACAAATTTGAAAGCACTGAGTGATATGCCCATCGGGTTTCCGGGATTGTTCGGCGGGTTTGAGATCGATCCCGACCCTGTGGCGCTTCACATCGGGCACGGTATTTACTGGTACGGCATCATTTTGGCGCTGGGGTTGCTGGCGGGGCTGTATCTTTGCATGAAGCAGGCCAAGCGGTTTGGTCTGACGGAGGACAATGTGCTGGACATGATTCTCTGGGCCACGCCCCTTTGCATCATCGGCTCCCGCATTTACTATGTGATTTTTTATCTGGATTTGTACCGCAACGCGGACGGCGGGTTCGACTGGCTGCGGATGCTGGCCGTGTGGGACGGCGGCATTGCCATCTACGGAACGGTAATCGTGGGCATTCTGGTGACCTATGTCTATTGCAGAATCAAAAAGCTGAAGTTTGCCGCCATGGTGGACCTTTGTGTCATGGGCCTATTTCTGGGCCAGAGTATCGGGCGCTGGGGCAACTTCATTAACCGGGAGGCCTTTGGCGCGGCCACCGACCTTCCGTGGCGGATGCAGCTATGGGTGAGTAAGTACCAGTCTGTGGAGGTGCACCCCACGTTCCTCTACGAGAGCCTTTGGAATCTGGTGGGGCTTTTGCTGGTGCTGTTTATCGTCAGCAAGGCTCGCCGGTTTGACGGGGAGAGCGCCTGCTTCTATTTCCTGTGGTACGGCCTTGGCCGCGCATGGATTGAGGGGCTGCGGACGGACAGCCTGTACCTCTTTGACTGGACGATCTTTGGCGCGCCCATCCGGGTTTCTCAGGCGCTGAGCCTGGTGCTGGCGGTGTGCGCGGCGGCGGCCCTGTTTTACAACATCGTGATTCGGAAAAAGGACGGCAGCGATTTGTGGGTCCGGCAGATGGAGCGAGCCGCTCTGGCGGCGGATTCTGGAGCGGAGACGGAGATGGCCGGGACGGAGGAAATCACTTCTGCGACTGAAGCGGAAGTGTCCGGCGTGGAGGAGAATGCGTCCGGGACAAATGCGGAAGCTTCGGAAGAAAACGGTTTTGAGCCGGAGGCGGAAGCGCCCGTGAAGGATGCCGGCGGGGAAGAAGCGTCCGCCGATGCGGTTTTGGAAAAGGAAAAGCCCTGAGCTGGAGCAGGTGCGATAAAAACTCCGCACAGCGAAACGGAAAGATTTTTTCACTCTTCATAAGGAAATGAACATCTAAAAAGCGAGGGCACGGGGAATTGATTTCCCCGTGCCCGATGTTATATTGTTCGAAGGGGAAGTGCTTCCATTGCGAGGATGGGTCCGGACGCGGTTTTCAGGGACGCTTATCCGGGGAGACGCTGAACCGTGCCGTGGGCGCAGTCCACACTCACCTGCATCCCGTCGATGAGGATATGAGTGGCCCCGCCCGCGCCCACGATGACCGGCTTGTCCAGAGCCAGGCCCACGGTGGCGGCATGGCTGTTTGCACCGGATTCCTCGCTGATGACGGCGGCGCAGGTACGCATGACGGAGAGCATGTCATTGGTGGTGAAGGGAACCACCAACACGCAGCCCGGACGGGCCTTTTCTGCGACCTCCTCCGGCGTGCGGCACACGCACAGGGGGCCGGAGGCCTTTCCCCGGCCAACACCCACAGCGGTAAACAGTGCGCCGCCCACCAGATGGACCCGGATCATATTGGTGGTACCGGGGATGCCCACAGGCACGCCTGCGGTGACCACCACCAAAGAGCCCTGCTTTACAAGCCCGGCGGCTTCGGCGGTCTCCACGGCGAAGTCTACCAGCTCATCGGAATCTCCGGCCACGGGCATCAGAATGGGGATGACGCCCCAACTCAGAGCCATGTGGCGCTGAACGCGTTCGTCCAGCAGACAGGCAATCACCGGTGTGACGGGACGGAAGCGACTGACCAGCCGGGCGGTGGTGCCTCGCTGGCTGACGGTGATAATGGCGTCCGCTCCCACATCGGCGGCGGTGGTGCAGGCGGCGTGGGCTGTGGCGGCGGCAATGGAGAGGCGGTGGTCCCCGTCGGCACTGCGCATCCGCTTGGCATAGTTAATATCGGACTCCGTGCGCAGAGCGATGGCATCCATGGTTTTCACTGCGTCCACCGGGTATTTGCCCGCGGCTGTTTCTCCGGAGAGCATGATGGCGGAGGTGCCGTCATAAATGGCGTTGGCCACGTCGGTGATTTCCGCCCGGGTGGGGCGGGGGTTTTCCATCATGGAGTCCAGCATTTGAGTGGCGGTGATGACAGGCTTTCCTGCGGCGGCACACTGGGCGATGATGTCCTTTTGAATAATGGGAATTTCCGTG